>JBJMGU010000001.1:0-28225 GCA_045807765.1 Blastocatellia bacterium
CCGGAGCCGGCGCGGCGCGTCCGCAGTGGTAATTGTCCAACCATTTTCATGCGCTAACCTTCAAGTAAAAGCTAGAAGTGCGGTGCGAAGGTGAAGCATGGCTGACAATTTCACATAAGAAAACAGGAGGTAAACATGAAAAGGATCGTTATCGGTTTCTGCATGGTCATCGTCATGCTGATCCCGGCCTATACAGAAGTGACGGGCGAGCCGTCCGCGCAAGGGTGCAGCCTGACGGAAGCCAGCGCGCCCGCCGTCCGCAGCCTTCGACTCGGCATGAGTGTTGACCAGTTAGTCGGCTTGTTCCCCGGCAGCGCGAAAAGGAAAGAGATAAAAGAGGCGCTTGAAAAGGTCAAAGCATCCACGAGCAATGAGCCGATGATGCTGGCGTTCGACCCGGCTGCCGACGCCGCCGGCCAAGCGTTCGCCGGGGTAGATTCGGTCTCGGCCAGCGTTTATAAAGGTCGCGTCATCGCCTTTAACGTCGTCTACGTCGGCACAACGTGGAGAACCATTGATGAGTGGGTGGAGAAGGTGGCGCAGACCTACGGGCTGCCCGCCGCCGCACGCTGGGAGGCCGGCCCGAACGAGAATCCGAACCGCGTCCTGGGGTGCAGTGGCATTGAGATAGAAGCCGCGATACAGGGCGGCGGCAGCTCCATCAGAGTACGGAATAAAGACGCGCTCAAGGGAATGTCCGAGCGCCTCAACGCCGCAGATGAAAGCAAACGGCGGGAGTTCAAGCCCTGAAGCAGAAGGCCCGCCCGCTCGGTAAGTCGCATCACACGCCGCCGGTCATCTGGATAAAGACTTCAAGGTCGCTTGCCGTTATAAACCGGAACAATCGGCAGTAAGGCGCGCGACGGGTGGGCGCGGTCGTGATGGATGGCGTTTGTTGCCACACGGGCTTCGCTGTCGGCGCGCAAAGGTTTCCCGGTATTCGGGTTCGGGTCGAAGCGCGGATCGTTCGAGCTGCTGACGTGAATCGCAATCCGGTGGCCTTTGTTAAAGATAATACTGGTTGACCACAGATCAATCGTAAAGCGATAGACCTCGCCCTTCTTCATCCAGACTTCGTGGTCATAGCCCTCGCGGAAGCGGGCGCGCACCGCCGAATCTAACACCAACCGCTCGGTGCCGTCCGGGTAGACATCCACCAGCTTCGCCGTGAAGTCTGTATCGACGGCGTCGGATTCGGCCCAGAGCTCGACCTTGACGCGGCCCGTCACTTCGACCGGCGCGTCGAGAGCCGGCGTCATGAATTTCAACAGATCGGCACGCTGGCCTATGGCGCGCTGATCCATCGGCCCCTTCTTGATGTTGAGGTTGGCGCCACCGATGGTCGGCACGGGATTCTTTGGATCGTACTTGTAGGTGTCCGCGCTTTCGCCCGTCCCCGGCAGCTTGTCGCTTAAGCCGCCGCCCGGAGCGAGAAAGTAAGAAGTCGTCTTTGAAGGCACAGGCCAGCTCGTCGCCATGCGCCATTCGTTGCCCGGCGCTTTCGCATCGTTGACATCGCCCATGACGTAATACTTCACCGGCGGCTCGTCCATAATGCCGTTGTCTTTCCCTTGCAACCAGTAGTCGAACCAGCGCAAGGCTTCTTCGGTGGCGTTGATCGCGGAGTTCGACGGGTACTTGACTTCTTCAATCTGACCGTGACCCCACGGCCCCATCGTCAGCCTTTGATTGCCCGCCGCCAGCGCTCCGCCCTGTGCCTGCTGGCCGACGAAATTATCGATGTTGCCCTGCGCGAAGATGTCATACCAGCCGCCATAGTTGTAGACCGGCACTTTGATCTTGTCCCAGTAGAGCGGCATCTCGGCGATGTCATAAAAGTGATCGTAGACGTTGTGCTTGAAAGTTTCTTCGAGTACGTCGATTGCGCCCTGGCGCTTGAGCCAGATTTCGTTCAGCTCTTTGCGGAAGACGCCGCCCATGAAAGCCGATTGGTTGAAGATGCTCGAGCGCGCCACCATTACGAAGGTCGCGGCCAGATGCGGCGGGTTCATCATCGCCGCCAGATTCGCCGCGATGCCCATCGCCGACGCGCCGAACATACCGACCTTGCCGTTCGACCACGGCTGTTTGGCGATCCATTCCACGGTGTCGAAGCCATCGACGTGATCGTCCATGAACGGACGATAAGGGCCTTCGCTCTTGCCTTTGCCGCGCACGTCCTGGGTGACCAGCGCGAAGCCGCGCTGCGTCCACGCCGCGTAACCGACCGACTGCGTCCCTTTGCCATAAGGCGTGCGGATCAGCACCACGGGGAACGGCCCCTTGCCTTCGGGCAGGTAGATGCTGGTTGACAGGTGCACGCCATCGCGCATCGCCACCATCTCTTCAATCGGTTTGGCGACCGTAGCGGTCGCAGACTGTGAGCCATTGCTTTGCTGCGCCGGCGCGACGCCGACGAATGCGGCGCAGCAGAGGGCGAAGAGGATGACGAACCCGATCCAGTATCTTTTCATCTCGTTTCCAGTCCCGTCAGGGACGCAATGTTTATAGCTTGCGTCCTGGAAAAGAATCCAAGCCCCGTAGGGGCGCGATGTCAACATGCCGCTCCTACGGAGCTTGATCAAATCACCAACCACTGACGATAAACATTGCGCTCCTACGGAGCGATCTCTGCCTACTGCTTACTGCCTGCTGCCTACTTGTTTACACCCACACCCAGCCGAATTGCGTGTTCGACGGTTGCGGATTCTCCAGGTACTGCGAGCGCAGTTGCTCGACCTGATCGTTCTTGATCGCGGCGCGGCGGGCCTTCACATCGATCTTGTACAGGCGCGCGGCGTTCAAGCCGAAAATCTTCGCCTTCAGCTCCGGCGTCAGCTTGCGGTAGCCGTACTTGTTGGCGACCTCGTCGCTGATCTGGAAGCGGCGGAAGCGCTCGATCTGGCTCTGCGGGCCGCCGCCCCAAATCGAATCCGTGCCCCAGATAATGTTGTCGTCCATACCCATGTTCAACAATTGGCCGAACAGGTGCATCGCCTGTTCGGGCCGCGCGCTCGACAGCCCGTTCCACGTCGAGCCCAGCTCGAAGTAGACGTTCTTCAGGTTGCTGCGCTTGACCGAAGCCATCAGGTCAGAGCACCACGGGATGTACTGCGGATCGTTGGCCGCGCCTTCCTTGCGTTTGGCGCCGGGATTCCAGCCCGAATGATAAATCACGAAGTTCATGTCGGGGTGATCCTTGGCGGCTTTCTCGACATCGCCCGGATGACAGTTCTCTTCGTTGAATAGTCCGAGCGGCAAGCCGCGATGGATGCAGGCGGTCTTGATGCCGAGCTTGCGGGCGCGATCCCAGAACGGATAGGTCACCTTCTCGTCATCGAGCCGGTAAGGCTTCAGCGCCCCTGCCAGCATCCCCGGATACATCTTCCACGAGTTGACCTTCAGCACTTTCGCCTGGCGCTCCATCTCTTCCAACTCGCCGAGGCCCTTGTTCGGGCGCAGGATGCCGTGCGACAGCATGCGCTGCGAGCCGGCCCACGAGTTGATGTCGTTGCGCGTCTTGACCATCTTGTCGGGCGGCAGAATGTTGTCCTTCCAATCGTTCGAGGGAACGCCGCTGATGATCGCCATTACCGTGTCGGAATCGAAGAAGAGTTCTTTGGTGTAGTGCAGCCGGTTCAGCGCTTCAATCGTTTTATTCATATCACTGAAGCCGGGCCGCAGCCGCGATAGAAAATTAGCGGCCAGCCGTCCGTCTTCGCTGTTCTTGTACCAGTCTGGCTCTACATCTATGTGATGCGTCTGATTGTCGAAGATGAATTCGTCCTTCGGCCAGTGTTCGGCAAAAGCCGCGGGCTCGAGCGCTTCCGCGGCATCAACCTCGTAGGTCTTGCCGAAGACTTCGTTGAAGCACAACATGGCCGCCGCCATGCCGGCAGACGAGCGCAGGAAATGGCGGCGCGACAGCCCCAGCCGCTTACTGTTGCGCTCGGCCATCTCGCGCAGGCGGTATTCGACCTCGGCCTCTTGCGCAGATTGCGCCGGGGGAATGAATTCTTCGTTCGAGACGATGCGATTCGGGATCGGCGACTGGATGTCCGCTTCGGCATCAACGTAGCATTTGCGTCTCCACATAACGCTCCTTTCCTATGACCCTCTATTGATTTCGATCAGAAGGGCAGCCGCAGCCTATCCACACGACGATAGATCCCTCCACTGTGCTATCGCTTTTTTGTAAGTGTGGAAACGAGCCGCGCTGTTGTAAACTTATTGCGCGTTGAGTCTACCACAGCGCGCCGCGATTTCAAGTCGGCGCCTGCCATTCTCGACGTGCCCACTCAGCCGTGATTGTATGAAGCAAGCCGACCGCCAGCCGCGTCCCATTCAGGCACCGATTGCGCGCCGCCGTTTTATCGCGCAGATGGCGGCGCTGCCTTTGGCGCTCGGCGTGCCGCGGTGGCCGCTCTTGCAACAGCCGCCTCTCACTTCGCCTGCCTCGCCCAACAGCCGCGCCTTTAACTTTGCGGCGCTCGACCGGTGGATCACGCCGACCGATCAATTCTTCGTCCGCAGCCACTTTGGCGTGCCGAAGTTGGATGCCGCGCCGTTTGTGGTGAAAGTCACGGGGCTGGTCGAGCGCGAGCGCCGCTTCACGCTCGATGACTTGCTGCGGCTGCCGGTTCAAGAAGAGGTTGTGACCTTAGAATGCGCCGGCAACCTGGTGGGTTGGGGCGGCGTGTCGAACGCCCGCTGGACGGGCGTGCGTCTCAGTGAAGTGCTGAAAGCCGCCGGCCTGCGCTCTGATGCGAAAGAAGTCGTTTTGATCGGCGGCGACAGCGGCACAGACGAGGAAGCCGGCGGCATTGCGATTGACGCTTATGCGCGCAGCATCCCGCTCGACAAGGCGATGGCGGCGACGACCTTGCTGGTCTTCAAGATGAACGGCGAGCCGTTGCCGGCGGCGCACGGCGGGCCGCTGCGGGCGCTGGTTGCGGGCTGGTACGGCATGGATTCGGTGAAGTGGCTGAAGCAGATTAGCATCGCGCGCGAGCCGTTCGCGGGCTTCTATCAATCGCGGCGTTATTACGAAGCGCGCCGCTCAGGTGACTTGGCGACGCGCGGGCCGCTCGGTGCCATGCGCTTAAAGTCACAGATTGCCCAACCGCTCAACGACGCACGGCTGGCGCTGGCGCCCGTGACGATTGCCGGCGCGGCGTGGTGCGGCGACAGTGAGGTGGCGCGCGTCGAAGTGACGACCGACGGCGGACGCACGTGGCAAGCGGCGAAGCTCGGCGCCGATCACGCGCCGCTGGCGTGGCGGCTGTGGTCTTATGAATGGCAGCCAGCCGCGGCAGGGAAGACCATCATCGCCGCCCGCGCTTACGATGCGAAGGGCCGCGCTCAGCCCATCGAGCGTGACCCGCAGATCATCACGCCTTACGCGAACAACTGGATTGACCGCCGCGAGGTCGAAATCAAATGAGCAAGGGGTTATGAAGTTTCCATTCTTCTTTCTCGCCATCAGCCTGCTGCTCGTTGTGCCGACGGCACTGGCGCAGGAGCATCAACACGGGCAGGGCGAAGGTGACGACGCGCCCATAACGTTTCCAGCCGAACTGCTCGAACGGCCCGCGACGCTCAGGGCCGGCACCGGCGCGCAGACGATCAACGACCCGGTGACGAGCGCATCGAAACAGGCGCAGGCGTTCTACGCGCAAGGCGTCGCTTACCTGCACGGCTATGTCTTCATCGAAGCGGCGCGCTCGTTCAATCAATCGCTGCGGTTGGACGCGAAACTGGCGATGGCTTACGTTGGCTTGAGCCGCGCCTATGCCGGCTTGTACGTCTGGGATGCGGCGCGCGCCGCTCTCGATCAAGCGCAATTGCTTGCCGCCGGCGCAAGCAAGCGCGAACAACTGCGCATCAGCCTGCGTGCTAAACAACTCGCGGCCATCACCGATATCGGCAACACGGTGAAGTTTGGTGAATACAAGCGGGCGCTCGACGACGCGCTCGCCGCCTACGCGCAAGACGTGGAACTCTGGCTGCTGCGCGGCAATGCCGAAGAAGCCAATGCCGCAGGGCGCGGCCAGCATGGCGGCGCGGTGTCGATTCCGTTTTACGAAAAGGCGCTTCAACTGGCGCCCGACAATATCGCCGCGCACCATTACCTGACGCACTCGCTTGAAAACGTCGGGCGCATCGAGGAAGCCTTGAAGCACGGCGAAGCCTATGCGCGGCTCGCGTTCTCTGTGCCGCACGCGCTGCATATGTATGGCCACGACCTGCGCCGCGTTGGGCGCGTCAGTGATGCCATCGCCCAGTTCCGCCGCGCCGATCAGCTCGAACAGGATTACTACAAAGCCGAAAACATCCCGTCGCAATTCGACTGGCATCACGAGCACAACCTCGATCTACTGGCGACTTCCTACCAGCATCAGGGGCAGATGAAAGACGCCGAGCGCATCATGCGACAGGCGTTCGCCATCCCTTCGATGCAGGACACGCTCGAATTCAACAAGAAGCAATGGCCGCAATTCTTGATCGGGCGCGGTCGCCTGAAAGAGGCTCTGGAAGCCGGTCAGAAGTTATCACGCAGCCGCTGGGACATTGTCCGCGTGATCGGCTACATCTTCATGAGCCACGCCGATCTGGCGTTGAATGACCTGCCGGCGGCAAGCGACGCCGCCAAGTCGGCCTTGCGCGAGATGCAGATGATGGGTGGCCGCGCCGCCTTCGTCGCGCCTTACATGGAAGCGTTGCAGGGCGAGTTCTTTCTGCGCACCGGACAGGCAGAGAAGGGCCGAGCCTTGCTCACGCAGGCGGCGGCGCGGGTTCGCGCTGAAGCCGGCCCCGATGCATGGACGCAAGCTTTATTTCGGTTAGAAGCGCTCGTTTCAGCGGCGCGCGCCGCCGGCGATTGGCAATTGGCAGAGAGCTTGGCGCGGCAGATGCTCGAACACGACGCGGCCTACGCCGGCAGTCATTATGCGCTGGCTCTGGTCGCCGAGCAGAAGGGGGATAACGCAAAGGCGGTTGCAGAATACGCAGAGGCCGAGCGGCTCTGGCGCAACGCCGACCGCGACCTGCCGGAGTTGCAACAGGCGCAGGCGCGGCTGGCTGCATTGAAGAAATAATCGGCCTGAGGAATTGCCACAAAGACACCAAGACACAAGGGATCACCAACTGCTTTGTGTTGCTTTGTGCCTTTGTGCCTTCGTGGTAAGGTGCTCGCAGACCGTCCTACGGGCGGCCCATCGAAACGTAAGTGAAGCCGGCATCGCGCACATCTCGTGGCTCATAGATGTTGCGTGTATCAATGATGTTCAAAGCCCGCATCACTGATTTCAAGCGATCAAAATCGATACCGCGAAACTGATTCCACTCGGTAACGATCACCAGCGCATCGCTGCCGCGCGCCGCCTCGTACTCATCTTCGCAAAAGGCCACATCAGAAACCACCTGCCGCGCCGCTTCCATCGCCGCCGGGTCGTAAGCGCGCACCGTTGCGCCCGCCGCTTGCAGGTCGCTGATGATGCGCAGCGCCGGCGCCTGGCGCATGTCGTCGGTATCGGGCTTAAAAGCCAGGCCGAGCAGCGCCACCGTCTTGCCTTCAAGATCGGGCACGGCGCGCCGTATGCGCTCGATCACCGAAGCCATCTGCCGCTCGTTGACCGAAAGCACCGCTTCCGTCAGCTTCATCTCATAACCGACGTTGCGGGCAATGGCCGCCAGCGCCTTGACGTCTTTCGGGAAGCAACTGCCGCCGAAGCCCGGCCCGGGGTGCAGGAACTTGCCGCCGATGCGCTTGTCCATGCCCATGCCTTTGACGACATCATGAACGTCTGCGCCGAGGCGGTCGCAGAGGTTGGCAATCTCGTTGATGAAGGAAATCTTCGTCGCCAGAAACGCATTCGAGGCGTACTTGATCATCTCTGCCGATTCGGGATTGGTGACGACGAACGGTGTCTCGATGAGGTAGAGCGGGCGGTAGAGGTCTTTGAGAATCTCGATGGCCTCTTCCTCGTTGCAGCCGATGACGACGCGGTCGGGCCGCAGGAAGTCGTTGATCGCCGCGCCTTCGCGCAGAAACTCGGGATTCGAGGCGACCGAGTAGCGGCAACTTGAGCGCTTGTTCTCGTCAATGATGCGCTTGATGTAACCGGCAGCGCCGACCGGCACCGTGCTCTTGGTGACGATCACCTTGTAGCCGTTCAGAGCGCGGGCGATTTCCAGCGCCACAGCTTCAATCTGGCTCATGTCCGCCGAGCCGTCTACCGACGAGGGCGTGCCGACGGCAAGCATGACGACGAGCGATTTTTCGAGTGCGCTGTTGATGTCAGTGCTGAATTCCAATCGGCCTTCGCGGACGTTCTTAGCGACCAGAGCTTCGAGGCCCGGCTCGTAGATGGGCATCTTGCCCGCCTTGATCATATCGATCTTGATGGCATCACTGTCCACGCAGGTGACGTTGTTGCCGAATTCGGCAAAGCAAGCGCCGCTCACCAGCCCAACATATCCCGTACCAATTACTGCGATGTGCATGTTCGTTTCGACTCCTGGTAGTGCCGTGAAGATAAATGACGAAGCATTATATAACGCAAGGCGGCAATGGGGAATGCGGAATGAACGGTTTCTCGGCGCAGCATTTGGCCGGCGACGCCTGAGCCGATATGATGAGTCGGAAGGGGGGCACGCCGCCATCATGAAGATCGTTGATGCCAAAGTGATCGTCTGCTGTCCGGGTCGCAACTTCGTCACGCTCAAGCTGACGACCGAAGACGGCGTGTATGGGTTGGGCGACGCCACCTTGAACGGGCGCGAGTTGGCGGTCGCGAGTTACTTGAACGATCACCTGTTGCCGCTGCTCGTCGGGCGCGACGCGCGGCGCATCGAAGACACCTGGCAATATCTCTACAAAGGCGCTTACTGGCGGCGCGGGCCTGTCCAGATGACCGCCATCAGTGCCGTTGATACGGCGCTCTGGGACATCAAAGGCAAGGCGCTCGGTGTGCCCGTCTACCAACTGCTCGGCGGCGCATCACGCGACGGCGTGCTGGTCTACGGCCATGCAAACGGCGCAGACATTGAGCAGACCGTCGCGGCAGTGGCGCAGCTGCTGGGGCAAGGCTACAAGGCTGTGCGCGCCCAGTGCGGCGTGCCGGGACTGGCAAGCACCTATGGCGTGGCCAAAGGCGCGAAGCCGTACGAACCGGCGGAGAAAGATTTGCCGCCGGAGCACGTCTGGGATTCGGAAGCCTACCTGCAAGTCGTGCCTAAGCTGTTTGCGCGGCTGCGCGCAGAGTTCGGCGACGCTGTGCATCTGCTGCACGACGCGCATCACCGCTTGACGCCGATCCAGGCGGCGCGGCTAGGCCGTAGCCTGGAACCTTACCATCTCTTCTGGCTTGAAGATGCCGTGCCGGCAGAGATGCAGGAAGGCTTTCGCTTGATTCGTCAGCATACGGTAACGCCGCTTGCGGTCGGCGAAGTCTTCAACACGATCTTTGATTGCCAGCAACTGATTCGCGAGCAGTTGATCGATTACATCCGCACCACGGTTGTGCATGCCGGCGGCATCAGCCACCTGCGCAAGATCGCCGCCCTGGCAGAGATGTTCAATGTGCTGACCGGCGCGCACGGCGCCACCGACCTGAGCCCGGTTTGCATGGCGGCGGCCTTGCACTTTGACCTCAGCGTGCATAACTTCGGCATACAGGAATTGATGCCGCACTCGGCGGAAACCGATCGCGTCTTCCCGCACCACTACGCCTTCGAATCGGGAATGATGCATCCGGGCGAAGCCGCGGGGCTAGGCGTAGAGATCGATGAAGAACTGGCGGCTAAGTACCCATACGAGCGCGCCTACCTGCCGACCAACCGCAAGCTCGACGGCACCGTGCATAGCTGGTGACCGGCAAGTTATGGCTTGCGGACGCGGAGGTGGAGGAAGTAGGCCACGACCTGGGCGTCTTGCAAGGCGGGGCAGGCGCGCACCGTCTCGTCATCCGGTCGCGGCTCTTCGACGCGCTCCAACAGAAAGCCTGTATTAATCAGCAGATTCAACCACTGGCTGAAGGTGCGCGTGAACCGCGGAATCTTGAATTTCGGCAGACCTTGCTTGACATGCGGCGGCGCACTCCTAAAAAGCCATTCGTCTATTTCGCCTTCGAGGTTGCGGAAGTAATCGCCGACTTCAATCGCATAGGTCTTGCCGGCGGCGTCGCGCAGGTTGCGGCGGTGCGGCGTGTCAAAGCAAGGGTGAGTGATCGAGAACTGTAAAAAGCCGCCGGGCTTCAGGACGCGGCGAGCTTCTTGAAGCACGCGGTCAGTCTCCGGCACGTCCATAAAACTCATGAAGCCCGTGGCAAAATCAAACGCGCCGTCGGCAAAGGGCAGCTCGACAGCGCTGGCGACGCGGTAAGCAATGCCTGAGGGCTGTTGTTCTTCGACCCTTTTGGCGTGCGCGATAAAGACATCGGCGATGTCAATGGCCGTCATGCGAGCGCCGCGCTCGGCCAGCAATCGCGTGTTGTGACCTTCGCCACAGCCGATGTCCAGTCCCGACAACCCTTCGACCGCCGGCAGCATGCGCAAGAAGGCCGGCGTGTTGAAGTAGTCGCGGTAGATGTCATAGCCGGCGCGCGACAGTTGCGTCCAGGCGTCGGCATTGGCATTCCAGAAACGCCCGACTTCTTCGTGGTTCATCACCCCTGCCCCTGGCTTGCCCAAAGCGCGCGCCGCTTCCCGTCGTCAACCGCCGTCTACTGCCCGTCAATCGAGAAGGCATAGAGCTTGTTATTCGGCTTGCCGATACGCAGGCTCTGGTAACCTGAGCCGACATACAGCACGCCGTCAACGACGGTCGGGCCGCCGCCGACCGCGCCGCCAGTGTCGTGCTCCCACAAAATCTTGCCCGATTTGGCGTCGTAAGCGCGGATGAAATTACCGGACGAGCCGGCGAACACCAACCGATTGTCGCCGGTGCCGGTGACCGTGATGGGGCCGAAGTTCGATTTGTTATCGGGGCTCAAGGTCTGCCAGAGCAGCTTGCCGGTGGCACCGTCGAGCGCCGACACAGAGCCTTGCTTGGGATGATTCGAGATCGCCGCATAGACGCGCTCGCCGTCGGTCGCCGCGCCGAATTCGATGCCGCCGAGCATGCCGCCCGGCCCGACTTCGGTCTTCCACGCCAGCTTGCCATCTTTCGGGTCAACGGCGTAGAACCAGCCGCTCTTCTGGCCGGCGCCGAGCAATCGCTTGCCGCCCGCGCCTTTGAACATGATCGGAATCGTCCCGAAGTCATGATCGGGGCCGCATGCCTTGTCATAGACTTTGCCCATACAGTTGGCATTCCAGGCGTCGCCCGCCGTCGCCTGGTAAGACCAGATCAGCTTGCCCGTGTCGAGATCGATAGCGATGATGGCATCCGACATATTCGATTCAGGCGGCGTGTAATCGTCGCCCGTCGTCAGGTAGAGGCGCTTCTCTTGCGGATGAATGGCGACGGTAGACCAGACGCCGACGCCCGATGGCCCGAGGATGCGGCGACCGAACTTGTCCTTGCCCTGTTCTTTCGGCTCTTCCTTGACCGTATAGAAGCGCCAGACCTGCTGGCCGGTCTTGGCATCAAAGGCCGCAACGCCGCCGCGGAAGGTGCAGCACTCGTACTTGGGGTTGCCCATCATCACGACTTCTTCGCGCGACGACACGCCGATGTAGACGCGCCCGTTGTAATAGATCGGCGCGCTGGTGCAGATGTTCATCGGGTGCGGGTCAACCTTCACCTGCCAGAGCTTTTGCCCCGACTTGGCGTCAACCGCGAACAGGCGCCCGCCGGCATCGGCGAAGTATAAGACGCCGTCGCCATAGGCCGCGCCGCTACGTGATGGGTAGCCGGTTTCAAACTCCCATAGCTTCTTGCCGGTCTTGGCATCAACCGCATACTCTTTGCCGTCCCACGAGCCGAAGTAAACGACGCCGCCAACTACCGTCGGCTGGCTCGACACGTCGCCGCCGGTCTCGAATATCCACTTCACCTTCAAGCGCCCGACCGACCCCGGCATCAACTGTTTTTCGTTCGGGTTGTAGTGCGAGCCGGCGAGGTCGCGCCCATACATCGGCCAATCTGCCGCGCCCTGCCCGTTTGCCGCCGTTTTTGCTTTCGCCGGTTTATTCGCGGCCAGCTTTGACGATTGTGCCGCCACCAAAGAGGGGATGACTATTGCCAGCGCCACGGCGCAAACGCTCAGACGAATCTTCCAACGCATGCTTGCTCCTTTCGATGTTCCACCAGGAATTCCAGAGGGTGTGCGCGAAGATTCTAGCAGAGGCCAGGGATTAGCGGCTAGGGCTGGGGCTAGAGAAAAGCGTATGATGCTTCGCTACTCTTGAACTATCCTCCCTAGCCCCTAGCCTCTAGCCCCTAGCCCCTTGTATGATGTCCGCTATGCGGCAGAAGACGGCGGCGATTGTGGTCATCGGCAACGAAATCCTGACCGGCAAATCGCCTGACAAGAACGCCAGTTTTCTGATTGCCGAGCTGCATCAGCTCGGCGTCGCGCTGCGGCGCATCGTCATCATCCCCGATGACCTCGACACCATCGCGCAGGCGGTGCGCGAATGCGCCGCCGGTTTCGACTACATCTTTACGTCAGGCGGCGTCGGGCCGACGCACGACGACATGACGATTGCCGGCATTGCCCGCGCCTTTGACCGCCGGGTCGTTCGTCACCCGCAGCTCGAAGCCATGTTGCGCAGCTACTTCGGCGACGGCATCGATGAAGCCCGCCTGCGTCTCGCCGATATACCTGAAGACGCGAGCCTGCTGTATGACAGCGGCATGCGCTGGCCTGTGCTGGCGGTCGAAAACGTTTACGTTTTGCCGGGCGTGCCGGAGCTTTTCCGCAGCAAGTTCGAGGCGGTTCGCGAACGCTTTCGCGCCGCGCCGTTCTTCGCCGCCACCATCTACACGCGCGAAGACGAGTTCGACATCGCGCCGCGGCTCGATGCGGTTGCCGCCCGCCACCCGGATGTCGAGATCGGCTCGTATCCCAACTTCACGAGCGATGAATACCGCGTCAAGCTGACTGTCGAATCCAAAGAAGCGGCGGCGGTCGAACAGGTGCGTACAGCGCTGTTAGCAGCGCTCGACCCGGCGGCTATCGTGCGCGTCGAATGAGCCGGCGCTCAGCGGGCGTTTCTCTCTTTAAGTAACCGAAAAGCATGATGAAAAAACTTCTCCTCCTGGGCATCATACTGCTGGCGATTGCCTTCACCTACACGCCGACGAAGATGGCCGCGGCGACGACCTTGCGCTTTGAGATCAACGTCGCGCCGGGCCTCATCAGCAAGCCGCAGAGCGGGCGCCTGTTTGTCGTCATGAGCCGCAATTCAACGGGAGAGCCGCGGCAGCACATCAGCGACACAGGCCGCGAAGCACCGCCGGTGCTGGCGCGCGACCTGAGCGACTTTGCGCCGGGCGCGGTGGCGGTGATTGACGAAAAAGCAATTGCTTTTCCCATCGAAGACCTGGCGCATCTGCCGGCGGGCGATTACTCGGTGCAGGCGGTCTTCGATACCAACCGCGATCTCGCATCGGTCAATGCACCGGGCAATCTTTACAGTGTGGTCAGCCGGGTTCACCTTGACCCGGCTCGCACAGGCGCGGTCAAGATCGAGCTGAGCAAGCAAGAGCCGCCCGATCAGCTTCCCGCCGATTCGGAGTATGTGAAGTATGTCAGGCTACAATCGGCACTGCTGACAAAGTTCCACGGGCGGCCCATCTATTTGCGCGCCGGCATCATCCTGCCGCGCGATTACGCGAAGGACGCGGCGCGGCGCTATCCGCTGCGCGTACAGATCGGCGGTTATGGCACGCCTTACACCATCGTCCAGGAATTGATGCGCGCCGGCGCTGGATTTCGCCGCACCTGGCTTGCCAACGACACGCCGCGCATGGTGCTGTTACAACTCGATGGCGACGGGCCATTCGGCGACTGCTATCAGGTGAACTCGGACAACAACGGTCCCTACGGCGATGCCGTGACCCAGGAGCTGATCCCTTACGTCGAGAAGACATTTCGCTGCCTGGGCACGCCATCGGCGCGAGTGCTGAACGGCGGCTCGACTGGCGGCTGGGTGTCACTGGCATTACAAATCTTCTATGCCGATTTTTTCAATGGCACATGGTCGGGCTACCCGGACGGCGTAGATTTTCGCGCCTTTCAACTGATCAATATCTATGAAGACGACAACGCCTACGTAAACCGCTGGGGCTTCGAGCGACCGAGCAAGCGCGCCGCCAACGGCGATGTCGAGTTCACGATTCGCCACGAGTGTCAGATGGAAAACGTTCTTGGCGCGGGCGACAGTTGGACGATGTCGGGTCAACAGTGGGGCGCGTGGAATGCGGTTTACGGGCCGCGCGGTGCGGACGGTCGCCCGGTGCCGCTGTGGGATGCGAAGACCGGCAAGATCAACCGCCGCGTCGTCGAGCACTGGAAGCGATATGACCTGCGCTTGATTCTTCAACAGAACTGGCAGAAGCTCGCGCCGCGTCTGCGCGGCAAGCTGCACATCTGGGTCGGCGAAGCAGACGATTATTTTTTGAACAATGCCGTGCATCTGCTCGACGCGTTCCTGGCGACCGCTCAGCCACCGTATGAAGGCCGCATCACTTATGGGCCGGGCCAGCGGCATGGCTGGACGCCGATGAGCGAAGCCGAGATGATGCGCGAGATGATGGCAGCGGTCAACTTAAAGGGGGACGCGATTCGATGAGGAAGGCGACGACTGCGAGAGGCTCGTTCAAAGCTGCGTTGATCGAGCATGGGCTTGATGTGCTATTGATCTTTATCCCGGTGACCGTCATCCTGCACTACACACACGCCGCCGAGTTCCTGGTGTTCATCGCATCGGGGCTGGCCATCGTACCGCTCGCCGGCTGGATGGGTCGGGCTACCGAAGCGCTTGCCGAAAAACTGGGCGCCGGCATCGGCGGCCTGCTCAACGCCACCTTCGGCAACGCCGCCGAGATGATCATCGCCTTTCAAGGACTGCGCGCCGGCCTCACGGAAGTCGTCAAGGCGTCGCTCACCGGCTCGATCCTCGGCAACATCCTGCTTGTCTTAGGCGTCAGTATCCTTGCCGGCGGCATGAAGCATAAGAATCAAAAGTTCAACCGTACCGCCGCGACCATGAGCGCGACGCTGATGGCCCTGAGCGCCATCGGCCTGCTCATCCCTGCGGTCTTCCACTGGGTCACCGCCGGCCAGCCGCGCACCGACCGTTTGCACGCCGAAGCCAACATCAGCCTTGAAATCGCCATTGTATTATTCGCCACATACATCCTGAGCCTGGTCTTTTCGCTGCGCACCCACAAAGACCTCTATCTCGGCACCGGCCACGAGCATCAAGAGTCGTCGCCGATGCGCCCGCGCACGGCGGTGCTGGTCTTGCTAGGCGCGACGGCGCTGGTCGCGTGGATGAGCGAGTTGCTGGTGCATGCAGTCGAGCCGGCGACAAAAACTCTGGGGCTTACAGAAGTCTTCGTCGGCGTCATCGCCGTCGCCATCATCGGCAACGCTGCCGAGCACAGCACGGCGGTGCTGGTGGCGATGAAGAACCAGATGGATCTGGCCTTCAACATCGCCATCGGCTCCAGCATGCAGATTGCGTTGTTTGTCGCGCCGGTGCTGGTCTTCGTGAGCTATGCGATGGGCACGCCAATGAATTTGATCTTCACGACGTTTGAAGTAATCACGGTCGGCCTAGGCGTGGCCATTGTCAGTCTTGTAGCGGTTGACGGCGAATCGAACTGGATGGAAGGCGTATTGCTGCTGGCGGTCTACATCATCTTCGCGATTGCATTCTTCTTCCTGCCGCCCCACCTTGCCGGGCCGCTCTGAGGCAGGGGCTAGGGGCTAGGGGCTGGGGACTAGGGATTAGGAATTAGGGATAAGGGATAAGGGATAAGGGCTAGCAATGGTTGCAAGCTGCCTTTTCTGCTCTAGCCCTAGCCCCTAGTCCCTAGTCCCTGATTACTTCTGGCCGCGCATTTTTTTGACCATCTCGCGAATCTTGTCGGCGTCTTTGGCCTTCGGCGCAAGACTCAGGTATTGCTCCAATTGCTCGACGGCGCGGTCGTTGTTCTTGGTCTCGATATAGACGGCGGCCAGGTAACGGTGCGCTTCGACGGTGTTGTCGCCGCCCATGCCGATGCTGCTGAGGTGCGTTTCGGCGGTGTTGTCGCCGCCCATGCTGATGACTTGCAGCAGCTCCTTCTCGGCCTTGTGATAAACGCCGAGGTTGATGAATGCCTTGCCGAGATTTAGGTGCGCTGCCGAAGACGAGCTGTCTTTTTGCACAGCGCGCTCAAGCGCCGTTGCGGCGGTGACATAGTCTTTCTTTTGCATCATCAGAATGCCGAAGTTGAGTTGCGGCGTGAACGAGTCGGGCGCCAGCCGTAGCGCCTCGCGCAGCGAGGCTTCGGCTTTGTCGTACTCCTTCTGCCGCATGTACTGCACGCCCAGCTCGTTGAGCGCCGGCACGAATGTCGGGTAGAGCTTGACGGCTTCGTTCAACTGTTCGATGGCTTTCTTATGATCGCCCACCTGATTCGCATCGAGGGCTTCTTTATAGAGTTTGCGCGCCGGCTCGGGCACGCCACCCGCCGAGGCATCCACGGTGCCCACCGGCTGGCTCGCGGCTTTGCGCTTGTGCAGCGTGAGCTGCACCGTGTAGGTCTGGCCGGGGTCGGCGCGCCGCTTCGTCGGCTGGATGACATCGACGCTTTCGCTGGCGACTTCAAACTCATTGCCGGCGTCAACGGCCACGGTGTAGGTGCCATCGCGCAAGCGCCGGAACGAGAAGGCGCCCGAATCGTCCGACATCGTAAAGCTGTCGGTACTCAAGCCGCGCAGACGCACTTTGACGCGCCGGTCGAGGCGCTGGCCGCTCTCGTAATAGATGTTTCCCTGAATGGTGTTTTTGCCGCCGGTGCCCGGGTCGCCGGGATCGGAATCGATGCCACCCATCTGTGCCCGCGCCGCCGTCGGGCTGAAACAGATCAGCATGGCCGCGCCGCTTGCAAGCAGAAAAAGACGCGCTCGGCGCACGGTGCGGTGCGCCCTGGCTGACGAGTGAACCATAACTCGACCTCCTTGTTGCAAAGACGATTGGTGTTAGACCAAACCGCGAGGATGAGCGTAGACGGCGCGATGATACCACAACTCATCGCGCCGGAGAAACCGCGCCCTCGCCGGCCCGCCTGGAGTTGTCAATCAGGTGAAAAGCGGTTGAACGGTCACGGTGCCTGGCGCTGATACCAGATGATGTGATCGCCGTCCGCGGCGCGGTCAGAGTAGGCGACCGATTCATAACCGACCGAGCGCATCTTCGACGCTGGCAATTCGAGCAGCGCGTTGTTTGATAACAGAAGCCCGCCCGGTCTGAGCATCTGTTCGACATTCGCCAGCGCCAGGCTCTGCTCGAAGGTGTCATAGTAGACCAGAATGTTAGTGGCGATGATCAGGTCGAAGCGCTCGGTCGGGACAAGTTCCAGGTGCTGCAAGATGATGTCAACGTCCGCCGACGAGATCAACGAGACAAAGGCCGGGCGGATGCTGACGGCGCGGACTTGCAGAGGGCCGAGCGCCGCGGGCGTTTTGACCGGCGTGCTCGGCGAGCCGATCTGATCGCCGAACTTCGACCAGTATTCCAGCAGCTCTGGCTTCCAGTGCTCGTCGCGCGGCAGTTGCACAATGTAAGGTGCGCCCGAAGCGGCGCGGGCGCGAGCGCTCGTCAGGTGATCGTTGATGCGCGGACTGAGATCGAGCGTCGTCAAGCGCAGGTCGTTCGGCCTAGCCAGCCCCAGCCGATGCAGCGAATCGATGACCGCGAACGGCTGAATCGTCTGCTGCGGGTAGAAGTCATAGCCGTCCTGCTTATCCGTGAAATCCAAGCCCGGCCCGACAATGGCAACGCGGCGGACGCTCTGCGGCGCGAGCAACCCTTTGGCTTTCAGCGCGGCAAGCGCTCGTTCGATGGCAAAGTTCGGCATCAGCGAGGTGTCCGAGCTGAGGCCGCGCCCTTTGAACAACTGCGAGCGCACGACCAGCTCTTGCGAGGCGTCGCCCTGAAGCCGCGCCGCTTCAAGCAACCGCGCGTAACCGGCCTGCTCGTCCAGCACCCGCGCCAGCGCCTTGAGCAGGTCAAACTTCATCTGTCGTGCCGTCGCCGCGTTCTTCAGATCATAGCCTCTGGCTTCGAAGAGGTGGCGCGCAAACAGCACGCGCTCGTTGTCGGCGCTGCCTGCCATAGCTTGCACCAGATCGTCGGCGCGCGCTTGAATCAACGCGAAGGCTTTGGCCGCTTCTTCGGAATTGGCTTTCTGCCCGGCGCGCGCTAGGTCGCCGAGCGTGATGCGCGGGCGGGCGGTGAACGAGGTGCCGAAGAGTAGAAAGTTGATTACGGAATCTTCGTCGCCTTGGTTGAGCCGGTCGCGAATTTCGCGGTCGCGCCGCGCCGCCCAGTCGCGCCACGCCGCTGCCGGATCAGTAGCCGACGCGGCACGCAACTCCGGTGGCAGATCGGCCTTGAACGATTCGAGGATGGGCCGCGCCTGTTCGTAAGATAAATAACTGACGCGCGCCGTCGGGCTGACCTGTGCTGCCACGGCGGCAGCGACAAGCACCAACGTCAAGCGAAAGTGGACGAGCAATCTGCGCATGGTCGGTTGTCTGAAAAACGCTTGCCGGTTTCGGCCCGCGTTACTGATACATCTTCGGGTCAATCGCCACGTTATGGCGGTACTTGCTGATAGTGGCGACGATGACGCCGCGATCTTTCTGTTGCAGGATCGGGCGCGTCGTCATGATCTCGATGCGGTGCGGCAGCTTGACGCCATCCACGTCCTTGAAGTCGAGCGTTTCGACATAGAGGTCGTAGGTCGATTCTTCGTCTTTCGAGGTCACATCATTGGTGAACGTGCTCATGGGTTTGGTGACGGTGACGCGCCCGTAATCTGTGCGCACCCACATGAAGGTTTCGGTATCGAAGTAGAGCTTGACGTTTAGCTCTTTGCCGCGCCTAGCTTCGACGACGTAGGCCGGGCGATCCTTCACCTTCTTGACGCCTTTGGCCTCGAACTTAATTCCCGCGCCGTCCGGCTGCAACAGGATGTTATAGAGCGAGATGCTGTTAAACATGGTGCCGGTCGCCAGCATCTCGCGGTACTTGTCTTCAATGGATGCGGTGGCGCGACCGAACTGCGGGTGGAAGACCGCTTTGCCGCCGTCGTAGCCGAGCTGCCACTGCGCCGGCTCCTGAAATTGAAAGACCGCCGCCATGCGGTTGGGCGCTTCCGAGACGATGGCAAACGGCACGGCGGCGGCGTTCTCTTTCTGCACTGTGCCGATGGCGACGCGCGATTTGAATTTGGCGAGCGCCTCTTTACCGCCGCTGGCGGTCAGGTGTTTGCTGATGATTTCGGTGGCACTCAGTTGCGGCGCTTTGTCGTCGGCCCGCACGCTCAAGGCGAAGGCCGCAACGACGACCAGGAAAAAGATAGGCCAGAGCCGGTTTTTCATGGCTGAACCTCTGGGATTGAAATTCTTAAGAGTGAAAGACGGAGCGGATCGCTAGCCATCTGCTCGGACAAATTATCCCTCCGATCATGGATTAAGACAAGCGCGACCACCGGCGCGATCTGCCGGCGTGCGGCGGTCGGCAAGAAAAAGGGGAGCCTCACGGCTCCCCTTTTAGGCTTCGCCTGAGCGAAGGTTAGAAGAGGAACTTCGCTGCCAACTGCACATTGCGGCGGCCATTGCGGAATGCCGGCACGTAGTCGAAGCAGCAGGCGTCGGCGTCCGTGCCCTGGATGAACATATTGGCATGGTTGAAGACGTTGTAGACCTCGAAGCGCAACTGCAAGCTGTAACGCTCGGTGAAGTTGATGCGCTTGTAGAGGCCGGAGTCGAGGTTCCATGAGCCGGGGCCGTTGAAGATATTGCGCTTCAACATATTCGACGGGAACGGCCCGACTTCGCCGTTGCCGGCGATGGGGTTAAGGAAGGGTTGCGGGTCGGCCCGGCTCAGGTCGATGTAGACCAGGCGGTTCGGTACGGGCGGGACGCCCGGGGTGCCCGGGGTGCCTGGGTCTTCCGCCGGGTGGCTGGTGCCGGTCGTCGCCACCGAGCCGTTCGATCCCATGACCAGACGCGGGCAGGCCGTGATTGCGTTCGTGCAATCATAAACCGAGAACGGCGCGCCGCTGCGGGCGGTGAAGATACCGGTGAATTCCCAGCCGCTGAGCGCATACTTGGTGAACTCATTGCCGCCCTTCGGGTAGGGAACTTCCCACGTCCAGTTGCCGGTGAAGCGGTGGCGGATGTCGATGTCCGACCGCCCGTAGTCCAGGTCGGGGTTGAACGGATCGACATAGCCGAGGCCGAAGCTGCCGATCTGGCCTTCGCTGAACGTCGAGCTGAGATTGTCATAGGTCTGAGCGTAGCGGTAACGGCCCGCCAGGCGCAGCCCCATCTTGCGCAGGGCGCTGCTTTCGACCGAGACAATCGCGGCGTTGTAGTTCGAGCGGCCATCCGAGCCGCGGAAGTTGATGTTGCTGTACTGGCCATTCAGTCGGCTCGAAGCCACGCCGGTGAACGGGTTGTGCGACGGGCTGCCGAGGTACTGAAGGCCGGTGCCGCTGCGATTGATGTTGGCAATCGAGTAGAGCTTGCGCCCCGCCGAGCCGGTGTATTCGACCGACACCACGGTATTGCCAAGCTGGCGCTCGACCGCCGCGCTCCAGAAGTGCGCGTAGGCATTCTTGATGTTCGGGTCAACGGCGCGCAGGCTGGTGGCCGGCAGAATCTTGGTGCCGCTGGTGCCAGCGAGCGGGCCGGAGTTGCTAACGCTGATGGGGATCGACGGCACGTCGGTGCCGGCGACCAGCGAGATCACCGCGTAGCCCGGCGGGTTCTGGATGACGTTGAAGGTGACGTTGCCGAAGTTGCGTTCATAGGCCATGCCATAGCCACCGCGAACGCTCATCTTGCCGTCGCCGAAGACGTCCCAGGCGAAGCCCAGGCGCGGCGCGAAATTGTTCTTGTCCGTCGCCCACAGCTTGCCAATCGGGCTGTTCTCGGTCTGCAACGCCTGACCGTTGCGGATGCGCTCGAAGATGTTGGCGCCCTCACCGAAGTAGAAGTTCGAGTCGAGGCTCTTGTCCTTGTTGTGCTGCGTGCCATAAAACTCGTAGCGCAGGCCGAGGTTGAGCGTCAGCCGCGGCTTGATGCGCCACGAATCGTTGCCATAAACCGCCCAGTCGCTGTAGCGGTTGTTGCGCGTGAACTGCGGCGGGCTAACCGGCAGCGTCAGCGTCTGGCCGGGGAACTTGCCCTGCGGGTCAACCGCCGCCTGGAACTGGCGCAACTGGCCGGTGACGAAGTTCGAGAGCGCCTGGCTGTAGTTGCTGCCGAGCGCTTCGCCCGCCGTCTCGTAAGCGCCAAACAGGCGGTTGTCGGCGATGTAGACGTACTGGCCGCCGAAGCGCCACTGGTGCTTGCCCTTCGTCCAGTTCACATCTTCGTAGAACTGCAATAGGTTCTGCGGGCCGCCGAAGGGCACGCCGCTGCCGGGCGAGAACGGCAGGAAGCCGGGCAGCGCAACCGGGTCGCCGTTGATGACGCCGGCGCCGCTAGCGAAGAAGTAGAGCGTCGGCACGTCGCCGCGGTCAGTCAGCGGCTGGCTGTTGTTCAGGCGGTTGTAGATCGCCTTGCTCTGCGAAACGACATTGGGCGTGAAGGTGTGCGTCACCGACAGCAGCATGTTGTTGTTGAAGTCCTTGTTGATCGTGCTGTAGCCGGTGTACGGGCTGACGCTGACGGCGCCCGGCGGGTTGTCAACGCTTTCCAGCGCGTAGCGCCCATAGATCTGCGTCCGGTCGCTCCAGTTCCAGTCAACGCGGTTGACCGTCTGGTAGGTGTTCTGCGGGAAGCCGGCGCCGATGTTGCTCGGAATCGAGTAGCGCACCTGACCAAAGGCCGGCAGGTTGGCCGGCAGGTTGGTGAAGGCGTTGCTCGCCGTCAATTTAAGCGCCGCCTTGACCTGGGCGACCGTGTAGATGATGCCATTGATCGGCGTGTCGAGCTGGCCATAGGCGGAGAAGAACGCCTGCGTGTTGGCGTTCGACGCGGCGATCAGTTGCGGCGTCGGCACCAGGTTGATGGTCTCTTCACGGCTGCGCACTCGCGTCCATTCGGTGCTGCTGAAGAAGAAGAGCTTGTCGCGGATGATGCGCCCGCCAACCGAGTAGCCGAACTGGTTGCGCGTGAAGACGCCTTTCGGCAGCGAGTTGGCGTTGTTGTCGAAGCTGTTCGACGCGAGCGCCGAGATGCGGTTGAACTCGTAGAGCGAGCCGCGGAAATCGTTGGTGCCGGCCTTGGTGGCGACGTTGACGATACCGCCCGAGGCGCGCCCGTATTCAGCCGAGAAGTTGCTGGTGATGACGCGGAACTCCTGCACCGAGTCGAGCGGCACGCTCTGGCCGACGGTGGCCGTAAACGTGTTGGTGTTATCGCCGCCATCAAGCAGGATGGCCGTGCTCGACGAGCGCTGGCCGTTGATGCTGAAGCCGACGCCGCGCGCGCTCGACCCCTGCGGGTCGGCAGCGACGTTGCCCGACAGCGCCACCAGGTCATAGATGTTGCGGGTGAGCGTCGGCAGCTCCGTGATCTGGCGTTGCGAGACGACGTCAGAAAGTTCCTGCGTCTGGGTGTTGACTTCGACGCCGCCTTCACCGGCGACGACGTTGACGACTTCGCCTTTGGCCTGCGCCGAGAGGTCGAAGTCGAGCGACAGTTTCGCGCCGACCGTCACCTGCGCCCGCTGCGTGTTCGCGGCGAAGCCCGAACCGCTGACGGTGACGTCATACTGGCCGGGTTGCAGGTTGGTGATGATGGCGACTCCTTCATCACTGGTGGTCGCCGTCTGGGTGGTGCCGCGGTCGACGGATTTGACCGTGACGCTGGCGCCGGCGACGACCGCCTTTTGCGGGTCGATGGCTTTCACGGTGATTTGTCCCGTCTCGGTCTGTGCGAAGGCCGCGAGGGGCAAAAGAAAGAAAACGGCAAGCAGACTGGCTACCGCTTTCTTCAAGGTTTTCCCTTTGACAGTCATTTGATTTTTCCTCCTAAGGGTTAAGGCAGCGAGTCGAATGATTCAGCCACTCGGGGCGGGCTGGACTTACTGCCGCCAAACCGCGATCTGCTGGACGGCGGCTGGCCTGATTACAAGAAACGACAGAACGGAATTTAAGAGTTTGCTTGACGCGCTTTGAACAATGGGTTCGCGAGTTAGTTTTTTGTTGCGTATCCTGGTCATCTCCAGTTGGAAATCCTGCTATGAGCGGTTCGACGGCTGTCGGTATATTCGGTATGAGAAACACGGGTGAAGTTCTCATCCAGTCATTAGCGTTTGCCGACAGCGGATCAGCGGAGAGCCACAACTATTAGGCAAGTTAGGGGCCTAACGTGGCGTCTGTATTGAGTGGAAATCAAGTGCGGAAATGATTTGACTTATCAGGATACAGGCGGCGCTGACCGGGCAACAGACGAAGGTAGAATTCAAAAATTTGGATATTTTCCGAAAGAATGGAGACCCCCGGGTCCTGCCTTAGCTGCCCGCAGGCAGGCGCGGCGCGGCGCGGACGGCTTCCTGCGGATGCTTGCGCCGCAACAGCAACAGACTCAGCAGGGTGATGATGCCGAAGGCAGCGCTCAACCAGAGCAGCCCATCAATGCCGCTCCGCTGCGCGAAGTAGCCGCCGGCCATCGCGCCGAGCAGTTGGCCGACGCCGAGAAAGACCGAATAGAGTCCCATAATCGAGCCGCGATCTTCCGTGTAGCTCTCGGTCACGTCGGCCAAGTAGGTGAGGGCCGCCGGCGTGAAGCCGCTGAGCAAGACTACCCCCACCAGCAGCCCGCCCATCAGCGGATAATAGAGCGGGCTGGCGAACGAGTCGAGATGATTCAGCCCATAGACGGTGCCGAGCAGAATGAACAGCCCGCCGCCCGCGACCAGCATCACGCTCGTTTTGCGGTAGCGCGCCAGGACGAAGCTCCAGGCCAGGATGCCGGCGGCGAAGAGGATAGCCAGCACCGCAAAGCCATTGCCGAACTGTACCTTCGATAGATTGCCCATTAACAGTTGCCCGGAGCGCTGCTCACCGCCGGTCAGTAAACGGATGCTGGTATTGATCCAGACGCCGATGATTGAAAAGATGGCCAGCCAGGCGGGGATGAACAGCCAGACGCGCCGCGACCGCAACACGGCGCGATAGTGATGAAACTTACTATGGGCGTCTGGGGCCATACCGGGCTGCCGTTTAAGGTCTTTCAAGCCCCAGGCAAAAATCAGCAGGCTGAGCAGGTAGATCAAGCCGTTGATCGCAAACGCCGGGCTGGTCAGCTCGACGCCGAGAACCGTTGCCGGGTGGCCGAAGGATTCCCAGAGATAACTGCCGACCAGGGCGCCCAGAGCGATGCCGCCGACCAGTGTGATTTCGAAGAAGCCGATGACCCGGGCTCGCAAAGCGGGGCGACCGACGGTGGCTTCCGAGATGTAACCAAGCGTTGCCGGCACCGAGCTAGCAGTTGACAATCCTTCAAGCAGACGAGTGATGACCAGCAGCCATAACACCACAGTCATCGAGGTCATCTGCACGGCGACCAGTCCCAGCACAGGGCCGAGCAGAATGAATAGCCGCCGTCCATAGCGGTCGCTCATAGCGCCGAGAATCAGCGAGCCGAAAAGTTCGGTGATGAAAAACGAAGCGGTGACGAAGCCCGTCAGTGTGTAGGAAAGGTAATGGTGATGCCTGTGGATGTAGTCAAAATAGAATTGCAGCATCTGGCCGGTGGTCTGCGAGGCCAGGCGCAGAACCAGACTGCCGACGATAATCGAAAAGAGCGAGCGGAGCAACGCCCGCGTCAATCGCCGCCGGGGTGGCGCGATAGGTGGGCCTGCGGCGGCGACGACTTCGCCCCTAAAGCCTTCGTCTTTGGCAGACGCGTCATTGCTGACTACTTCCGTCTGGACTTCGGAGGCGGTTTCCGGTGGTGTGTGCGTGAGGGACATCTCGACCGTCTATTCAACGAATCAGGTTGGCGCCACCCTGACGATGACGCGCAAAGGCATTGTCTGAGTGCTGCGATGAGTTGCAAGCCCACGGACAGGCAACAACCATAGGGAAAACTAACAGACGAGTTAGAGCGTGTCTAGCGACGGCTGACCGCCGATCTCCATAGACCAGCGGTCAGCGCTCGTTATTGCACTGTAACTTTGGTCATCTTCACCGGGTTGGCCGGGCGGTCCGAGCCGCCTTGATTGGGCGCGGAGGCGATCTTATCTACCACGTCCATGCCTTCGACCACGCGGCCAAAGATGGTGTACTGCGGCGGCAGCGGGTAGTTCTGGTGCATGATGAAGAACTGGCTCGTCCCCGTCATCGGGTTCCCGCCCTGGTTGGCCATCGCCACCAGCCCGCGCGCATAACCGCCCTGGTAGAGCGGCGAGGTGCGGTTGACCTCATTCGGCAACGGCTTGCCATCCGCCGTGCGTCCTCCCGAGCCATTGCCGTTCGGGTCGCCACCCTGGATCATGAATCCTTCGATTGTGCGGTGAAAGATCAGGCCGTTATAAAAGCCCGATTCCGCCAGCTTGCGGAAATTCTCGGCGGTCGCGGGGGCGTCCTTGTCGAGCAACTCGATTCTGATCTTGCCCATCGTGGTGTCGAGAAGCACCGTGTGTTTCTGGCCCGTGGTCGCGGCGGCCTGGTTGGCGTTGGTCGTGGTCAGTGGTGGCGCGGTATTGGTCGACGGCGCGGCGCTATTCCGGTTGCTGGTCGCCGTATTCTTGTTAGCCTCGTCGTTTGAGCAAGCGCTCAAGGCCAGGGCACAAAAGGCAATGGCGATGACCGCCAGCCAGGTGCGCCAATGAGTCATTTGATTCATGACCGAATCCTCCAAAAAGCGTGCGGCGGCCAGCGGCACAGGCTCTGATGGCGCCCGCGCCGCGTCCGCCGCCGTTGATCTAAGATAGGTGTGGTTGAAGCTGCAAGGCGTCGCTGGTCATGCGCGATTGATTACTTGGCTCCCGGATGATCCTTTTTGTATTTGTCTTTACACCCATCACAGCAGAAATAGACCTTGCGGCCTTCGAACTCGACAAACTTGTCTTTGCTGACCGCCTCGCCAGAGATCGGGCAGGTGGTGTTCGCTCTGATGGCGTCGCGCTCTTCCTTCGACATTTTAACGACAAAGGTGTTGGCGTCCTTGGTGAATTCGTTCAGGCAGCCTTCGCAGCAGACATAGACGTACTGGCTCAAGCCGGTTTGTCTATCCAGGTATTCGACGCGGTATTTTTCGACGACCGGGCCGCCGCTGACCGGGCACAGCTTGTTGGTGACGTTCTTCTTTGCGTCATCAGTGGTGCGCGCTGCAACCGCGGCGGCAATCAGCATCAAGGCGAAAATGGCAACAATGGCTTTGCGCATAACTTCTTTCTTCACTCCTTACGTACGGTTGATTCGGCTGAGAGGCAGCCAGGGGTAGATTATACGGCTGGCCGGCGCAGAGGTAAAGCGGATGTTGCCTCGGATGGCGAGACACACCAAAAGATAAAGCTTGACTAAAATAGGGAAAATGAATATGATGTGGCGGTGCGCCAGGTCGTCTAATCGACAAGCCCCCTTGAACATCCAGTAGCCCCCTTGCTGAATGTTCCATACCCCGACGCACCGCAGAAACAGTGCCGCTTTAAGGCAGGAACTTAAAGCGGTTTTGTTTACGGGGACTGTTTGTACCATAGTCCTCAACAGGATGCAAGAAAAAAGTTAAAGTAAAATATTAAGAAATTTCGATACCTCCTGCTTTTTCCTATTTAAGCCTTTTTGAATCCCCACTTAACCTGGATCAACGCAACGAAAAAAAATCCGTTTCGGGGAGCTTTTTTCTCGCCGCTGCCGCCACTAAACTAGAGATTATGGAAAGATTGACGTTGGTCTACGGATTGCGATTGATTGCCCAAGAAGAGGTTGCTGCGGTTGAGCACGGGCAAGTGTTGACAGAAAACGGTCAGACGCGGCAGGTCACGCTACACACCATTGACGGCACGCGCGAGCAGATTCGCCGGCAACTACTTGAAAGCATTGATGCTTTTTTCGAGTTGCAGAATTAATCAAGCCAGCGCAACGTGCCCGGAACCATCTCTAGCTCCCATGCCCCGAGCTTCTCGTTGAACCACTTGCGGAAAATGGCGATGTAGCGCCGCCCATCGGCCTTGGCAGTAACCGTCATGTACTCCATGTCCCATTGGCGCACGAGCGTATGTCTAGCGCCCGACCCGCTTTCAGTTCGTTCTTGAATAGTCGCCATGGTCTATTACCTCGACTTGTTCGGGACGAAAGATGTAGAGGCTGGCGGTGTTTTTTGAGAGCGTCACATAGAGAATCGAATCGATGCGGCTGATGGCGCTGATGACTCCAGGCCCGAAACTGGTTTGCACCTTCTGGCCGAGGTGATAGGCTTCAACGCGGTTGGCTAATGCCGACATAGCTTTACTTCCTCCCACACTTACAGACTTTTCATTCAGCATTCTAACCGGCAGCGGTTACGCCTGCGTTACGGCAAGGCAAAGGCCTTCTGAACAAGTCTGCACGCGAAACGAGCCACAGGAATCAGGACTGCCCCCGTAGCCCTGATTCCTGTGGCATCTTTTTTACTGCTTCTGTCGCTTCTCTCAGCTTAGCGGCAAATGATGTTGCCCCCGTAACCTCAATTGCCGTGCAGCTTTTTGAGCTACGCTATGATAATTAGCAATGATTATGCCACAGGCTCAGGCCCGTTCGGGGAAGGCTAAATTGTTGAAAACAGATAGTCGGCGTTCGACGCCGAGAAATCGAGTAACGCAATCCGTAGACTGATCCTGACAAATGCTGTCACCTGTATGGGTAAGTCAGGATGGCACCGGGTTATTGGCGCACAGAGAACTCCCGTAGGCTTGCGCAGTGCCTGGAGAGCCACTTAACCGACGCGGATCATCTTGAGTTCGGCAAGCCGTGTGAGGAATTCGCCAAGCGATTCGTGAGCGCGCTGGTCATCAACGTCGTACTTTTCGCAGGCGTGCTGCACCAGGTCGTCGAGCGTCTGTACGGTGCCGCTATCGATCTCTTGCCAGAGCGTCGCTGCCGTGGCGTTCAGCC
>JBJMGU010000002.1:0-22709 GCA_045807765.1 Blastocatellia bacterium
CATGGGCTTCAATGCACCGAATTCTACGGGAAGCGGTGATGTTGTCGGCAACATCAACCGCTCTGATCTCAACGGCGGTACAACTAGGAGTTTCGGAAATCCGTTCGTGCAGATTACGGAAACGGCGGGGACGGTTAACGATATCACTGTGAATTTAGCCAAGGGCTCGACGCCGAGCGATTTTCTCAATTCAATTAAGCGGGTATATACAATCACGCCTAACATCGGCACCAATCTGGTGGCGACTGTGCAGTTGCACTACCTCGACAGTGAGCTGAACGGCAATAGTAACGAATCAACCTTGCAGCTCTGGAGAAAAGACGCCACGCTTGGCTGGCAGGCGAGGGTGACGGCGGCAAACGACGCGACTGACAATTGGGTGAGTACTACGGGCGTCACGCAATTCTCGCCCTGGACGATTTCAGGCCCGAATGCGCCGACCGATGTGGCGTTGATGAACTTTAATGCCGTGAGCGATGACAGCGGTAATGTCTTGCTCGAATGGCAGACCGGCATGGAGGTCAATAACCTCGGCTTCAACCTTTATCGCGAGCAGGGCGGGCGGCGCGAAAAGATCAATCCGACGCTGCTTGCCGGGTCGGTGCCGCTCGCCGGACATACGGTGATGACTGCCGGTCTCGCCTACGCCTGGGCAGACCGGCTGGCCAATCCGAAAGACTACGCGGTGTACTGGCTCGAAGATGTTGACCTCGACGGCAAGACGACGCTGCACGGCCCCATCAGCGCCGTCCCCGTAGGCAAGCTGCCGGCGCGCGCCGATAGCCTGTTGCTCAGTCAACTGCACACCGGGGCTGCAAACACCGACACCCAACGCGTCGTGCGACCGGGGAGCGCCGCCGACTCTCAGACGCCTGGCAAGCTGTCGTCGGGCGATCTGCAAAAGCAGTGGGAGATCGCCGCAAAGGCCGGCGCGAAGATCATCACCAACAAAGCCGGCTGGTATCGCATCACTCAGCCGCAACTCGTCGCCGCCGGCTTCGATGTCACCAAAGACGCGCGCTTCCTTCAACTCTTCACCGACGCTCACGAAGTTCCGCTTGTCATTAACGGGGGCAAGAATGGCAGGCTTGAACCGGCGGACTCTATCGAGTTCTACGCCCAGGCGCTCGACACGCCTTCGACAGACCGGCGGACTTACTACCTCATTAACGGGACGCAGACCGGTCGCCGGGTCCCCGTCTTGGCCCTCGTCAAAGGCAGCGAAACGCGCCGGCGCACCTTCACTTCGACGGTCGAGCGCCGCGACCGCTTCTTGTACTTCCCTTCGATCAACAACGGCGAGGCCGAAAACTGGTTCGGCGCTATCGTCAGCTCGACCCCCTTCAACCAGGCAATTTCGCTTAGCAAGATTTACCAGGACGCCGCCGATGATGCCGTGCTCGAAGTTGCTTTGCAAGGCTTAGGCTCGGCCATTTCGCCACCACACGCCGTCCGCCTCCAGCTCAACGGCCAGGACATCGGCTCGATGTCGTTCACCGGCCAGCAGCGCCAGGTGGCACAGTTCCATATCAATCAACACCTGCTTCAAGAAGGCAGCAATCAGCTCACCTTCACCTCGCAGGGTAGCTCGGACTTCAGCGTCATTGATTCGGTCAAACTTAGCTACGCGCATCGCTTTGTCGCCGATCAAAACTCGCTGCTGCTTACGGCTTCAGGCGGCGAGATGGTACAGGTCAGCGGCTTTACCACCCCCGGCGTGCGCGTCTTTGATGTCACCGACGAGATGAATCCCGTAGAGCTGAAAGGACTGATTGAAGCCGACGGCAAGAGCTATCGCGTGACCGTAGCGGCGCAAGAAGCCGGCGAGCGAGTGCTGCTGGCGATTAGCGACAAAGGCTACGGCCAGGGCGCGCAGGTGCTTCAGCAGACGCCGTCAAACTGGCACGAGGTCAAAGATGGAGCCGATGTGTTGATGATCACTCACAGCAGTTTGCAAGCGGCGCTTGATCCATTAGTGAGCCTACGGAAAGAGCAAGGCTACACGGTAGCGGTCGTAGACATTGAAGACCTCTATGACGAGTACAGCTACGGCCAGCACACCCCGCAAGCCGTGGCCGAGTTCATCGCGGCAACAAGGAGCTGGAAGCGTATGCCGCGGTGGGTGCTGCTTGTAGGAGATGCGAGCTATGACGGGAAGAACTATCTCGGATTGGGTGAAAACGATCTGGTGCCGACGAAGGTGATCTGGACGAACACGTTTGAGACGGCGTCGGATGACTGGCTAGGGGATGTCAATGGCGATGGGCTGGCGGATGTGGCGGTGGGCAGGCTGCCGGTGCGGACGCTGGCGCAAGCGCAAGCGATGGTTGGCAAGATCGTCAGCTACGAGCAAGGGATGCCAACCAGCGGTGCTCTGTTGGTCGCAGACCTTGCGGCAGAGTATGACTTTGAGGTCGCAAGTCAGGGGGTCGAACTGTCGCTGCCGGTGGGAACTCCGGTGCAAGAGGTTTTCCGCAGCCGCATGGATGATGTGACGGCAAGCCACGCAATCATCGATGCGATCAATCGCGGGCCGAAGCTGGTCAACTATGCCGGACACGGCTCGGCAAGCGTCTGGCGCGGCAACCTGCTGACGAACGATAGTGTGCCGCTGCTGACGAACCAGCAGGCGCTGCCGGTGGTCGTCTCGATGACTTGCTTGAACGGATTGTTTAATGACCCGCGCAGCAACAGCCTCGGCGAAAGCCTGCTGCTTTCAGAGCGCGGCGGCGCGATTGCCGTCTGGGCTTCCTCGGCGCAGACGGTTGCCGGGGCACAGGAGCTGGTTAATCAAGAGATGGTTCGGCAACTCTTCAGCGCCAGTGCCAGCCCAGGAACTGAGCGCTTGACGATTGGCGAAGCCATCATGCGCGCCAAGTCTGTCGCGCACGACGAAGCGGTCATCAAGAGCTGGACACTGCTTGGTGACCCGCTGCTGCGGCTGCGTTAATCCGCGCTTTCAGCGAAGACGCGGGGACGCGGGGACACGGAGACGCGGCGACGCGGCGAGGGAGACAGCAATTGGGGCGTTAGTCATCCTTCTTTCCCCGCGTCTCCGTGTCCCCGCGTCCCCGCGTCTCTCTTCCCGCGTCCCTCGTACACGGCGCGGCAAACTGGCAGTCATCCCGCCCGGTTGCTATAATCCCGCTGTTAAACGAAATGGCGACTTCATCGTTGTCTTCCGGCCCCAGGTCGGCAGCTTGTTGATCGAAGGATTATCGCATGGCGATTAAGAAAGTAGTGCTGGCAAAGCCGCGCGGATTCTGCGCCGGCGTGGTGCGCGCCATTGACATCGTCGAGCGTGCGCTTGATTTCTTCCCTCCGCCGATTTATGTCTTTCATGAAATCGTTCACAACCGCTACGTCGTTGATAACTTGAGCAAGCGCGCGGTGGTCTTCGTTGACAGCCTCGAAGAAGTGCCCAACGGCGCGGTCTGCGTCTTCAGCGCGCACGGGGTCGCGCCGGCGATGGTGCAGTTGGCCGAAGACAAAAACCTGCGCATCATTGACGCCACCTGTCCGCTGGTGACCAAGGTGCATCTGGAAGCTATCCGCTTTGCGCGTGACGGCTACTCGCTGGTGCTGATCGGCCACCCCGGCCACGAAGAGGTTGAAGGCACGATGGGCGAAGCGCCCATGCAACTGGTCAGCTCGGTCGCCGATGTCGAGCGGCTTGAAGTGGCGAACCCCGACCGCGTGATCTACATCACGCAGACGACGCTGTCGCTGGATGACGTGGCAGAGATCGTCCAGGCGCTCAAGCGCAAATTTCCCAACCTGCAATCGCCGCCCAAGGATGACATCTGCTACGCGACGCAGAACCGCCAGAACGCCGTCAAGGAGATGGCTTTGCGGGTTGACGTGCTGCTGGTTGTCGGCTCGCAGAACAGCTCGAACTCGCAGCGCCTGCGCGAAGTCGCAGTCGTCGGCGGCACTCCGGCTTACCTGGTCAATGATGAAACCGAGATCGATCCCGCCTGGCTTGCGGACGCCGAAATCGTCGGCGTGACCGCCGGCGCGTCGGCTCCGGAAGAACTGGTCATTCGCGTGCTGGAGCATCTGCGCGGCCTCGGCGCCAGCGACTATGAAGAACAGTTGGGCGGCGATGAGAACGTCCATTTCGCTCTGCCGCAGGAAGTCTTGCACCCGGAGCGGCTGCTGGTGCAGCTTGACGGCGCGCGGTAAATCCAGCGCGGCGCGCGTAAAATCACCGTCGCGTGACGCCGGATGACCGCTTAATGCTGGCCGGTTGGCAATGGCAAAGCCACCGCCTGTTATAGTATTCTTTCCCGGTTAACTCGTACCCCTGATCCAAATCTGAAATGACGAACGTTGGGCAAGCTAGGGAAGTGAACTTTGAAAGGATTGGTAGCCCCCATGTCAAGACAGTATCAAGTTAAAACGGCGCTGGCTGATCGCAGCCTGGAACCCGACGTGCGCCGCGTGATCAAGTGGGCACAACAATATTTCTTGCAGATACAGAATCCGGACGGCCACTGGTGTGGCGAGCTTGAAGGCGACACGATTCTCGAATCCGAGTACATCCTGACGATGCACTTCATTGGCCGCATGGATTCCGACCGGGTGCGCAAAGCCGCCAACTACATTCGCCAGAAACAACTGCCCACGGGCGGCTGGGGCATCTACGAAGGCGGCCCCGCGGAAGTCAGCGCCTCGACGAAAGCCTACTTCGTTTTGAAGCTGCTGGGCGATTCACCCGACGCGCCGCACATGCGGCGGGCGCGCCAAGTGATTCGCCGGCTCGGCGGTCTGGATGCCACCAATAGCTTCACACGCATCTATCTGGCCATCTTCGGCCAGTACCCGTGGAAGCGCTGCCCTGCGGTGCCGCCGGAGATCATCCTGCTGCCGCTGTCGGCGCCGATCAATCTTTATGAAATGTCTTCGTGGTCGCGCGGCATCGTCGTGCCGCTAGCCATCATCTGGGCCATGAAGCCTTCGTGCGCCGTGCCCGAAAGCGCCGGCATCAGCGAGTTGATGCTTGACAACCCGCCGACGACCAACGCGCGACGCGGCTTTTGGAAGACCTTCTTCAAGACGACTGACGCGACCTTGAAGCTGATCGAGCGGCGCGGCTGGCAACCATCGCGTGACAAGGCGCTGAAGGCATGCGAGCAGTGGATGCTCGACCACTTTGAAAAGAGCGACGGCATCGGCGCCATCTTCCCGCCCATCATCAACTCGATCATCGCCCTGCGCTGCCTCGGCTACAAGAATGATCATCCGGTGACTGCCGGACAGATTCGCGAGCTTGAGAAGCTGGAAATCGAAGAGGGCGATACGCTGCGGGTTGCACCCTGCTATTCGCCTGTGTGGGATACGGCGCTGGCCCTAAACGCCATGATCGAATCGGGTGTGCCCGCCGATCATCCCGACGTTGTCAAAGCTGCCGAGTGGATGCTTGCGAAAGAGGTCAAAGAGGTCGGTGATTGGAAGGTGAAGAACCCCGAAGGCGAGCCCGGCGGCTGGTACTTTGAATACGCCAACGAATTCTACCCGGACATAGACGACACCTTTCAGGTGTTGACGAGCTTGAGCAAAGTTCGCTTCCCCGACGCCATGCGCGAGCGCCGCAAGCAACAAGCGATGGAGCGCGCCTTGAAGTGGCTGCTCACCATGCAGAACAAAGACGGCGGCTGGGCGTCGTTCGACAAGGATTGCGACGAGCAGTTCTTGACGCAGATTCCCTTCGCTGACCATAACGCCATGATCGATCCTTCGACGGCGGATATCACGGGCCGCGGCCTTGAGACGCTGGCCAACCTCGGCTTCAAGATCGATCACCCGGTCGTGCAGCGAGCGATGGGTTATCTGGCGAAAGAGCAGGAGCGCGACGGCACTTGGTTCGGTCGTTGGGGGGTGAATTACATCTACGGCACGTGGCTGGGGCTGACCGGCTTGCAAGCCATCGGCGAAGACATGTGGGAGCCGCGCTATCAGGCCGCCGGCGCATGGCTGCGCTCGATCCAGAACGAAGATGGCGGCTGGGGCGAATCGCCGAATACTTACGACGACTCATTGCTAAAAGGGCAGGGCGCGAGCACGCCCTCGCAGACCGCCTGGGCGCTGATGGGATTGATGGCGACCGGCGACGACAGCGACGGGCTGCACCGCGGCGTCGAATACTTGCTCAAAGCGCAGCGCCAGGATGGCTCGTGGCAAGACGCACACTGGACGGGGACAGGCTTCCCGGCAGTCTTCTACCTGCGCTACCATCTCTATGCGGTCTACTTCCCGCTGCTGGCGCTCGGCATGTACGCCAAACGATATTTTCGGGACTAGCTCTAAACTTTATAGGTGACTGTGATGCGATTTCCGTTACACATTACGACAGACGCGATACGCCATCAGATCAAACAAGGCGCGCAGGGTAATAAGCGTTACCCGATGGTGCTGATGCTTGAGCCGCTCTACACTTGCAACCTCGCCTGCATCGGCTGCGCCATCGAGCGCCATACCGGCAAGCTCGAAGACCGCATGGCGCTCGACGAGTGCCTTAAAGCCGTGGACGAGTCGCAAGCGCCGATTGTGTCGCTGTGCGGCGGCGAGCCGACCATCTACCCTGAGCTGAAGCAACTGGTCGAAGGCATCATCGAGCGCAAGCGGCACATCTATCTTTGCACCAACGCGCTGCTCTTAGACACCAAAGTCTTCGGCAAGATTGCGCCGCACAAGCGGCTGACGCTCAACATTCACCTCGACGGCATGAAGGCGACGCACGATCTGGTCTGCGCCCGCACCGGCGTCTTTGACAAAGCCATCGAGATGATCAAGCAGGCCAAGGCGCTCGGCTATCACGTGACGACCAACACGACGGTCTTCCGCGAAACCGAGATGCAGGAGATGGAAGAGCTATGCGAGCTGATGACCGATCTCGGTGTTGACGGCATGATGATCTCGCCGGGCTATCACTATGAATCGGTTGACACGGATATCTTTCTCTCGCGGCACGAGATTCAGACAAAGTTCAAGCACGTCCTTGAGCTATCGAAGAAGTACCGGCTGATGAGCACGCCGATGTACCTGGAATTTACTGCCGGCATGCGCGACTACAAATGCTCGCCGTGGAGCACGGTGACGCGCACACCGCGCGGCTGGAAAGGCCCCTGCTACCTGATCGGCGTCAAATATTACCCGACCTGGGACGAGTTCTGGAACGGCGTGGACTGGCCGTATTGGGAATCGCGCGAAGACCGGCTCTGCCAGAACTGCATGATGCACAGCGGCTTTGAGGCGTCGGCGATGTTCGAGCTGCGCCGCAGCCCCCGCGATCTGGTGCGTATGGCGGTGTGGAATCTGGCCGGCTGAGCCGCGGCGAAAGGCGGCATACGGATGAGTGCCCGTCTGCGCACAATCGCAATTTGTCTCCTGCTCTTTGGCGTTATTACTTACACCTACCCGCGTCCGCGGTCGCAGCCCGACCCGGACGCATGGGTGGGGACAAAGGTTGATGCGCTCGTCCGCGCCGCCCGCGCCGCCTACGAAAGTGATGATGCCCTGCCGGCCTATGAAAAACTGCTCAACTCGATTGCCGCGACTGTCCGCCGCCGTAAGCTCGCCCAAGACGCAGGCTTCATCAGCCGCTATCGCGAATTTGTCGAATACATTGAAACCGCCGCCCTCGATCAACAGCATGGCCATGAGCTTGGCTTTGTCGTGCCCGACCGGCAGTACTTCGCCGAGACACGCCAGTACGTGCAAGTCCCTGACCTGCTGATGGCGCAAAGCTTCTTGCGAGCCGTGAGCCGCTACGAGACGCTTGAGCAGGCCAAGTCATTTCTGCGGCGGCTCAACGCCACCAGAGAGCCTGCCGAGCAGCTCATCTTCTTCAGTTACATATCACAACACCTGGGGACGCCCGACAACGATGACAGCTTCAGGCGGTTGCTGATCGTCGTGCCGGGAAACGCGGCGGCGGGCGTGCCGGAGAAATGGGTTCAATTCGGTGTCACCGACCCGAAGGCGCGCCCGCGCATTCGCAATCTCTCGGTCATCTCGGCGGTCGCGCAGAGGGATGGCACCTTCGATACGTACTTCAAAGACTATTACAGAACCTATCACCGCGATGGCTCAATCACGATCCAGGGCCGCTGGGAGCTTGGCTATGGCGATGACAACTGCGCGAGCTGTCATAAGAGCGGTGTCCTGCCGATCTTCCCTCAGGCCGGCAGCGTGACGCCGGACGAGCAACCGGCAGTGCTGGCCGTCAACCAGCGCTTCAGGGGTTACGGCTCGCCGCATTTTGCCGGATATCTTGATGGGCGAAAGCTCGGCCCCGGACTCGGCGCGGCGTCAGGGCTGAGCCGCCGGCAGCGCTTCGGCGAAGCCATTGCCCGCACCGCCGTGGGGCAGGCGATGAGCTGTGCCGTTTGCCATCAACCGGAGGGCCTCGGCGCGCTCAACTGGCCGATGGATCAAGTCGTCATCCGCTCTTACGTCAAAGGCGGCCAGATGCCCTTCACAAGCCGGCTCAGCGCCCCGGAGCGCGAACAACTATATGACCGGCTCATTCAGGAATACTTCGCCACGGACAATGCCAATCCGGGCATCTTGAAATCGTGGCTGCTGGGCAGGCTGCGATGACCGAGGAGCGTGAGCGTTTTGCTTTTGACGATTCAGGTGAACGAACGCGAATGAAGGCACTGGTCACTGGCGGCACAGGGTTTGTCGGCTCGCATCTCGTGCGGCGTTTGCTGGCGCGCAACGCGGAGGTGCGCTGTTTAGTGCGCGCCGCAAGCCGCCTGGATAACCTCAAAGACTTGCCGGTCGAATTCGCTACCGGCGACCTCCGCGATGTGGAGTCGATCAAGCAGGCGGTGCGCGGCACGAGCGTCGTCTATCACTGCGCCGCCGATTACCGGCTGTGGTGCGCCGACCCGCGCGAAATGTACGAGAGCAACGTCAACGGTTCGCGCCATGTCATGCAGGCGGCCTTTGACGAAGGCGTCGAGCGCGTCGTCTATACCAGCACCGTCGGCGCGCTCGGACTCAATGACAACGGCACGCCCGCCAGCGAAGAAACGCCGGTGGCGCTCGAAGACATGATCGGTCACTACAAGCGCAGCAAGTTTCTCGCGGAAGAAGAAGTCCGAGCTTGGGCGGCGCGCGGCCTGCCCGTCGTCATCGTCAACCCGTCGACGCCCGTCGGTGAGCTGGACATCAAGCCGACGCCGACGGGTAAGATCATCGTTGACTTTCTGAAAGGCAAAATGTTCGGCTACGTTGACACCGGCATGAACCTAATTGACGTGCGCGATTGCGCCGAAGGCCACATCCTGGCCGCCGAGCGCGGGCGCGTCGGCCAGCGTTACATTCTCGGCGGCACCAACCTGACGCTGAAAGAGATGTTCGACGCGCTCGCTGGTGTGACCGACATGCCGTCGCCAAAAATGCAGGTGCCGCACTGGGTCGCTGAAAGTTATGCGCGGCTGGAAAACTTCTGGGCCATCAACGTCGCCCGCCGCGCCCCGGATGTGCCCATTGAAAGCGTCAAGATGTCGCGCCACCGCATGTGGTTCGATTCTTCAAAAGCGGTGCGCGAGCTGGGCTTGCCGCAAAGCCCGATTGCCGACGCGCTCAAGCGCGCGGTTGATTGGTTCAGAGAACATGGCTACGTCACACGTTGAAGGGGAAGGCCAAATCCGCGGTGTGACCGAGAGCCGCCGCTCGCCGGTGCTGGTCGTCGCGGCGCTCAAGCGTGAGCTGGCGGTGATTGCTCGTCAACGCCATGACCAGCTCACCCTGCTCGACACCGGCGAAGGGCCGCGCAACGCCGAGCGCGCGTTGCGCGCATGGCTCAGTGCGCAGCGGGCGCGCGCCGTCATCAACGTCGGTCTCGCCGGCGCGCTCTCGCCGGCGTTGCAGGCGGGCGACTTGATGATTGCCCATGAAGTGCGCGGGCCTGATCGCCGGGTTGATGCCAGCCGGTCGCCGCTTTTTCAAAGCGCCGCAGGCTTCGGCAATGTTCGCGTTGGCACCGCCGTCACGGTTGACGAGATTGTCTGCAAGGCGACGGACAAACGGCGGCTGGCTGAAGCATTCGCGGTGAGCGAAGTCGCCTGGGTTGACATGGAATCGCTGGCGGTTGCCGCCGTGTGCGATGAATTACAAATGCCATACTTGATCGTCCGCGCCGTCAGCGATGCGTTTGACGAAGACCTGCCGGTTGACTTCAACCGTTGTCGCGACCGTGACGGGCGCGTCAGTCCCCGCCGAGTCATTCAGGCAGCGCTCGTGAAGCCGCGCGCTTTCAAAGGGCTGATGATATTGAACCGCCGCGCCGATCTTTGTGCCGGCAACCTTGCCGGTTTTATTCGTCAACTATTGCCGTTGCTGTAGCCCGCGGGCGACTCGTCGTTGTATAATCGCGCCCGTCTTACACAACTCATTTCCTCGGCGGTCTCATTTGCCATCAACATCGGATGGACTAATCACTGCGCCGGCCCGGCCACGCGGGCGCTTGCTGCGCATCCTGGGCGTCGGCTTCGGGCTCGCCGTCATTATTGGCAATACCATTGGCGCGGGCATTCTGCGAACCCCCGGCGAAGTCGCTGGCCACCTGCCCACGACCTGGCTCTTTCTAAGCGTCTGGGTGGTCGGCGGGCTCTACGCGCTGTTGGGAGCGATTTCGATAGCCGAGCTTGGCACCATGCTGCCGAAGTCCGGCGGCCAGTATGTCTTCGCGCAGCATACGTTCGGCGATTATGTGGGATTCGTTGTCGGCTGGAGCGATTGGATTTCGACCTGCGGCGCGAGCGCGGCCATTTCTGTAGTGATTGCCGAATACCTCGGCGTGCTGTTTCCGCTGCTCGCCGGTCGCACGGTCGCCATCGCGCTTGCCATCGTTGCGGCGTTTGCGGTGCTGCAATGGCGCGGCGTGCGCTGGGGCAGCCATGTGCAGAATGTTACGAGCCTGCTCAAAGCGCTGGCCTTCATCGCGCTCGTCGTCGCCTGCTTTGCGCTCGGCGGCAAGAGCGGAGCGCCCGCGCCTGAGGAAACCGCAAACGCCCCGGCCAGTGAATCGCTTTTTCTTGCTTTCATCCTGGCGCTGCAAGCGGTGATCTATACCTACGATGGCTGGACGGGCATCATTTATTTTTCAGAAGAGGTAAAGGAGCCAGCGCGTGATGTGCCGCGTGCGTTGTTCGGCGGCGTGCTGGCAATCATCGCCATCTATATGCTGGTGAACCTCGCGCTCCTCTACGTCCTGCCCCTCCCCGCCTTCGCCGGCGCTGACCTCGCGGTCGGCTCAGCCGCGACGGCCATCTTCGGGCAGTATGGCGATACGGTGATCCGCGCGCTGACCATCCTCTCGATGTTGAGCGCCATCAATGCCTGCCAGTTGATGGCCTCGCGCGTCATCTTCGCCATGAGCCGCGACGGGTTGGTGTCGAGCCGCATCGTCAAGGTCAACCAGGGCGGCACACCGACGCTGGCGCTGCTGGCCGGCACAGTGGTCGCCGGGCTGTTCATCATCGGCGGCAACTTTGAAAACGCGCGGCAAATCTTTGAGCGCATCATCTCGGTGCTGGCCATCTTTTTCGTCGTCAGCTATGCCATCTCGTTCGCCGCCGTGTTCGTGCTGCGGCGGCGCGAGCCCGAGCGCGAGCGCCCTTACAAAGCATGGGGCTACCCGGTGACGACGGCCATTTCGCTAGTCGGCTCGCTGGCCTTCCTAGCCAGCTCAGCGGCGACCGACATCAGTACCGCCGCAAGCTGGCGGGCCTTTCTTAGCTCGACGACCTTCTATAGCATCATCTTACTGGCGGCGAGCTATCCGGCTTATCGCGGTCTGAAACGCCTGGCAAGCTGACGGCGAATCTTCATCCACAACCCGCGCCGCCCATCATCTGCATCCCGCCTACCATTCACGCTCTCACTCGTGCTGTGTCAGCCGTCACAATCGGCTGTGACGGCTAACCTTGTGACTCACATGGCGCGCACCACAGAATGGTGCTGAGTGCGCAAACCATTGAGGAGGGCGAGGGGATGAAAACCATTATCGAGCCGTTTCGCGTCAAGGCCGTCGAGCCAATCCGCATGACCACACGCTACCAGCGCGAACAGTTCTTGCAAGCCGCTTACTACAACCTGTTTTTACTGAACGCCGCCGACGTCATCATTGACCTGCTCACCGATAGCGGCACCGGCGCGATGAGCAGCGAGCAGTGGGCCGCCATCATGCGCGGCGATGAATCGTACGCCGGCAGCCTGAGCTTCTACCGCTTTGAAGCGGCGGTGCGCGACATCTATGGCTTCAGTCATGTCATTCCGACGCACCAGGGCCGCGCCGCCGAGCGCATCCTGTTTTCGACCATGTGTAAGCCGGGCGCTGTCATCCCCAACAACATGCACTTTGACACGACGCGCGCCAACATCGAGCATGTCGGCGCTGAAGCCGTAGACTTGCCGATCCCGGAATTCTATTCGCCCGCTGTCTTGCACCCGTTCAAAGGCAACATGGACACGGCAGAGCTGTTGCGCCTGATCGAACAGGTGGGGCCGGGCCGCATCCCGCTGGTGATGCTGACGGTGACCAATAATTCCGGCGGCGGCCAGCCGGTTTCGATGGCCAACATCCGCGAAGTCAAACTCCTCGCGGCGCGCTGGGGCATTCCGCTTTATCTCGACGCCTGTCGCTTCGCCGAAAACGCTTACTTCATCAAGTTGCGTGAGGAAGGTTACAGAGACAAGCCGGTTGCCGAAATCGCCCGCGAGATGTTTTCGTACGCTGATGGTTGCACGATGTCGGCGAAGAAGAATGGGCTGGCGAACATCGGCGGCTTCCTCTGCACGAATGACGATCAACTGGCGCGACAGGAGAAAGACCTGCTCATCCTCACCGAAGGCTTCCCGACTTATGGCGGGCTGGCAGGTCGCGACCTCGACGCCATCGCCGTCGGCCTGCGCGAAGTGCTGCACGAAGATTATCTCGAATACCGCTTCGCATCAATCAACTATCTTGGGCGCCATCTGACGGAAGCCGGCGTGCCGATTGTGCAACCGCCCGGCGGTCATGCCATCTACATCGATGCGCGGGCGATGCTGCCGCACATCTCTTCGCTCGAATATCCGGGGCAGGCGCTTGCGGTTGAGCTTTATCGCGAAGCCGGTATCCGCTCGTGCGAGATCGGCTCAGTAATGCAGGCGGTGCATGATGAGAAGGGCGCGGCGGAAGTGCCGCCGCGCATGGAGCTGGTGCGGCTGGCGATCCCGCACCGCGTCTACACGCAGAGCCACATCGATTACGTCATCGAAGCCATACTCGAAATCCATCGTCGGCACGAGAGCGTCGGCGGCTACCGCATCACCTATCAGCCGCCGTTCCTGCGCCACTTCACAGCGCGCTTCGAGCCGCTCGTGCATCACCGCGAAGCCATTGCGCAAAACGCCTGACTGCCCATTGGCAAGCCGGCTGAACCGCGATCAATCTTCGGGAGCCTCCTGCCAGCGCGGCGCAAGCAGGCGGCGGCGTCCATCGTCGCTCAACGCCGCGCCCGGCTCGTCCGTCTGTAGCCTGTCCCACAATTTGCACGTCACCTGCTTGTGCATCTGGTCGAGCCCTTCGCAGTAATTAGTAAACTCGCAGCGGCGCACCTCGGCGCCGCGCCCCAGCTTGATTTTCAAAAACCAGTCCGGGTCGGCCAACGACTGCCGTGCCGCCGCGACGATATCGGCCTCGCCGTTTTCTAGAATCTGTTCGGCCTGCTCAAAGGTCGCGATGCCGCCCGATGTGACGATGGGTGTACGGCAGCCGGCATCGCGCACAGCATGTCTGATCGTTGCAGCCAGCGGCACGTTGCGACCGAACGGGCCGCGCCCATCTGACCACACCGTCGGCATGCATTCGTAGCCGCTCGGCCCCGTGTAAGGGTAGACCGCATGGCCGACCTTCGGCTGTCGGGCGTCGTCGAACTTGCCGCCCTTCGAAACCGAAAGGTAATCAAAGCCACAGCGCGCGAACTCTGTGCCGAAGTAGACGGCATCCTCAAGATGGCTGCCGCCGTGAATCACTTCATCGCCGAGAAAGCGCACGCCGACGCAGTAATCCGCGCCGACTCGTTCGCGCACGGCGCGGTAGACTTCGAGCGGCAAGCGCACACGGTTTTCGCGCCGCCCGCCGTAGCTGTCCGGGCGCGTGTTGGTGGCGCTCAGAAACGACGCCATCGTGTAAGCGTGCGCGTAATGTAGCTCGACGCCCGCGAAGCCGGCTTCGCGGGCGCGGATGGCAGCGGCGGCAAAGATGTCGGGCAGCACATCGGGCAGCTTGCGGATGTGCGGCAAATCCATGTCGGTAACGCGCTCGCGGTAACCATAGCGCAACGATTCGAGCTCGCGCTCGTCGAGAACCTGCTCGATTAACTCGTCGGGTGCGTCAATGAGAAGGCGGCGGATCGCGGATTCGTCAGCGGCGAGCCATCGCGTATCACCGGTCGCCTCTGCAAGCGCGGCCCGATGATGATCCTTCACGGCCAGGAAGCGGGCGAAGAATTTTTCTTTTTGCGGACGGCGCTTGACGGCGAGGAAATCGATGATCTGAATGAACAGGCGTGTGTGGCCGTGGCTGGCGCGGTGCACCGTTTCGACCAGCTCGCGCAGGCCGGGAATGAAGCGGTCATGGCCGATCCTGAGCAGGGGGCCGCTGGCGATATCGCGGATGCCTGTAGCTTCGACGACAATCGCCCCCGGTTGCCCCTCGGCAAAGCGCTTGTACCAGTCGAGGACGTTTGTGGTCACCAGTCCGTCTTCGGTCGCGCGCCACGGCACCATCGCCGGCACCCAGGTGCGGCTTTCGAGACGGACGCCGCCGACCGTGATGGGAGAGAATAGGCGCGACCGTGCTGCCTCTTCAGCCGTCGGCCAGCGCGCTTCGAGCAGTGCATGACGAATCGGTTTTCCTTGACGCCACATCCTGCATTGAATGTACCACGCGGACTGTGAAGCGCGGGAGTCCTTCTAAAAGGGGCTAGGGGCTAGGGGCTAGGGGCTAGGGGAGGAAGTTCCGCTGCGATGGTCACCGCAGGTTTCTCCTAACCCTAGTCCCTAGCCCCTAGTCCCTAATCCCTTACTCGTGCCGGAGCGCGATCATTGGATCAACCCGCGTGGCGCGGCGTGCAGGGATGTAACTGGCCAGCAAGGCCACGGCGATCAGCGCCGCCGAGGCAACAATGAAAGCCGTCGGGTCGGTGGCGCTCACACCGTAGAGCAAGCTCGACATCAGCCGCGTTAAGCCGAGCGCGGCAATCAGACCAACCGCCGCGCCGATTAAAGCGAGCTTCAATCCTTGTTTGACGACCAGACCGACGATTTCCCTGTAATCGGCTCCCAGAGCCATACGGATGCCAATCTCGCGTGTCCGCTGGGTGACCGAATGGGCGATGACGCCATACAGACCGACGCCTGCGAGCGCCAGCGCCAGCCCCCCGAACAAGCCGATCAGGCTGGCGGCCATGCGCTGCTGCCAGAGCGTTGTCGCTACCTGCTCGGTCATCGTCTTGACCGCAAAGAGCGGCAGGTCTTTGGCGACGCGGGCGACGGCATTGCGAATCGTTTCGGTCATCGCCGCTGGCTCGCCGGCTGTCTGGATGACCAGCGTCGTCCGCCCATCATAAGCCTGTAGCACGGGCAGGTACAGAATCGTCGGCGCGTCCGCAAGCAATGTGCGGTGTTTGGTGTTGCCGACGAGGCCGACGATTTCAAGAGGCGGACGGCGCGGCCCATTAATGAAAGGCGCGGCGATGCGCTTGCCGATGGGACTTTCACCGGGCCAGAGTTTTTCGGCGAGCGCCTGATTGATGATGGCGACGGCGGGTGCCCCGTCACGGTCGGCGTCGCTGAAATCGCGGCCTTGAAGCACGGGGATGTTCAGGGTGCTGAAGTAGCGCGGCGCGATACGGTTGGCGTCGGTTCGGATGCCGATCTCTTCGCTGCCGCGCAAAGCTTCGGGCGGCGGCTCCTGGCCTTCATAAAAGATCGCCATGCGGTCGCTCCAATCATTGGGCGGCACCGTCTTGGCAAAGCTCGCGGTGACTACACCGGGCGTCGCGTCGAGCTGTTTGATGAGCTGTTCATAGAAGGCGCCGCCGGTCTCGGCGTTATATCCCTGTATGCTGAGGTCGAGCGACATCAACAACCGATGATCGGTGTCGAAGCCTCTGTCTATGGCGACGATCTGCTGCATGGTGCGCACCGCCAGCGCGGCGCCGATCAAGAGGACAACCGAGAAGCCGACCTGGAAAGCGACCAGCGCGCTCTGCACGCGCGACTTATGAAAGCCGCCGGCGAGTGCGCCATCTTTCAGCGATGTCACCAGGTCAGGCTTTGAAGCTTGCAGCGCCGGCGCGAGCGCGAAGAGAATGCCGGTCAGCAGCGACAGGGCGAGCGTGAACCCCATCACTTTGAAGTCCATCTCGATGGCCAGCCCGCGCAAGCCATAGGCCGGTTGCTGAAATGCAAGAATCAAACCGGCCAGCCAGCGAGCCAGCAACAGTCCGCACACCCCCGCGAGCAGCGACAACATCACGCCTTCGGTCAGCAGTTGCCTGACCAGACGGCTGCGATTGGCTCCCAGAGCCAATCTGACGGCGATCTCGCGCCGCCGCGAAGTGGCGCGTACCATCAGCAAGCTGGCGACGTTGCCGCAGGCGATCAGCAGCAGGAGCGCGACGGCGGCAAACAGCAATCCGAGGAAGCGGCGGAAATCCTCGCGATCCGAAGCCGTCAGCCCGAGCCCTGCAATCAGCCCTGCGCTGCGCGTCTTGTTGGTTTCAGGATAAGCCTGCGCGAGCTGTCCGGCGATGGTCGCAATCTCTGCCTGCGCCCGTTCGAGCGTCACCCCGCCCTTCAGCCTGCCGAAGATGGCGATCCAGCCGGCGCTGCGATCTTGAAGGATGCCGGCAGACATTCGCGGGATGGCTTGCGGCTGCATGGCCATCGGCAGCCAGACATCGAACGACATGCCGGTCGCCGTGCCGCTGAACTCTTCAGCGGCGACGCCGACGATGCTGAAGTCATGGCCGTTGAGCTTGATGGTCTGTCCCACGACCGACGGGTCAGAGCCGAAGGCGCGCTGCCACAGGCCGTAACTGATGACGGCGACCGGATGCGCGCCGCCGCTCTGGTCGTCTTCCGGTTGCAGCAAGCGGCCCAGCGCCGGACGCGCCCCCAGCACCGAAAAGTAATTGCCGGTGACGACATCGCCGCGCAGTCGCTCGGTGGTGTTACCGGCCAAGCTCAACGGCGTACCGACGTGCGCTGCTAGCCCCGAAAAGGTCTCACTCTGGCTGCGGTAGTCGAGATAGTCTGGATAGCCGAAGCTGTCATACGTGCGGCCTCCCTGAAGGCGCTCGAAGGCGACGAGTTGATCGGGCGCTTCGACTCCGGCAAGCGGGCGCAGCAGCACAGCGTTGATCAGGCTGAAGATCGCCGTATTCGCGCCGATGCCTAAGGCGAGCGCAATGACGGCCAGCGCCGTCCAGGCGGGACTCTTCACAAGCAGCCGCGCCGCATAGCGTATGTCTTGCCAGAGAGCTTCCATCGTTCACCTCTGTCTGACCGCTCACATCGTCCTGATGATTTGTTGATTAGACGCAGGCAGGCGCGTTTCTCTTCCCCTTATTCTGACGCCGCTCGCCATGCGTCGTAGGCGGCGATGAACTGCGGGTCGCGACGGCGGAGCTTCTCATAATCGATCTTCTTGCTGCGCGTCATCATCTTGAAGGCGAATGGTAGCGCATCGAGATGCATATCTTCTTCGGCATTCTCGAACATCAACAGGCTGGCAAAAGCGGCGTCCTGATAGGCATCGATCACCGGCTTGCGCGTGCGCTGAAACTCGGCGAGCGTCGCTGTGGTGTCGCGGCCTTCGGCAAAACAGCGGGCCAGCGAAATCGCATCTTCGAGCGCCAGCTTGGTGCCCGAGCCGATGGAAAAATGCGCCGTGTGCAGCGCATCACCCAACAGCACGACGTTGCCGTGATGCCACTGCCGGTTCTTGATCAGCGGGAAGTTGAGCCAGCGCACAAAGTTGTTCGCAAGCAGCGCGTGGCCGTCCAGGTCTTGCTTGAAGACTTCGGCGAGATAAGCGCAGGTCTCGGCTTCGCTCAGATTATCAAAGCCGGCATTGGCCCAGGTCGTGTCATTGCATTCGACAATGAAGGTGCTGGTCGTGTCGTTGAACTTGTACGAGTGAGCGATGAACAGCCCGGCTTCGTGCTCGCGGAAGGTCAATGTCAACCCGTGAAAGAGCTGGTGCGTGCCGAGCCAGATGTACCTGTTCGTACGCCAGTCCACTGTTGGCTGAAAGGCTTCCGTATAGCTGCGGCGCACCAGACTGTTCGCGCCATCAGCGCCGACCAGCAGGTCACACTCCGCAAGCGGCGCAACGTCGGTGACGTTGGTGTGAAAGCGCAGACGGACGCCGAGGGCGCGGCAACGGGTTTGCAGGATGTTGAGAAACGCCAGCCGCGCGATGCCGCTGAAACGGTTGCCGCGAATCGTTACCGGCTGATCGCGGTGAACGACAACGACGTTATCCCAGGTCTGGCAGGCGCGCATGATCTCGTTGAACGACGGCTCGTCGTTGTCCTTCAGGTAAGCGAAGGTTTGATCCGAGAAGACGATCCCCCAGCCGAAAGTGTCGTCAGGGCCGTCGCGCTCGATGAGGGTAATCTCATGCGACGGGTCGAGCCGCTTCATCAGAATAGCGAAGTAAAGCCCGGCAGGGCCGCCGCCCAGAATATTGATCTTCATACGTACGACCTCAACCGTGAGCTTAGCCGCAAGCCGAGCAATCAGCAACCGCCTTCGTGGACGACTTCCCTATCTCTTTGCTAGGATTCTTGCCCGACGTTGGTCTCTGCGAAATAGATTCAGGCGCGAAAGGGAAATCGAAGACGATGAGCTTTGAACAAACGCCGGCAGATGGGTCTGTCATCCAGCAGTCGGGCGAAATGATCATTCTGGTCGATGGGCTGGAGAAACAGTACCCGCGCAGCCCAGTCAAAGCCGTGAACGGCATCGGGTTTTCGGTCGGGCGCGGCGAAGTTTTCGGCCTGCTTGGCCCGAACGGCGCGGGCAAGACGACGACCATCGGCGTGCTGACAACTCGCGTGCTGCCTACGGCGGGGCGCGCCACTATCGCGGGCGTTGATGTCGTCGCCGATCCGGTCGGGGTGAAACCTTACATTGCCGTCGTGCCGCAGCGTAACAACCTCGACCGCTCGCTGACAGCGATTGAAAACCTGACCTTTCACGCGGCTTACTTCGGCATACCTAGAAACGAGCGCACGCGCCGCGCCACGGAATTGCTCAAACAGTTCGGGCTCGGCGAGCGTGCCAAAGATAAAGTAGACAAGTACAGCGGCGGCATGGCGCAGCGCTTGTTGATCGCCCGCGCATTGATGCATTCGCCGCAGGTCTTGTTTCTCGACGAGCCGACGACGGGGCTCGACCCGCAGGCGCGCTTGTTTTTGTGGGAGATGATTCAGACGCTCAACCACCACGGGCTGACCGTGTTTATGACGACCCACGACATGGAAGAGGCCGAGCGCCTTTGCCATCGCGTCGCCATCATGGATCACGGCAAGATACTGGCGCTCGACACGCCGGCCAATCTGAGCAAGCTGGTGCCCGCAGGCACGCGCGTCGAGCTGCGCGTGCATCGCAGCCCGGCGCTTACCGAAGAGAAGAAGGCAGCGATTCTCTCGCAAGTCCGCGCCTTCGACAGTGTAAGCGAAGCCGAGTGGACGACCGTGCGAGCGCAGGCCGCCCCCGCGGCGGGCGGGCCGCCGCCCTGGGTGATGGCAATGATGGCCGGTGGGCAAGCGAAGCCTGCGGCGGGCGCCATGCCGCCGCCTGCCGACGAAGACCCGATGCTGCGGCTCTATGCGGTGCGCGGCGGCGACGTGGCGGTCAAAGCGGCGCAGATTATGGTCAGCGCCGGCCTTGAGCTGGCCGACCTGCATCTGGCGCAGCCGAGCCTCGAAGACGTCTTCATTCATTTAACCGGAAAGGGGCTGAGAGATTGAGCGCGACGACTCTACCGATGACGCAATTCGCGCCGCAAGGGCGGGCGCGCATGATCGCGACGGCTTTCATGCAACTGCTCTGGCGCGACCTCTGGGTGACGCTGCGGACATGGCCGACGTTTCTGGCGATGACCTTGTTGCAGCCGATCTTCCTTCTATTCACCTTCGGGCGGCTGCTGCCAATGCTCGGCCAGGCGAATACTGGCTACGGCGTGGTCTTCCTGCCGGGCATCATCTCATTTACCACTGTGTTGACGGCGATGCAGGCGGTGTCGATGCCGCTGGTGATCGAGTTCGGCTACACGAAAGAGATCGAAGACCGGCTGCTGTCGCCGCTGCCTGTACAGTTGGTGGCGGTGCAGAAGATGATTTTTGCAGCGATCCGCGGGCTGGTAGCGGCGGCGATGGTCGTGCCGCTCGGACGCTTGATTCTAGGCAGCAGTTTTCAGATCAGCCTGGAATACTGGTGGCTGCTGATTATCGTCGCGGTGCTGGGTGCGCTGGGCGGCGCGGCCCTGGGGTTGGTGATGGGAACCGCCGTGCAGCCGGCGCAGATCGGCTTGATGTTTTCGGTGGTGTTGACGCCGATGTTGTTTACGGGATGTATCTATTATCCGTGGGCGATGCTGAATAACGTCCGCTGGTTTCAGGTCATCACCTGCATCAACCCCATCACCTACGCGAGCGAAGGCTTCCGCGCCTCGCTGGTGCCCTCGATGCCGCACATGTCTGTCTGGTTCATCATCCTCGGCCAACTGGTGTTTCTCGCGCTGTTCGGCTATTTCGGCATGCGCGGCTTTATGCGCAAGGCGATTGATTAAGGAAGGTTCATTTAGAAACCACAGATGAACACAGATAAACACAGATGATTAAGCAGAGGCCGGCGATTGGCTTGACTCTCGATTTAAAATTCTCTATCTGTGTTTATCTGTGTTCATCTGTGGTTCCATTTTCGATTGGAGGACAAATGCTCAGACGCGCTGCAATGATCGGTCTGCTCATCTTCGTATTCTCGTTCTCGATGATGCCCGCCTTTGGGCGCGGGCCGCAGGAAAAATCTGTTTCTGTAGCCAATCTTACATCGAAGCCGGGCCGCGCTGCCGACCAGCCGGTTGACGAGGAATACACCCGCAAGATTCGCGAGTACACCACCGAGCCGTACTTCCTGTCGCCGCTAGTTGATTACTTGCCGGCCTCGCGTACGGTGCCGACGCCGAAAGCGGTGCTCGGCGATGTCGCCGGCGCGCCGGGCAAACTGCCGTACTCGCACGAAGTCTATCGCTACATGCGGATGCTCGAAAAAGCCAGCCCGCGCGTCAAAGTCTTCTCCATCGGCACGACCGAAGAGGGCCGCGAGATGATCGCCGTCGCCGTCACCTCGGAAAAAAATCTCGCGCAGATGGAAGAGAACCGCGCCCGGCTGGCCCGCCTTGCCGACCCGCGCACCATTCAGATGAATGACGATGAAGCCGACCGCCTGGTCGCCGCCGCAGTGCCGATCTATTACATCACCGGGACGATCCATTCGCCGGAAACCGGCGCGCCGACGGCGCTGATGGAACTGGCTTATCGCCTCGCGGTTGACGAGAGCCCGTATGTCAAAGCAATCCGCGACGGCGTGATTACGCTGATCACGCCCATCGTCGAAGTGGACGGACGCGACCGCCAGGTTGACGTTTACAACTGGCACCTGGCGCATCCCGGCGAGAACTGGCCGCCGCTCGTCTACTGGGGCCACTACGTCGCGCACGACAACAACCGCGATGCGATGGGGATGACCTTGAAGCTGACGCAGAACGTCTTGAAGACCTTCACCGGCTGGAAGGCGCAGGTACTGCACGACCTGCACGAATCGGTGCCGTACCTTTATGACAACACGGTCGGCGATGGGCCTTACAATGCCTGGCTCGACCCGATACTGACTGACGAATGGCAGTTGATGGGCTGGAACAACGTCAGCGAGATGACCAAGTTCGGCATGCCCGGCGTCTTCACCCACGGCACGTTTGATACATGGTCGCCGGGATATTTGATGTTTATCGCCGCGACCCACAATGGCATCAGCCGGCTCTATGAGACGTTTGGCAATGGCGGCGCCGATACCGTCGAACGCACCCTCGGGCCGCAAGAGACATCGCGCACCTGGTACAGACAAAACCCGCCGCTGCCGCGCGTCCGCTGGTCGCAGCGCAACAACAACAACTACGAGCAGACAGGGTTGCTGACGGCGCTGTCGTACTTCAACGCCAACTCGAAACTGTTCCTGAAGAATTTCTATCTGAAGAGCAAACGCTCGATTGAAAAGCCGAAAACCTCCGGCCCTGCCGCCTACATTTTTCCAGCGGATGACCCGCGGCCAGGGGCACAGGCTGAACTGTTACAAACCTTACAACTCCAGGCCGTCGAGATTTCGCGCGCCACCGCGCCGTTCACGGTCACCGTCAAGAAGAAGAAAGCCGCCGGGCCGCCGGCTACCGCCAACGCCACAGCACAGAGAGACGGCAGCGCCGCGCCGAAAGATGCGACCGAAACGCGGCAGTTCGCCGCCGGCAGCTACGTCGTGCGCATGGATCAACCGTACAGCCGCATTGCCGATGCGCTGCTCGATTACCAGTATTGGTCGCCGAACGATCCTCAGAAGAATGTCTATGACGACACCGG
>JBJMGU010000003.1:0-31153 GCA_045807765.1 Blastocatellia bacterium
CATACCGCTGGACTATCATCCCGTTTTGGAGACCCTGCATGAGTATTTATCCTGCACGCTACGAGTCCGACACCTTGCTTCGCGATGGCTCGACGTTGCGCCTGCGCCCCATCCGTCCAGATGACGTGGCCGCGCTAATCGAATTTCATCTGCGGCTGTCGCCGCGCAGCGTCTACTTCCGCTTCTTCAGCCCGCTGCCCGAACTGACCCGCGAGAAGGCCGTCGAGCTTTGCACCGTGGATTACAACGACACCTTTGCGCTGGTCGGCGAGCACGCCGGCCGCATCGTTGCCGTCGCCCGCTACTACCGCGATCACGAAGCGGACGACCGCGCCGAAGTCGCCTTCCTCACCGAAGACGCGCTGCAAGGGCGCGGCATCGCCACGCGCATGCTCGAACGGCTCGCCGTGATCGCCCGCGAGAATCGCATCAAGACTTTCGAGGCGTACGTCCTCGGCGACAACCGCAAGATGATGGACGTTTTTCTCAATACCGGCTTTCAGGTCGCGCGGCGGCTCGACGGCGGTGTGTTCTATGTTACTTTTTCAATCACGGCGACGCCGGAGCTTGAAGAGAAGCTGGCGCGGCGCGGGCAGGCGGCGGCCTCTGCATCGATGAAGGTTTTCTTCGAGCCGAAGTCGGTGGCGGTCATCGGTGCCGGTAGGCGGCGCGGCCAGATCGGCGCCGAAATCTTTCACAACCTCGTGAGCGCAGGCTTTCAAGGCGTCGTCTATCCGGTGAACGAGCATGCTCGCGTCGTTGGCTCGGTGCGGGCTTATGCGCGCATCACCGAGATACCGGACGACGTTGATCTGGCCATCATTGTCGTTCCGGCGGCGCGCGTTGAAGCGGCGGTTGACGATTGCATCAGCAAAGGCGTGCGCGGCATGGTCATCATCAGTGCGGGCTTCGGCGAAACCGGCGGTGAAGGCCGCGCCCGCGAAGCCGCTATCCTTGATAAAGTTCGCGGCGCCGGCATCCGCTTGATCGGCCCGAACTGCATGGGCATCATCAACACAGACCTTGAAGTCGCGCTCAACGCCACCTTCTCGCCGGTCTACCCGCCGGCAGGCCGCGTCGCCATGTCAACGCAGAGTGGCGCGCTCGGCCTGGCCATTCTCGATTACGCGCGCGACCTCAACATCGGCATCTCGACTTTCGTTTCGGTCGGCAATAAGGCTGATGTGTCGGGCAACGATTTGATCCAATACTGGGCCGAAGACCCGCGCACAGACGTCATCCTGCTCTACCTCGAATCGTTCGGCAATCCGCGCAACTTCGGGCGCATCGCCAAGCGCATCGCCCGCGACAAGCCTATCGCCGTGGTGAAGTCTGGGCGCTCGCAGGCGGGCCAGCGCGCCGCCTCGTCGCATACGGGAGCGCTCGCCTCGACCGACCGCGCCGCTGACGCGCTCTTCCGTCAAGCAGGCATCATTCGTACAGATACCCTCGAAGAGCTGTTTGATGTCGCCAACCTGCTGGCGCACCAGCCTGTACCCGCCGGGCGTCGTGTAGCTATCCTTACAAACGCCGGGGGGCCAGGTATTCTCGCCGCCGACGCTTGCGAATCCAATGGGCTTGAGCTGCCGACGCTGACGGACGCAACGGTGGCCGAGCTGCGCAGCTTCCTGCCGCTGGCGGCGAGCGTCGCCAATCCCGTAGACATGATCGCTTCGGCGACGGCAGAGCATTACGAGCGGGCCATGCGCGCGCTGCTTGCGGACGAGCGCGTCGACGCGCTGATCGTCATCTTCATCCCGCCGCTGCTCACACAGGCCGAAGCGGTGGCGGCGGCCATCGTCGAAGGCGCTCAACAAGCCAGCGGCAAGCCGGTCATCGCCAATTTCATGTCGGCCAAGGGCGCGCCTGCCATACTCGCCAGTATTCCGAGCTACGCTTTCCCCGAAGCGGCGGCCAAAGCTCTGGCGAAAGTGACGACCTACGGCGAATGGCGGCAACAGTCCGCGGGCGTGCTGCCGCTGTTCGACAACATTCGCGTAGACGATGCCCGCCGCGTCGTCGAGCAGGCGCTCGAACGCGGCGACGGCTGGCTGAGTCCCGTCGAGTTACATGATTTATTCAATGCTGTCGGCATCCGCATGGCGCAATCGCGGCTGGTCACGACAACGGACGAAGCGGTGAAGGCCGCGCGAGCCATCGGCTACCCGGTCGTCTTGAAAGCCGTCGGCCCGCGCATTCTGCACAAGACGGAAGTCGGCGGCGTGCGCTTGAATCTGGCCAATGAGCGAATGGTGCGCGCGGCGGCTGAAGAGATGCGCGAGCGGCTCGGCGAAGAGCTGTCGGGGATGATGGTGCAAGAGATGGTTACGGGCGGCGTCGAAGTCGTCGTCGGCGCGACGCTCGACCCGACCTTTGGCCCGCTGGTGGCGTACGGCAGCGGCGGCGTCATGGTCGAGCTGTTGAATGATATGGCGTTTCGCATCAACCCGCTGACCGACGTAGACGTTCAAGAGATGCTTGGTGAAGTGAGGGGCACGGCCTTGCTGCGCGGCTGGCGCGGCGCGAAGGCGGCGGATGAAGCGGCGCTGAGAGAGTTGATTCTGCGCGTTTCAGTGTTGCTGGAAATCTGCCCGCAGATTCATGAAATGGACGCTAACCCTGTGAAAGTGCTGGAGCAGGGCGCAAGGATCGTTGACGCGCGCCTCCGCGTTGCGCGCCTCGGTGAACCGCCGCCGACGCGCCGCATCGCTTACTTTTAAGCGAAGGAAAGGGAAGCGCGGGCTTTCCCCATTGATGACTACTCAGCCGTCTTTGGCAGCCTGATGAATGCGGGTCGGGCTGCCAATTCATTGAGTCAAAACAGAGTCGAACGGCTAACTTGACAATGCAAAGGCCATTTCGTATCCTATCTGTTCGTCTTCTTTACGCTAAATTTGGAGATTCGCACCATGAGTACATTCGTTCCGAGCGGCAAGAATCTTGAGCAAAGCCGCAAGTGGTTCATCATCGACGCCAATGGCAAGACTGTGGGCCGGCTGGCAACCGAAGCCGCTCGCATATTGATGGGCAAGAATAAACCCACCTATACGCCTTACATTGATGTCGGCGATCATGTTGTTGTCATAAACGCCGAGAAGGTTGTCTTCACCGGCAATAAGTGGAAGGACAAAGTCTATCGCCATCACACCGGCTGGCCCGGCGGTCTCAAAGAGATCACCGCGCAAAAGCAGTTGCAGCAGCACCCGACGCGCATCCTTGAGTCGGCGATTCGCGGCATGCTGCCGAAGAACAAGCTCGGTCGCAAGATGGGCAAGAAACTCAAGGTCTATGTTGGCACCGATCATCCGCATCAGGCGCAGCATCCCGAGACGTTCGAGGTCAAGCGATAAGTCATTGCGGCCCCGCCCGCATGAGTTGAAGGAGATTCGATAGTGGCAGAGACGATTCAAAACTACGGAACGGGCCGCCGCAAGAGCGCCACGGCGCGCGTCTTCATGAAGCCCGGCACCGGCGAAATTATTGTCAACAAGCGCAAGCTCGAAGAGTATTTCGATAACGAAGTGCATCGCATGGTGATTCGCCAGCCGTTGCAGCTCACAGACACTGCCGGCAAGTTCGACATTCTGGTGAATGTCGACGGCGGCGGCAAGGCCGGTCAGGCGGGCGCCGTGCGCCACGGCGTGACGCGGGCGCTGATCGAATTCAATCCCGAGTTTCGCACGCGCTTGAAGCGCGCCGGCTTTGTCACCCGCGACCCGCGCGCCAAAGAGCGTAAGAAGTACGGCCAGAAGGGCGCGCGCAAGCGCTTCCAGTTCTCGAAACGATAAGCAGTTGCCAGTTCTCAGTTCTTAGTTGTCAGTGGGTTATTACTGGCAACTGGGCGCTGGCAACTAGTCCATTGTCGGCTCAGGCGATTGGTTGTTCCAGCAGGACAATTGGAACCGCGGGCCGGCGAGCACATAAACCAATTCAACGAGTAGGAGGATCGATTGGCTACTGTAACGATGAAGGAGTTGCTTGAAGCTGGCGTCCACTTCGGGCATCAGGTCAGGCGGTGGAATCCGAAGATGAAGGAATACATCTTCGGCGAACGCAACGGCATTTATATCATTGACCTTCAGAAGACCCAGCGACTCTTCAAAGAGGCTGTGAAATTCGTCACCCAGGCGGCTATGGATGGCCGCAGCTTCCTGTTTGTCGGCACCAAGCGCCAGGCCCAGGACGCCGTCGCCGAAGAAGCGAAGCGCTGCAACCAGTTCTACGTCAATCAGCGCTGGCTCGGCGGCCTGCTCACCAACTTCCAGACGGTGCAGAAGTCCATTCAGAAGATGAAGGACATCGAGGCCATGCGCACCGACGGGCGCTTCGACGCGCTCACCAAGAAAGAGCGTTTGCAGCTCGACCGCGAGCATGCGGCACTCGAAAAGAACCTCGCGGGCATCCGCGATATGCGCCACTTGCCGGACGTCATCTTCATCATTGACTCGAACAAGGAAGAGATCGCCGTCCACGAAGCCAACAAGCTCGGCATCACGACCGTCGCCATCGTTGACACCAACTGCAATCCCGACGGCATCGATTATGTCGTCCCCGGCAACGACGACGCGCTGCGCGCCGTGCGCCTGTTTGCCGCGAAGATGGCCGACGCCATCGTCGAGGGCCAGCAGATGCTCAAGGAAGGCGCGGCGGATGAAGGCCAAGTCGAGGGCAGCGCCGGCGACAGCGCCGAAGCCGCGCCGCGCGGCGAGCGGCCCGAGCGCAGTGATCGTGGCGAGCGCGGCGACCGCGGGCGCGGGCGCGGACGTGGTGATCGGCGCGGTGGACGCCGCACGACCTATGTGCCGCCCGGAGCGCCGGCCATGCCTGAAGCGGCGTCGCCTGTGCCTCCGCAGACCGGTGCGGCTGCGCCTTCAGGGGCTCAGGTCGCTGCGACCGTAACCCAGAACGACGTGCAGATGTCGCAGCCCGGCCATCGCGGCCATCACGAATCGTTCACCGCCGAGAAAGAGAGCGTGCCTGCCGCGACTGTTCCGGCAGCCGAGCCGGTGCCGGGCGCCTTTGCCCGCGAAGAAGCGCCGGTGGCCGCTGACCGCGAGCCCGGCGCGCAGTTCCCGGCTGACAAGGCCGCCGGTAAAGCCGAAACCGCTGAGTAAGGCGGACACGACGCGGCGACACGGAGACGCGGCGACGCGGCGACAGATAGATTAAACAGTCTGTCGCCGCGTCTCTTCATCGCCCTGTTTCCGCGTCGGTTTTATTATCGAAGAGGAGATACAGGTAGTAATGTCAAACGCAATTTCAGCAACAGCCATTAAAGCACTCAGAGAGAAGACCGGCGCCGGCATGATGGAATGCAAGGCGGCGCTCAATGAATCGGCAGGCGACGAAGAGAAAGCCATCGAAATCCTGCGCAAGCGCGGCCAGGCGACGGCGGCCAAGAAATCGGGCCGCATCACCGCCGAGGGCCTGGTTGATGCTTACATCCACGCCGGCGGCAAGATCGGCGTGCTCGTCGAAGTCAACTGCGAGTCCGATTTCGTGGCGCGCACCGACGATTTCCGCGGCTTCGTTCATGACCTGGCCATGCATATCGCCGCCAGCGAGCCGCGCTTCGTCACCAAGGACGAAGTGCCGGCGCAGTTGCTCGACAAGGAGCGCGAGATCGCTCTCGATCAAGCGAAGCAAGATCCGAAGAACGCCAACAAGCCGCAGCAGGTGCTTGATAAGATCGTCGAGGGCCGCCTGAACAAGTTCTATCAAGAAGTCGTGCTGATGGAGCAGCCGTTCGTTAAGGATCAAAACATCACGATCGGCCAGTTGGTCACAACCATGACGGGCAAGACCGGCGAGAACGTCAAGGTGCGCCGCTTCACGCGCTTCAAGATGGGCGAGGGGTTAGAGAAACGCAGTGCCGACCTCGGCGCAGAGGTACAGGAGCTGCTCGGCAATCAGTAAACGGCAAAAAAGCCTCTCGTCAAGAGAGGCTTTTTTGTTGGGCAGAAGTGGTTTTAACAATTCGACGGTGTACTATGGCATCAGAACGCAAGGCGGTCTATAAACGCATCCTCCTGAAGCTTTCGGGCGAGGCCCTGATGGGTGACCAGGGCTTTGGCATTGATCCGACGACGATCACCCGCATCGCCAAAGAGATCAAAGGGGTTCATGACCTCGGCGTCGAAATCGCCATCGTCGTCGGCGGTGGCAACATCTTCCGCGGCGTGGCGCTCTCAGCCAAGGGGATGGATCGCGCTTCTGCCGATTACATGGGTATGTTGGCGACGGCGATCAACGCGCTCGCTTTGCAGGACGCGCTTGAAAAGCAGGGCGCCTTTACGCGCGTGATGTCGGCGCTCGAAATGAACAAGATCGCCGAGCCGTTCATCCGCCGCCGCGCCATCCGTCACGTCGAGAAAGGCCGCCTGGTCATCTTTGCCGCCGGCACCGGCAATCCTTATTTCACGACCGACTCGGCGGCGGCGCTGCGGGCGCTGGAGATTCGCGCCGACGCCATTTTGAAAGCCACCAAAGTCGAAGGCATTTACACCGCCGACCCGGCCACCGACGCCACCGCGACCATGTTCGATCACCTGACCTACCTTGATGTGATTCAGCGCGACTTGAAAGTCATGGACACATCGGCGATTAGTTTAGTGCGCCAGCGCAATATCCCCATCCATGTCTTCAATCTTTATAAAGAAGGCAACATCGCCCGCGTCGTCTGCGGCGAAAAGATCGGCACGATTGTGCGCAACGAGTTGCCGGAAGGCTTGGCCGGAGAATCCGGCGCATCCGCGTGATTTTCGATTTTGGATTTTAGATTGAAAACGCGTCTCGGCTTTTCAATCGTTCTCGCCATAATCTAAAATCGAAAATCGCCGGCGCATAGCGCCAAGCCATGAAAATCCAAAATCGGAAGGGGCTTGCATGGAGATCAAAGACATCATCAACGATGCCCGCCGCCGCATGGACTCGGCGGTCGAGGACGGGCGCAAGAAACTCGCCACCGTGCGCACGGGCCGTGCGACGGTCAGCCTGCTCGACAACATCCGCGTTGAATACTACGGCGCAGAGATGCCGATCAATCAGGTAGCGACGATTCACGCGCCGGAGCCGACGCTCATCACCGTGCAGCCGTTCGATCCGACGCAGCTTGGGCCGATTGAAAAGGCCATCCGCGCCTCTGACCTCGGGCTGAATCCGGCCAATGACGGCAAGCTGATTCGCGTGCCGATCCCGCCGCTCACCGAAGAGCGCCGCCGCCAGATGGTCAAGGTGGTTCACGAAATCAGCGAAGAACACCGCACCGCCATCCGCAACGTCCGCCGCGATGCCAACGACCACCTCAAGAAGATGCTCAAGGACAAGACCATCTCCGAAGACCAGGAGCGCGACGCCCTCGACCAGGTGCAGAAGCTGACCGACCAGCACATCGCCAAGATCAATGAAGCCTCGGAACATAAAGAAAAAGAAGTGATGACGGTGTGATACGCCGGCTCGCCCCGGTGTGGTGAAGGGGCGAAACCCGCGCCATAAAGACACCAGGGCACAAAGAGTCACCAACCGGATCGTGTCTCTTTGTGTCTTGTTTCCTGGTGGCGATGGCTGGAGCGTCCGGCGGGCCGGAAAAGCGCCCAAAAAAAGAAAAGAGCCTTGAGCAGGCTCTGGGGCTATCTGAATTCTACCTGGCCAAGAGGCTCAGGGGGGCGTCCACTTCCCCCTGACTCCAACTACTCTCAAACAATGATGACACTATACACTAGAATACCGGGAAATAATCATTGCAATTCGCTTGCGCTTTTTTGCCGCCGCCCGCCGCTCGCATCCCGGTTTAGTCTGCCGCTTCCTGGCGGTCAATGCGCCACTCCACCTCTGTCTGCCGTTGGCCACGTCGGTAGGCGGTAACCCCAAACCACAAACCATAAAATAGCCCCAGCAATGCCAACGCCAGCCCGGCAGCCAACGCCGTTGACTCGGTTACCTTGCGCGTCACGACGAAGAAGTCGCCGCTCAGTCCGAGCGCCAGCGGCACCATCGCCGCCAGCAGTACGCGGCTGGCAAAGCGGTGAAAATGGCTGGTTTCTTCGCCACGCTCGACAATTCGGTGATAGGCCGCCGGCGTCATCAGCAGGACGATGCTCAAGGCGACCATCGCCAGGCTGGCGAAGTGAATGTAGCGCGACGAATCGGGCAGCTTGTCGAAGCTCTCCATCAGGAACGTGATGAATTGAAAGCCGAGCATCGTCTGTGCGCCCGGCAGCACAACGCGCGCTTCGGTCAGCACGTGCTTGATCTTGTCTTTGATCTTCGTGCCGCCCTCCTCTTTCTTCGCCTGTTGCTTTTCCATCTCTCGCTTCTCCGTTATTTCAGGCTCGTATTTCGCTTTGTGCATGGCCTCAAGGCCATACCAGAAGAAGAGCGCCGTTAGCATCATCAGCAGCCCGGCGACCACCGCGAGCGTCTGATTCATCAGCTTTTCGGCGGCGACAAAGATATCGATGCCGAAGCCGAGCGCAAACGGCAACAGCGCCATCTCGGCAATGCCGGTCGTGAAGCGGTGGACGCCCTGGCTGTCTTCGCCGTCTTCGACAATCTGGTGATACGCGCCCGGCGCCATCAACAACCCGACGGCAAGAGTCATCAAGCCGAGGGCAGTAAGTTTTAAGTATTGGGCGGGCTCGGGCAAGGTCTCAAATCCTTTCTCGAAGACCGAGCGGAATTGAAAGCCGAGCAGCACCTGCGAACCGAGAATCAGGATGCGCACTTCGTCGAGCGCGTTCTGCACTTTGTCTTTGATCTTCGCCATATGGTTTCGCCGGTCAAGCCAGAATGTAGACCGAACCTTGCGGCGTCGGGCGGGACAGGTGGAAAGGATGTCGGCTAGCCGCAACGCGCACCTCACAGCGTCAGCGTGCCCACAGCAAAATTATAGGCTTATCGCTGAAGAATTGTCTATTCGGGTGGTCAGGTGGCCGGTGTGATGCGGATGCGGCGCTCGTTGTCGGAGAAGTATTCGATCTCGACGCGGGTTGCGTCTGCGGGCACTTCTTCCAGGCGCTCGGCCCACTCAATGGCTGTGACCGCCTGCTCGTCGGCGAAGATTTCTTCCAGACCAAGCTCGCGGCAGGCGCCGGCGTCGAGCCGATAAAGATCGATGTGATAGAACCGCAACCTGCCCGCGTATTCGTTGACGAGCGTAAACGACGGGCTGGTCACTTCCGTCGAATCAATCCCCAATCCTGCGGCCAGGCCCTTGGCAAAGACCGTCTTGCCGGCGCCGAGGTCGCCGCTCAACAGCAAGACCGTGCGGGCCTGGAGGTGCGCGCCGATGCGTTCGGCAAGATCAAACGTCTCTTCCGCCGAATGACTGACGAATTCGCCGCTGATTGTCGGCCCGCTTTGTGTAGATGGCTCTTCGGTCACGTTGATTCATTTATGCCGGCTGGAAGCGCTCGGCTTCGCCGCCCACATGGATGAACGCTTCGCCGAGATGCGCGGTGATGTCCGTGGCGATCATCGCGCGAGTGCCGAACTTGGCCGCCGCCAGATCACCCGCCAGTCCATGCAGGTAGACGGCAGCAATCGTCGCCGCGAGCGGGTCGTCCGACTTTTGCGCCAGCAGCCCGGCGATCACGCCGGTCAGCACATCACCCGTTCCGCCCGTCGCCATGCCGGCGTTGCCCGTCGGGTTGACGTAGACCTGACCGTCAGGCGCGGCGACGAGCGTGCGGCTGCCTTTGAGTACGAGAATCACCGCGTGCGCCGTCGCGAACTGGCGCGCCACTTCGACGCCGTTATGAAGCACATCCTCAATCTTTAGACCCGTGAGCCGCGCCATCTCGCCGGGATGCGGTGTAAGAATGAGCGGATGAGTGCTGCTGCCAGTGACGTTCTCGGCCCACGGCACCAGCGCGTTGAGGGCATCGGCGTCCAGCACCATCGGGCGCTCGCGCTGCACCACCAGCGCCCGCACAAAAGCCCGCGTCGTTTCTTCTGACGAGCCGAGCCCCGGCCCCATTGCCACCACGTCGCGGGCCGCCGCCAATTCCATAGCTCGCTCCGCCGCTTCCCTGGAAATGGCTCCTAGAGCCGTTTCCGCCAGCCCCTCAGTCATGCACTCGCTGATGGCGTGAGCGGCGACGACCTTCTGCGATGATGCGGGCGTGGCGATGGTGACCAGTCCCGCGCCGCTGCGCATAGCCGCCTCGCCGACCATGCAGGCGGCGCCGGTTTTGCCGGACGAGCCGGCGATGACCAGCACTTTGCCGGCATCACCTTTATTGGCCTGCGGGCTGCGGCGCGATGCGGCGAGCCACCGCGCCACGTCACCGGCTTCGACGAGATTCAACTGTGAGCCGCACGCATCGATCAATTCATCGGGCGAGCCGATCTGCCCGACAACCAGCTCACCGTCAGCTTCGCAAGCGGGCGGCAAGACGCTCGCCACTTTTGGCGCGGTGAAGGTAACCGTAAGGCGGGCGCGCACCGCGGGGCCAATCAACTCTGCCGCATCCGAGGCGATGCCCGAAGGCACATCAACAGCGACAACCGGCAGGCGCTCGCTGAGTGTGTTGATCAACTCGATGGCTTCAGCATATAAGCCTGCTGCCGGTCGCGTCAGGCCCGTGCCGAATATCGCATCCACGATGAGGTCGGGCGGATTCATTGCCGCTGCGTCGCGCAACTGCTCGGCGCTTTCAATCTCAACCAGTCGCAATTGCTTTGATGATGCGGCAAGCGCGCTCACCACTTCAAAGTTGGTTCGGGCGTCGCCGCGCGCCTCGTCTACGTGACCGAGCAGCAGCACATCCACCATTGCGCCTCGGCTCACGAGCAATCGGGCGACTGCCGCGCCGTCGCCGCCATTGTTACCTTTACCACAAAAGATCAGCGCCCGCCGCCCACGCATGGCGCCGAATTTCTTCTCAACCGCTTCGACCGTGCGCGCCGCGGCGTTCTCCATCAGCAGGCTGCCTGGCACTTTGTAATTCTCAGTCGTCAGCCGATCCACGTCGCGCATCTGCTCGGCGGTGAGTATCTTCATAGAAGCGATGATAGGCGAGCCGTGAGGGAGTGTCAAAAATGATGAAGGATGAACCGAAGAAACTGGCCTGTGCAGGCCGCGTGAGGCATTCCGATGCGGATGAGAGACTGGCTTCGCGGCCTCCGCTGCAACCGCTTGTTAGACCACGTCGAGATAATGAGTGCCTCTGCTTTCATTTTTTCGGCATTGGTGATAGGGGAGGGATCTCTTTACTAGGGATGCGTGATATTTGTTCTTCTAAGTTCTTTCTAGCTTTTTCGAGATCACTTCTAGATAAACGTGCAGACCAGATTTGATAAAGCTCAACGATATTCGAGAAGGGACTAAAAGAAACCGAGGACATCGCCATACAAATCAGATCATATTGGCCTGCAACAGTAGCACAATATGCCCCTCCAAAAATAGTGAACGCTGTCCTTTCATCCGCAACGCCAGTGAGACATGTGGCTGCAATTCCGTCGAGTACATCTAAAGGATAATCCATGACCATACTTGAGAAGCGCGCCTCTGCCATGCTTTTCCATTCATGTGGTATAGAGTCAGAAGTGAAATCCCCAATAAGCCCGACATAAAAGCCAGGTACTTTCTCAGGGAAGAGTGGGATGCGCTGCTCAAAAAGCCTATGTAGTTTTGTAAATCGAAAGGCTACCTCAATCGCCTTTTCTTTAGCAGACCTCTCGCTTCTAGCTATCATATCGAACTTCATCAGACGTATTTGTCTCAGAGCAAATAAAGCAGCGATAGCGACAACAACGCCAGATAAGTAACTGAGTGCTTCAAGAAAAGGTTTGATAGTGTTGATTAAATGTTCCATACGTACCTCAGTGGTCTAACGCCCGCGTTCACCGGGCCGCCGAGCAGCAATGGAAGAAAGATGAGAATTCCGCTTCGGCGGCTCCGGTGCAACGCATTGTTGGGCGGCATCCCTTAGCGCAACTCTTTCACATTGAGCTTTTGGAGCAGTGCTTCAGTTGCTTCTACAATATGAAGCAATACTCGCCATTGCTCAAGCGCCCGTTTGAATGTCCATGGAGCACGAGGAGTCAGTTCATGACAGGCGACATGCCTATCTTGGAATACACCTGCAAGCGTTTCCCATCCGCGTGGATGCACCTCTTCGAACGTTCCCATATTACTTATTGGCATCGGGCGCAGAGCAGCAAAGTACTTAGTCATTAAGAGGGTTGACAGGTGACGATTAATATCTTCAAACGATGAAAGCTTCACTAAGTGAGATACTATTTCTCCGACCGTAACTTTTGAGGCTTCCATTCGTGTTATTGTAGGCAAATCTATGCGGAGATCATCGAGTTTAGCCGCATTCTCCCGGTATGGAGGTCCATGGTCGATTAGTCGGCGAATAATTAGTCGGAAATAACCTTCTAAGCATGAAACTATCCCTACGGAAAAGTAACGAATCATTTCCAGTTTCAATGGACGTTCCCTAGCTGGCCTGCTTCTCAGGTTATCGAATGCTATAAATAGATTGATTGCCCGGACATATACAATACTTGCTGGGTCACGGCGTCTGCCTAAACGTTTACGTTTCGAAATGATTTCTTCGATGATGTCTCGCTTACGCATAGTTACTCCTGGATGCAGCCAACAACTCGTTAAGCGTCCAAACATGATCTGTAATTTTTGCCCATCGCTGGCGTTGCGTGAAGCGCTCAGTGTACTCGGCAGAAGTTAGAATAGGCAACCCACAGCGCGAGCGCCGCATAGTGCTTGTCCCACTTCTTAGAAAAGGCGCTGGTCAATCTCGTGTACCTGCGGCTCTGCATACGAGTCGACAGGTTGTGGCGCTCGACGTGCGACGTTAATACCTTGTCCATATCAGGGTTTCCGTAAAGCGTGACTCTCTTTGCGCCGATGCACTTAACTGGCGAGTAGCGAGTTTCTTCCTGTGTGGCGGCGTACATCTTTACAAGCTGGGCGAAGTCAACATGCTGTGCGCCGAGGCTCAAAAGCGTAACCTATTGTATGTTTTTTCAAAAACCCTTACTGCGCCCGAGGTCTATTCATCACTTCCCCAACACCTCCCAGTACTGCGCGGCACGAGCAACGAGCGCCGGCAGATCGTCGGCGAGCAGGTAGCCGCCTTTGATCAACTCGCTGGCCGCCTGTTTGACCTGGGCGAGATAATGCTCGCGGTCGCCATAGCGTTCTTCGATGGACGGGCGCGGATCGCCTGTGCGCTCGCGCTCGGCTTTGGTTTTAGCGAAGGGAATGAACGAGCCGGCGAAGTCAACCAGTTGATCCGCCGCGCCGGTCTTCGGGTCGCGCGGGTTCCATCCTGTATAGGTCGCAAGCGGCACAGCGACTTCAGGCAAACGAACGCCGCCCAGGTCTATTCCATCGCGATCAACCTGTGGAACATACATCACAAACGCCTTGCCGACCGTTGGCGGCTCAAGCGTAGCAATGCCTCTGGACTTGAACTGCGGCCCGTAATCAATGCGGTAGGCTTCGTGAATGGCGCGCGTGAAATTGATGCCGGGAATCTTTGGAAAAGCGACCGCCTCGGGTCGCGCGAGGGTGCCATCGCTCAGATGCGGATAACGGCTTGTCGGCGGCAGCGTGCCGGCTCTGGCCCAGGCGTCGAGCGCGACGATCAAGGCGCGCATCGCCCATGTGTAGTCGTTCGGGCTGGTCAGGTTCTGCGTGCCATTCGCCTGCGGCGGGAACGGCGACGGGCCGTGCTGGCCGCCCGCGAAGTAATAGATACGCACGTTGTCCGGCAGCGGCGCGTCTTTGCCGTCGAGCGTCGTGTGAATCAACGCCGCGGCGCGGCCCCAGTACTCATAAGAAGAGAAGGTATAAAAAATCTTCGGCAGCGGTTGTTGCTTCACGTGCGTCAGCAGACCGTCGCGCTCGCCGGTTAGCAAATCGCGTTGTTCAAGGTCGGTGAACGGGAAGATGTCGGTGGGGTAAAAGAAGGTCGAGTACTGACTGGCATCGCGCGATGCTTCACCAAAGCGATAATTGAAACTGCCGCGCCCGCCGCCGGCAACGTGCGCGTCAATGGCGTCGAAAACTTTGCGGTCGCGCTCGTCGGCGTTGAAGCCGTCGTATAAGAAATGCCTGAGAAAGCGTCCCGATTGCGAGATGCCAAAGCCGATGGCGCGCGTGACCGCGAGCGCGTCGTTCTTGTCATACTTGAAAAACGCCACTGCATCGCGCACCGCCGCCAGGCCCAACCCGACGACTACAGGGTTTTCGGCGCGATAGACGATTTCGTAAATCTTGCCCGGCTCGAAGCCGCCTTTTAGGTAAAGGGAACTGGCATCGCTCACCGGGTGACCATTGACCAGGCGGGCGAATTGCCACTGATCACGCGGCACCGCGCGCCGCTCACCTAAGATTGAATCGCGCACCGTCAATGTATAGCTCTTATCGTCGAGGTCAAGCGCCGGGTAAGGTTTCTGGCCGCGATGGCCGAGTGACGTATCATACACTCTGGTCGAGAAGACGAAATCGGCGCGCACCAGTCCGCGGATCGGCTTGCCGTTGTCGGTGGCGACCGGCGCAATCAGGCGCAGCAGATTCGGCTGATCCGGCACGTCGAACTGCCAGCCGATCCAGACCAGCGCGAAGCCTTGCCGCAGCAGAAAGCCATTGCCCATCTCTTCTTCGCTCATTGGATCGGGCGAGCTGCGGGCGTGATTGAAGAAACGCAGCAGCGCTTTGCCGCCGCGATTCGCAATCTCGACCAGCGCCGCGCCGTTGCCGCGGCTTGCGTCTTTCGGCCTGAGAATGAAGAGATCAGCAGTGAATTCGACCATGCCGCGAGCGTTGCGCGGCGCTTTGTCGATGTCAACGATCTGGCGGTTGCGCGCCGCCGTCGGGTCTACCTCGAAGTAGAGCTTGCCGACGATCTTCTCGTATGAACCGACAGCGCCGAACGTCTTGCCGCCAGCGACATCAGCGCGCGAGATGATTTCAAGGCGCGTGACTTTAGCGTGCGCGGTCGCTGCCAGAAAGGTGAGCGCAAGCAACAGAGAAACTGTCCGCGTGGTTTTCATTACGTTCCTCCAGATTGGCGTCAAGTGATGATCAGGTTCAACCACTCGTCAACGGTGACGGTGCGCGCCGCCGGGATCAGCGTCGTCGAACTGTATTCGGTGATGATGGCCGACCCTTGCAGCTTGAGCCCGACAGTGAAATCGTCGCGCACATAAACCGGCACCCGCGAGGCGCGCTCGTTGAGATAAACCTTCGCTTCGTGGCGCGGCACGACTTTGTGCCGTCCGCTTGATGCGCGCCGCAGTCGCGGCTTGTCGGTGACGCCGGTGGCGCGCACCCGCAGCGAGACGATCTCGGTTGCGCGCTTGGCGTCGGCGTAGCCATAACGCTCGCGGTGCGCCGCGTGAAAGCGCGAGTCGAAGCGATTGCCCCACGCCACATCAATCTCGAACGACTGGCCGGCGTAGCGCATGGCTACCGACCGCGCCAGCTTGATGCGATTGGCAGCGAAACCTTCGCGCTTGATGTTAATCGTCGCTTCGCGTTCGAGCTGCGCGAAGCGGCGCTCAATCGCCCGCCGGTCGTGATCTGCGGGCTTCAGCATCACCGTGCGCGAATAGTCTTTGACCACGTCGCCGAGCAGTACACCGAGCGCCGACAGCGTGCCGGGCGAGCGCGGAATGAAGACCCGCGGGATGCGCAAGGCGTCGGCCAGCGCGCAGACGTGCAACCCACCGGCGCCGCCGAAGCTGACCAGGGTGAACAGGCGCGGGTCCTGGCCGCGCTCGACCGAGACGACGCGCAGGGCCGATTCCATGTTGGCGTTTGCCACGCGCACGACGCCGAGCGCGGCTCGCTCCATCGTGACCGGGCGGGCGCTGTGCGCAGACATCGCCGCCGCCAATTGCTTCAGGGCGGCGCGCGATCTTTCGACATCGAGCGGCATCGCGCCGCCGAGCAGATCATTGCTGCCAAAGCGACCGAGCACGAGATTGGCGTCCGTCACCGTGACTGCTTCGCCGCGACCGTAGCAGGCCGGGCCGGGGTCTGCGCCCGCCGATTCGGGGCCGACGCGCAGTGCGCCCGCTTCGTCTACGCGGGCAATCGAGCCGCCGCCGGCACCGACGGTGTGAATATCTATGATGGGCACAGCGACCGGCAAACCGGCCACCAGAGCCTCATTCGTGGTGCGGGCTGCACCGCGACAGAGCGCGACATCGGTTGACGTGCCGCCCATGTCGAAGGTGATGATGTCGTGGATGCCGGCAGCCGCCGCAACTCGCAACGCGCCGACGACTCCGCCCGCCGGCCCCGAAAGAATGGCGCGCACCGGCTCGCTTGCCGCCATTGCCGCCGACACCGAGCCGCCGTTTGATTGCATCACACGCAGCGGGACGGAGGAGGCAGGAGGCAGTAGGCCGTAGGCCGTAGGCAGACTTGATTCGCGCCGCACGACTTGCTGTTTATGGCCTCTTGCCGCTCGCCTCTTGCTGGATTTCTGCTGTGAGAGGTTTCCTGAGTGCATCTCACTGCTTCCTGCCTCCTGCCTCCTGCCTCCTGTTCCTAGCCCGTCAATCAGGGCGCGCAGGTAGCGCGACATGATCGGCACCAGATAGGCGTTGATGACAGTCGTCGAAGTGCGCTCATACTCGCGGTACTCGGGAAGGATGCGGTGCGAAAGCGACACGGGGATATTTAATGTCGCGAGCGCTTCTGCCACCGTCTGCTCGTGCGCCGGGTTGGCGAAGGAAAAGAGCAGACAGACGGCAACGGATTCGACCGGCGGGCTGGCGTGATGAAGCTGATTGACGATCCGGGCGAGGCCGCTGCGGTCGAGCGGCGTGATGATTTCCGCATTCGGGCCTGTCCGTTCATCGAGGCCGAATCGCCGCGCCCGCGCGACCAGCGGCGCAGGCCGCGTCACCATCAGGTTGTATAGTTCGGGCCGCGCCTGTCGGCCTATCTCGATGACATCCTCGAAGCCGGCTGTGGTGATGAGCGCCGTGCGCGCGCCCTTGCGCTCAAGCAAGGCGTTGGTGGCGACGGTCGTGCCGTGAACGATTTCCGTCGGCGCATCACCGCTTTCACTTAAGACTTGCGCCAGCCCTTCGAGAATGGCGCGGGCCGGATTGTGCGGCGTCGAAGCGACTTTGAAGGAGGTCAGGCGGGAGCCGCGCGCGACCACGAAATCGGTGAAGGTGCCGCCGGTGTCTATGCCGACTCGGATGAATTCAGGCAAGCAGGTATTCTCCTTCGGGCATCAGGGCAGCCGCGCCGGCTGCCTTCAGGTGAATGCGAAGGAGTAACTATACAATCAAACCGTCGCGTTGTTGATATTGACGAGGTGAATTTTGAAGTTGAGGGTTTCGCCGGCCAGCAGATGATTGGCGTCGAGGGTGATCTCGTCGTTTTCAATATCGATGATGCGCACGGGCAGGCTTTGTCCGGAGGGAAGCTCAAGCTCAAGCGTCATGCCGATCTCCGGCGACATGCCTTCGGGGAACGCCTGGCGCGGCACGACGCGCACCAGTTCTTCGAAATATTCGCCGTAGGCTTGATCGGGTGCGATACTGATGTCGCGGGTTTCGCCGACTTCCATGCCGCGCACGCCATCATCGAAGCCCTGAATGACTTCGCCGGAGCCAACTGTGAAGCTGAGCGGGTCGCGACCCTCGCTGGAATCGAACACCGTGCCGTCGTCGAGCGTGCCGGTATAGTGCAGGGAAATGTTGTCGCCTTCTTTGACTTGACTCATTGTGGCCTCCAAAAAAAACATAGCATACGCCCACGAAGCTGTCCAAAATATGCGATGGCGAGCCCGAATTATATCAATGAAACTTTTTCGCGTTGCCGGAGTTGCATTCAAGTAAGCCGTTGATGGCCGTCGAAACCGAGGCGTTGTGCAAAGCGGCGGCGCGCGGGTAGGATTGATCTCATGCCGCAAGTCCGGCAACAAGTCATGGGGAATTTCGGCAAACCGATTTTATCATTGCTCATCGCGTTACTGGCCGCGTCAACTACGGCGCGCGCCCAGGATCAGGACGAGCCGATCAAGCTGAAAGCCGATCTGGTTTCGCTGACCGCATCGGTCACAGATCGCGGCGGGCGGGCGCGGCGCTCGTTGAAGGCGACGGACTTCACGATCTATGAGGACGGCGTGCGCCAGCAGATCGAACATTTCGCCGCCACCGAAGAGCCATTTTCGCTGCTGCTGCTATTAGACATCAGCGGCTCGACGCGCGACGACATTGAATTGATGAAGCGAGCGGCGCGCAACTTTCTCGCCGAGCTGCGCTTTGACGACCGCGTCGGCGTCATTGTATTCAGCCGCGATGTCGAGATGATCGGCGAGTTCACAGACCCGCGCGCTCGCGTCATTTCGGCCATCGAGCAGATCGCCACTGCGCCGGGCAGCGCCACATCGCGATTCTCGAATGCCACCGGCACGTCGTTTTATGACGCCCTTTACCTCGCCCTTCAGGACAGTCCGCTGAAACAGATCGAAGGCCGCAAAGCCATCGTCTGTATGTCGGACGGTGTCGATTCGACGAGCATGAAGACGTATCAAGCCATCGCACCGCTCGTCGAGCGTTCGGAAGTTTCGCTCTACTTCCTTGAGCTAAACACCGAAGAGGCGACGCTCGAAGGCTTGCTCAAAGACCGTTCGGACCCCGATCATCTGAATTTCTCGCCTGGCCAACTGGCGCGCTACTTCGACGAGTATGACAAAGATTCGCCCGACCGCCTGCGCCCGCGCGAGACGCTATCGCCGATGGTGAAGCGCGAGATCAACACCGGCCTTTACGACATGGCGCGGCGCCAGATGAGCGAAATGGCGACGCGCAGCGGCGGTCATGAGTATCCTGTGAAGACGCTCGCGGACCTGAGCGGCGTTTATAAGCAGATCGCCGACGATCTGCGCTCGCAATACTCCTTGAGTTATTACCCGACGAATCGCCGCCATGATGGCACCTGGCGGCAGATTCGCGTCGAAGTCAAACCCGCCGGCGCGGTGGTGCGCACACGCTCGGGCTACCGCGCGCCGGAAAGATGACGCGGCGACACGGCGACGCGGCGACGCGGCGAAGGGAAGACGCGGTGCTGAACCGCGCCTCTGATCCTTATCCCCGCGTCCCCGCGTCGCCGCGTCCCCGTGTCGGTGAATCTTATGACCCTGCTGCTTAGAGAACGACACGTCACCGAGTTGCTCACCATCGAAACGGCGCTCGAAGCGGTCGAAGAGGTGTTGCGCGATCAGGCCGCAGGCGAAGCGACCAACCGCCCGCGCTATCGCGTCGCCATGCCGGCTTCGCAACTGCACGTTATGGCAGCGGGCGATAAACGGCTCGGCGTTTATGGCTTGAAGACCTATACCGCATCGCGCAAAGGGGCGCGCTTTCTGGTGCTGCTCTATGACGCGGCGAGCGGCGATCTGCTGGCGATGATCGAAGCCGACCGATTGGGGCAGATGCGCACCGGCGCGGCTTCGGGCGTAGCGACGAAATACATGGCGCGACCGGCGGCGGACGTGCTCGGCGTCTACGGCAGCGGCTGGCAGGCCGAGAGCCAGGTCATGGCAGTCTGCGCCGCGCGGCAGCTTCGACAGGTGCGCGTCTACAGCCGCCAGACCGAGAAGCGCGAAGCCTTTGCCCGCCGCATGGCATCACTGGTGCGCTGTGAAGTCGTCGCGGTCGCCGAGCCGCAAGCGGCGGCGCGCGGCTGCTCAATCATTGTAACGGCGACCACATCGCGCGAGCCTGTGCTGCAAGGCGAATGGGTTGAGCCGGGTACGCATATCAACGCCGCCGGCTCGAACTTCTTATCGAAGGCCGAGATTGATGTCGAGACGGTGCGCCGCTCAGCGGTGATCGCCGTAGATTCGATTGAGCAATCGCGACTGGAAGCCGGCGACCTGCTGCCAGCGCTTGATCGCGGCGTCATCACCTGGGAGTCGGTCACCGAGCTGGGCCGCATCATCGCCGGTTACGACAAAGGCCGCACGGGCGACGACCAGATCACGCTGTTTAAATCAAACGGCATCGCGCTTGAGGACATCTCGACCGCGCTGCGCGTCTATCATCTGGCCCGCGAGCGCGGCGTCGGCGAAGAAATCGCCTTGTGGTCGGCAAGCTAGTCGAAAAGCGAATCGAAAGATCGGCTGATTCTGAAACTTTTGTGTGCCTCCCGCCACTTACTCCCAGCCGATTTTAACCTGTGCCCGTATGATCTACGAAAAAATTCGTTGACATTACGAAAAGCTTCGTACTATGATAGCAGCCGGCATAAATCAGGGTGAAAGGATCATCGCTATGGCGAGGACGAGTTTGCCGCGCCCGACCGACGCGGAGTTAGAAATCCTCAGAGTCTTGTGGCAGCGCGGCGCTTCGACGGTGCGCGAAGTGCAAGAGGCGCTCCAGGAAACGAAACCCACCGGCTATACCACCGTACTCAAACTCATGCAGATCATGACCGACAAGGGGCTGGTGCACCGTGACGAGCGGCAGCGTGCACATGTCTACGAAGCGCAACTGGCGCAAGAGCTGACTCAGCAACAGCTCGTCAGCGACCTGCTTGAGCGCGCCTTTGACGGCTCGGCCAGCAGCCTCGTCATGCAGGCGCTGGCAACCAAGAAGACATCGGCCAGCGAGCTTTCAGAGATTCGCAAAATACTTGATGAAGTCGAGCGAGGTCGGCGATGAACACACTTGAGATGCTGTTAAGCAAACCGCTCATTCAAGCCCTGGGCTGGGCGCTCGTCCATTTCATCTGGCAGGGTGCGCTGATCGCTTTGCTCTATGCCGGGCTGGCGGCGGCTCTGCGCCAGCGCGCCGCGAACCTGCGCTACGCGGTCGCCTGCGCGGCGATGCTGTTGATGCTATTGCTGCCGGTGGTGACGGTCTTTATCATCGCGCCCGCGATGTCACAGACGCCGAGCGAAGCCTTGATGCGGCAGCCCACGGTCTACTCACCGACAGATGCGTCGCTTGAGGGCCGCAGGCAAGCCGGAGCCAGCGAGGCTACGCCGCCCGTCGGTTTCGGCGCGTCGCAGAGCGTGCCGGTTGCAACGAGTCAAGCGGTCGCCCCGGCCAGTGCGGATGCGCCGTTGTCCTCATGGCGGCTGTGGGCGCGGCAGCGATTCGTTTCGCTCATGCCGTGGCTGGTAGCCGTCTGGTTTGCAGGTGTGCTGTTTCTGTCCTTCCGCTTTCTCGGCGGCCTGTTCATCGCGCAACGGCTCAAGCGGCGGGAAGCCGGCCCGTTGTTGGAGCAATGGCAAGCAAAGCTTGCTGAGCTTTGCGAGCGGCTGCGGGTGTCGCGGCCCGTGCGTCTGTGCGAATCCGTACTGGTCGAAGTGCCGACTGTCATCGGCTGGCTGCGACCTGTCATCCTGGTGCCGGCGAGCGCGCTGACCGGGCTGAGCGCGGCACAGTTAGAGGCGTTGTTGGCGCACGAGCTTGGACACATCAAGCGTTACGATTATCTAGTCAACCTGCTGCAAACGGCAGTCGAGACTTTGCTCTTTTACCACCCCGCGGTCTGGTGGCTTTCATCACAAATTCGCCAGGAGCGCGAGCACTGCTGCGACGATCTGGCGGTCGCCACCTGCGGCAACGTGCTGGTCTATGCGCGGGCGCTGGCCGAGCTTGAGCAGATGCGCGGTGTCGCTCCGCAACTGGCGGTTGCGGCTTCGGGCGGCGTATTGCTGCGCCGCATTCAGCGGCTCGTCGGCAACCCTGCGCGGCCTTCGCACCGCTTTGAATCGTGGCTGGCCGGCGTCATTGCCCTGGCGATGGTCTGCGGTCTGCTTGCCGGCGCGCAGGCGAGGATTTTTTCCGGCGAGATCACAAAAGGGGCCGCAGATGATTCGTCCTCCGCGTCTGTAGCAAAGGCCACTGACAACACGGATCGGCGCGCGACGGCTGCCGCGCAAAAACCGCTTGAGGCGGCTCACGAAACGAAAGCCGAAACTGTCGAGAGCCAGAGTGAGCAGCAGAGTGAATCAACGGTGACAGTTGAAACGCAGACGAGGGAACAGGCCGAGCAACAGAGCGAATCGGGCACCGACTTACTCAGCGGCCTGGCCGCCGAAGGCTACAGTAACCTGTCGGTTGACGATGTGGTCGCCTTCAAGATTCATGGCGTCACGCCGGCCTTTATTCACGAGATGAACGCGCTGTTCAACAAAAAGCTACAGGCCGACGATCTGGTCGCGTTCCGCATTCACGGCGTGACGCCGCAATTCATGTCCGAGATGAAAGCGGCGGGCCTTGGCAATCTTTCACCGGACGATCTCGTTGCCTTCCGCATTCACGGCGTCACTACTGAGTTCATGTCCGAGTGGAAAGCTGCCGGCTACGATCATCTTTCGGCGGATGATCTGGTAGCGTTTCGCATTCATGGGGTCACGCCGGCTTTCGTCCAGGAAGTGAAGGGGCTGGGCTTCGACCATATTTCGCCTGATGACCTGGTCGCATTTCGCATTCACGGCGTCACCAGCGCCTTCGTGCAGACGATGCGCGGCTACATTCGCGGCAACCTCTCTGCCGACGATCTGACCGCGATGCGAATTCATGGGGTCACGCCGGAATTCATCAAAGAGATCGAAGCCGCTGGCTACGCCAACCTTTCGGCGGACGACCTGGTCGCCTTCAGGATTCATGGCGTCACGCCGAGCTTCATCAAGACCATTCAAACGCTCGGATACAAGCCGACGGCGGATCAACTCGTCGAGTTACGCGTTCACAACGTCTCATCTGAATTCATCGAAACGGTCAAGAGCCGTGGATTCAAAGATGCGACGCTCGAACAGATCATCGAGTTGCGGCGGCTGAACATCGTTCCGGGCCCGCGCAAACAATAAACGGCGGCAAGTGCTCTGCTGCAAAACCGTAAAACCCAGATACGAGACCCGCTCTCGACAGCCGAGTTGTGTCTCGTCGGGGAGGGAAAGCAATGAAGACGGAAATCCACCAACGCACCTCAGACCAGCCGACGCGCCGCCCTGCCATGGGATGGAAGCAGGCGTTACGCGCCACCTGTATGGCGCTGGCGCTGCTCGCCTGCTACTTCGGCATGCGTTCGACCGCCGCGCATAACTTTGCCACGCCCGCGCCCGCGGCTGCGCCCGAGGAGGCCATCACCGGCGAATGGATTATCGAATCGAAGCCGTCGAGCGATAGCCTTTACCTAACCGTGCAGCGCGGCGGCAATGAGAAGGGCCACCACTTTCATTCGACTTCGTCATTCGACATCAAGCAGGAGAGTCTCAAAGGCTTGAGCGCAACGACGATGCAGAGCAACGGCTCGCCAGTGCAGTTCCAGATCGTTCGCGACGCCGGCACCTTCAATTGTGAAGGCTGGTTCAAGAACGGCAACGGCTCGGGCCATTTCAGTTTCGCGCCCAGCCAGACGTTCGCCGGCCAGATGGAGAGCCTCGGCTATGGCAAGCTTACTGATGAGCAGCTCTTCTCGCTGGCAGTGATTGACGTTCATCTGAATTTCATCCGCGAGCTTAGCGCCCTCGGTTACGATCACCTGACGCTCGACAACCTGATCGCCATGCGCATTCACGGGGCCGGCCCGCAGTTCATCAACGAGCTGAAGGCCGCCGGCTACGACCGCCAGCCGGTTGACGAGTTGATCGCCATGCGCATCCACGGCGTAACCCCCGATTACATCAAGGAAGTGAAATCGCTCGGCTACGAAAAGCCGCAGGTCGATCAACTGGTGGCGATGCGCATCCACGGCGTCAGCACCGATTTCATTCGCGGCTTGCAAGAGTATGGCTACGAGCGCCCGCCGATAGACGAGCTGGTCGCCATGCGCATCCACGGCGTCAAGACCGAGTTCATCAAAGAGCTGCGCGAGCTGGGCTATGATCGAGTGCCGATTGATGATCTGGTGGCGATGCGCATTCATGGCGTCAGCACAGACTTCATCAAAGAGGTCAAAGCGCAAGGCTATGACCGCGTCTCGATAGATCAATTTGTCTCAATGCGCATTCACGGGGTCACGCCGGCTTACATCGAGAAGATGAAAGCCCGCGGCTTCAACGACCTGACGATTGATAAGCTGATCGAGTTGCGCATTCACGGCTTCGACAAATAAGCCTGACGGGAGGTTGGCCATGAAAAATATTAATGAGCTTGGGCAAGTTGGCATACGTGAAAAGCGGCGGATGATTTACGGGATCGGGCTCGCGGCGCTCGTAGCCGTGGTCGTGTGGTTCGGCGGCGGGCTCATCTTTCTGCGGACGCACGCCGATGTTTCAGCACCGCAAGCGCGGGCTGAAGAAGCGCATACCGGCCAGTGGATCATCGAGCCGGGCCGCGACGCGAACTGGCTGCATCTGGAGTTGATGTATTCATCCGAGCAGCAGGGCAGGGGACATAGCTTGCACGGTTCGCGGCTGTCGCCCGACCAGTTGCGCGGCCTCGGGTCGGCGCAGATGATGTCTGCCGGCACCAACGTGCAATTTCAACTGGTGCGCGACGCCGGCACCTTCAACTGTGAAGGCTGGTTTAAGAACGGCAGAGGGTCGGGCCACTTCGTCTTTGCCCCCAGTCCGGCTTTTGTCGCCGAGCTGAAACGGCGGAACTATGAAGCGCCCACCGATACGCAGTTGTTCAGGCTGGCCCTGAGCGACACCGGCCTCGGTTTGCTTGACGAATTACAGGCGCAGGGCTACGAGCGCCCGACGCTCGATCAACTGGTGCGCATGGGCGATCACGGCGTCAGCCTCGAATACGTTCGCGCCTTGAAGGCGCAAGGCTACAGCGTGCAGTCGGTTGACCTGTTGACTCGCATGGTAGATCACGGCGTGACGGTCAGCTTCATCAAAGAGCTGGAAGCGCTCGGCTACAAGAACCTGCCGGTGCAGACCTTGATTCGCACCGTAGATCATGGCGTCACGCCGGATTACATTCGCGAGCTTGCGTCGTTCGGCCATAACGAGATGCCGCTTGAGCAATTGACACGGCTGGTTGACCACGGCGTTACCGCGAAATTTATCCGTGAGATTGAAGCCGCAGGCTATGGCCGCCCGTCGCTCGATCAGTTGGTGCGGATGCAGGATCACGGCGTCAACGCGCGCTTCATTGAGAAGATGAAGGCGCGCGGCTTCAGCAATCTGACGATTGATGAGCTGATCAAACTTGCCGACCACGGGATGAATGAATAAAGCGGTCTTTGACGAGCGATCATGAAGTCGGGCGGAGGCGGCGAAAGTTATAACGTACAGTGGCGCGCACGCTGACCGCCCGGCCATCGCGCGTCGCCGGTTTGAATTTCAACTGGCGAATAGTAGCCGCCGCTGCTTCATCAAGGCCGAACCCGGCCCATCGCGTGATCCTGATTTCTCCCACTGTTCCATCAGCGCGAAAGACCGCCGTGGCTTCGACGGTGGCGGTGATATCGGCGCGCTCGGCTTCGCTGGTGTATTCGGGTTTGACGCGATTCAAGAATTCCGGTGGCTTGAAACCGGCTGTGGCAGCCGTATCCGCGTCGGGCAGCTCTTCGATGTGCTCGACAGGTTCGCCGGATGGCTGCGCCATACTGCGAGCGTGGTGGGTAATCATGCGCTCGACATAACCGGCGGCGCGAGTCGCCAGAATTTTTACCACGGCTTCGATGGCGGCGGCGCGGGTCGCCGCTTTTTCGTTGATGAAATCGAAAGCCGCCAGCGTGCCGGTGCGCGCATCAACAATCATCACGCCGACGAGCGCCTCTTCGTGTGACTCGGCCTTCGCCTCGCTGCGCGCAAACAGGTCGCGCTTGCCGGTGATGAAGAAGTCACAGCCGATGGCCGCGCCCAGCCGCCGCGCCTCGTCTCGGCTCATGTTGATTGAGCCGTCATAGCCGACGCCTGCGACCGCGGGCTCGATCTGCGCCGGTTCGATCAGCGTGATCTGAGAGCGCAGTGCCAGCGCCGCGCGCAAGGCGCTTTGTAGCGAATCGTCGCCAGCCCGCTCCCCCACACCGACGCCGTTGAAGCCGACAATTGCCACCCGCAACGGCGCTTGCCGCAACCCGCCGCCTGCAAGCGCGAGGCCGATATTGCCCAGCACACAGACCAGCGCCAGGATGATTGAAACGGTCTTCTTCATTGGTTCACTCATCAAGCAAAGGACGGCGGGCGCCTTCTGGAGTCTTGCGAATGACTAGCGTGCGGGCAATGCCTTGCAGATCGTGGATGATTTCGACCAGCTGCCAGTGCGAGGCCGCGACCATCTCTGCTATGGCGTCGAGCTGACTGTAGCCAATCTCACAAACGAGAAAGCCGCCCGGTCTGACTACGCTGAAGGCTTCGACAAGCAGGCGGCGATAAAAGTTGAGCCCGTCCGCGCCGCCGAACAATGCCCCGTGCGGCTCGAACTCGCGCACGTCGCGCTGTACCATCTCCGGCTGATTCTCAGCGACGTAGGGTGGATTCGAGGCGAGAATGTCCACTCGATTGTCCAGGCCGAGTGCTATAAGCGGCGCCAGCAGGTCGCCTTCATAAAATTCGATGCGCGCGCTGACGCCGTGTTGCGCCACGTTCTGCCGCGCGACTTCGAGCGCCGCGCCGGAAATATCTGTAGCGATAATGCGGGCGGCGGGCAGCTCGACGGCAAGCGTCACGGCGATGCAGCCCGACCCTGTGCCCAGGTCAACGATGAGCGGTGCCGCTTGTTGCATATCGCGCACCAGTGCCAGCACGCGCTCGATGAGGAATTCGGTCTCCGGTCGCGGGATCAATACGGCAGGCGTGACCAGAAAGTCGCGCCCGTAGAATTCCTGGTGCTCGGTGATGTACTGTACGGGCTCGCCCGCCGCGCGCCGCTCGATCATCTGCAAGAACGCTTGCCGGTCTTCTGCGCTGATCGCTTGTTCGGGATGCGTGAGCAGGTGTGTGCGGTCAACCCTGAGCCGGTATGCCAATAACAGGCCGGCAGTGCGGCGCGCTTCGCTCTCGCCCGCCTGTTCGAGCCGGCGCGCGCCTTCAAGAATGGCTTCAGCAATGGTCGGCACGACAAACAGAATGCGCTGTGAATCGCGCTTCCTGCAAGAGGGAAGTTAAGCGGCGGCTTCGCTGCCGGCCTGGAGCTTTTCGGCTTGATAATGCGCCACCAGCGCATCGATCAGGTTGCCGATGTCGCCTTCCATGAAGGTGTCGAGCTGATGCACGGTGTAGCCGATGCGATGGTCGCTGATGCGATTCTCTTTGAAGTTGTAGGTGCGAATCTTTTCGGAGCGGTCGCCGCTGCCGACCATCGCGCGGCGGTCACTGGCAATCGCTTCGTGCTGCTTGGCCTGCTCCATCTCAAGCAGCCGCGAGCGCAACACACGCATGGCTTTCTCGCGGTTCTTGATCTGCGACTTCTCGTCCTGCATCGAGACCACTGTGTTGGTCGGCAAGTGAGTGATGCGCACCGCCGAGTAGGTCGTGTTGACCGACTGGCCGCCCGGCCCCGACGAGCAGAAGGTGTCGATGCGCAGGTCTTTCGGGTCAATCTTGATGTCTACCTCTTCGGCTTCGGGCAGGATAGCCACGGTGATCGCCGAGGTATGGATGCGCCCGGAGGCTTCAGTCTGCGGCACGCGCTGGACGCGATGCACACCCGATTCGTGCTTGAGCTTTGAAAAAACCTTTTCGCCTTCGATCAATAGGATGGCTTCTTTGATGCCGCCAATGCCCGACTCCGAAACGTCAAGCACCTGCACGCGCCAGCCCTGGCGCTCGGCATAGCGCGAGTACATGCGCATGACCTCGGCGGCAAACAGCGTCGCTTCGTCGCCGCCGGTGCCGGCGCGAATTTCGACAATGACATTCTTCTCGTCGTTCGGGTCTTTCGGCAGCAGCAATACTTTCAGCTCGGCTTCAACCTTTTCGTGTCGCGCTTCCAACTCGGCAAGCTCGGCGCGGGCGAGCTGAAGCATCTCGGCGTCCTCTTCCATATCGAGCAGCTCACGGGTGTCGCGGATTCCCTGATCGAGCGCCTTGAACTCGCGATACTTGGCGACGACTTCTTCGAGGTCGCGGTGCTGCTTGGCGACGCGGGTGTACTTCGACTGATCGGCGAGCGTTTCGGGGTCGCCGAGCTGCGCCGACATCTCTTCGTACTTCTTTTCGATGAAATCAAGTTTATCGAACATAGAACTCCAGTTGTCAGTTACCAGTTGTCAGCTCTTAGTGGCCATTGCCGGCTCTTGAATACTGGCAACTGACAACTGAGAACTGCTAACTGCCGATGGCTCAAGCTTCAGCGACTCTTCGAGCGCATAGATGGCGACTTCGAGCTGCCCATCGTCCGGCTCTTTCGTCGTGATGTTCTGAAGCCACAGGCCGGGCCGCGTGATGACCGCGAAGAACCACTGCGCGCGGCTACGGGCCGAAGCGCGGATGATCTCGTACGAGACGCCGGCGATCACCGGCATCAGCAGCAGACGCACGGCGAAGTTCAAAAAGAGCGAGTCGAATTTGACAATCGAGAAGGCGATGATCGAAACCAACATCACGATCATCAGGAAGCTGGTGCCGCAACGCGGATGCAGGCGCGATTTGCGGCGCGCGTTTTCGACCGTGAGCGCTTCGCCGGCCTCCCAGGTGTAAACGACTTTATGCTCCGCGCCGTGGTACTCAAAGACGCGGCGCATCTCTTTCATCAGCGAGAAGGTCGTGATCATGACGAGAAAGAACGTCATGCGGATCAGCCCATCAACGAGGTTGAACATCACCCATGGGCGCACCGGGTGGAGCGAGGCTTTCAGCCACGCCCAGGCATTCGCGTACCAGGTGCCCGCCGCCGAATGCGCCTCCATCGTCCCGCCGCCGAAGTAGACGAACAGCATGTTGGTCAGCACCAGCGGCAGCACGATGAACAAAAAGACGTTGAAGATGACGGCGAAGATCATCGAGCCCGCCGCCGCCGCATTCGATGTTTTCTTGGCTTCGGCGACCGCCGACCTGGACTCCGCGACGAGGGCCGGAGCCGCCGCCACTGTCGAAGTCAAAGCCGCCGTCTGCCCTGCCAGCACCGGCTCAGTCGGTGTGTTGGCGGTTTCGTGAAAAATGGCATTGGCCGAAAAGTTCAGCGCCTTGATGCCGAGGATCATCGAATGGATCAAGACGCCGGCGCCGCGCAGCACCGGCAGTCGTAGCATCGGGTACTGCTCGGACAACACCGGCAGCCGCTCGCCCTTCGAGATAATCTCGCCGTTTGGCAAACGCACGGCGACCGCATACGAGTGCGGCGTGCGCATCATCACGCCTTCGATGACCGCCTGGCCGCCAACGATAATTTGCTCTTCTTTCATCACTGACCTCCGCGTATGCGATTCGCGCCGCCTCGGGCAGGTTGCCGCGCGCTGGTTGCGATTTTACTACAAAAAAATATTGGCTGCCGGAACTGTTTTCAACGTTCGTCTCGGCGGCTGATGGCTTGCTGGTGTGCAAAGCTGTCAGCCGCCGAGGCGCACGCCTGTCCCGGCAACCAATATTCGGTTGTCGTTAAGTTAAGCTTCGGTCTTGCGTCCGTACTTGCGGTTAAAGCGCTCGACGCGCCCGGCGGTGTCCACCAGCTTCTGCTTGCCGGTGAAGAACGGGTGGCAGTTCGAGCAGATTTCAAGGCGAATCTCCGGCTTGGTCGAGCGCGTTTCCCAGGTCGCGCCGCAAGCGCAATGCACGTTCGCCGTCATGTACTTCGGATGAATATCTGGTTTCACTTCGTGCTCCTGTCAGGAAATTTCTAGTAAACGCAATAAATAAGCTTAGCCGACCGGCGGCGCGACTGTCAAGATGGCGCTTTACGGGTAATCGTTTCACGGAAGGTGGTTGAAAGAAAAGGGGCCATTCCTGCAAGCTGTATTTGGCAAATCCAACTCAGCAGGAGCGGCACCCTTATGCGTAGCTACATTATTCCCCCGCTGAAAGAATCCGCGCAACCCGACCGCCTCTGCCCACGCTGTAACACCGCCTCTGGACAGCTCCATCAGCAGCGCCGCCTAGCGCTGGTTGACACGCGGGTCGGCTCAGTCACCAAACTGCGCATGCGCTGCTCGACCTGTCACCTGACCTGGACCTGCCAGCCCGACGGCCTCAAGCCCCACTTCCAACGCTCGCAGCGCGTCCGCGCCTTGAACCTCCTGCTGTATGCCTTAGGCTTGAGCTACCAAGCTACGGCCACCGTCTTGACCGCGCTCGGCGCTCCTGAATCTGACACCTCGGTCTATCGCGACCTGCGCGAGAGTATGGCCAGTGTCAAAGCCCTGCACCGCCGGGGCCGCCGCAAGGTCACGGTGGCCGGCATTGACGGCACCCTTCAGCGCCTCGCCCAGCCCTTCGCGCCGCACCGCGAGAGCCTGCTGTTCGTCGTTGATTTCAGCGACGGCTGTGTGCTGGAAGTCGAAGCCATTGATGAAGATGACGCCGATGCCGTGGCCGCGCTGATCAAAGACCTGGGAGCTGCTTATGGGATTGAGCGGTGGGTTTCAGACGAACATCAGAGTTACGCGCAAGCCATCGCACAAGAGCGGCACTGGCTGTGTACGACGCATTTCAAGAAGAACAAACTGCGCCGCGTCAAAGAGCTAAAACCGCAGGCCCGCTCCGAGCGCATGCAGCGGGATTTAGAAGAACTGGAGAGCTTGCTGCGCGCCCCGCCTGAAGATGGCAAGCAGCGGGCGCAACAGTTGTACCGCCGGCAACGGCGCGTGAAGCGCCCGCAGAAGGGTAAGCCGTTAAGTGTGGCCGGCAAGCTGAAGCAGTTGGCCAGGGAAGTCTATGAGAAGTGGGACCGCGTATGGCACGAAACGAACAATGCGACGGAGCGGAGCATCGGCTTGTGCCTGAAGATCCGGTCAAAGCTGATGCGCGGGTTCAAGGTGGCCGAACACATCAGCGGGTTCGCGCGCCTGCGCGGGTGGATGTATGAGCAAGGGGAGCGCATTGAGTTAGGCAATCTCGTGTAAGACTACATCAACTTCCGGCATAGACATTGCCCTCTCTTTCTCTACACCTTATTTGAAACGATTACCTTTACGGCGCGCGGCGGCGGGCTTCAAAGAATTTTTGTCTTGTGGGGAAGGAAATCGCGCCGCTTGTGTCTAATTAGTTTGAGGCTTTAGTCTAAAAGGTAATGACCGAAACGCGCGCCGCACAACCCGAACAGGACGAGCGCGCGCTGGTGCTCGCCGCCCAGCGCGGCGACC
>JBJMGU010000004.1:0-30956 GCA_045807765.1 Blastocatellia bacterium
ATCGAGCAGGACAACCTGTTGAGGACGATCAAGCCGTTGCCCCGCCAGTCGTAGCGCATCCCCAACACGTTTGGCGACCCGGTGTTGCAGATGCGCCAATCACCCCAGCCGATCTCCGGGCACTCTTTGCGCAGCCGGATCATGTCGGTCATCCAGTTGAGCAGCGAGTTCGGGTCGCGGCGTTGCGCTTCGACGTTGATCACGGTGTAGTTATATGGGCCTTTATCGATGGCCGGCAGCACGGTCTTCTTTGCGAAAGAAAAGCCGGCGTGGCATTCGTCCGACCACTGCATCGGCGTACGCACAGCGTCGCGCTCATTCAACGACAGGTCGTCGCCCATGCCGATCTCGTCGCCGTAGCGCAGCACGGGCGTGCCGGGCAGCGAAAACAGCAGGCTGTAGGCGAGCTCGATCTGCGCACGGTTGCCGAGCATCGGCGCCAGCCGTCGCCGGATGCCGCGATTATAAAGCTGCATCTCGCGCGTCGGCCCGAAGTGCTCAAACACCAGCGACCGCTGCTTGTCGGTCAGGCGTCCGAGGTCTAGCTCATCATGGTTGCGCAGGAACTGCGCCCACTGTGCCGTCGGCGGCAAGCTCTTGGTGGCGCGCAGGGCTTTAACCAGCGGGGCGATGTCGGCAGTGGCGAGCGCGTAGAAGAGATACTGGTTGACGAAGAAGTTGAACATCATGTGGATGCCGTCGCCGCTCGCCCCAAAGTACTTGCGGTTCTCCTGTGGCAGGACATTGGCCTCGCCCAGCATGATCGCGTCGCCGCAGCGCCACTGTAAGAAGCGGCGCATTTCGGTGAGCCAGTCAAAGTTCAGCTTCGCCGTCACGTGATGCAGAACGTCGCTCTCCAGGACGAAAGGCACGGCATCGACGCGGAACCCGGCGACGCCCAGCTCAAGCCAGTAACCGAGGATGCGGCGAACTTCGGCGCGCACATCCGGGTTGTCCATGTTGAGGTCGGGCTGGAAGTCGTAAAAGCGGTGGTAGAAGTATTCGCGCGCCTCTTTGTCGTAAGTCCAGACAGATTTCTGGACACCGGGAAAGACCATGCCTTTATTCCAGTTTGGCGGGCGCTTTTTCGACCAGATGTACCAGTCGCGGAACTTCGCCTTTTTGTCACCGCGCGCCATCTTGAACCAGAGGTGCTGGTCAGAGGTGTGATTAACGACCAGATCGATGATGACCTTCAGGCCGCGCTCGTCGGCCTGATGCATGAACTCGACGAAATCACCGCTCGAACCGTGGCGCGGATCAACGCCATAGTAATCGGAAATGTCATACCCGTTGTCGCGGTTCGGCGAGGGCTGGAACGGTGCCAGCCAGAGCGCCCCGACGCCCAGCGAACTTAAATAATCCAGCCTGCGCATCAGCCCTTCGAAATCGCCGATGCCGTCGCCGTTAGAGTCCATGAAGGTTTTGACATCGAGGCTGTAGATGACGGTGTTCTTGTACCAGAGGTCGTCAATCATATGCCCTCATCGGATGGGGAAATGATGAATGATGAATGATAAATGATGAATGAAGGCAGGGGATTGTCTATAGATAATCCGGCTTCCTCTTCCTCTTCCGTTCATTATTCATACTTCATCATTTCAAGTAGCGGCTCAGGGCTTCTTCCCATTTGCCTTGCGCCCGCATAATCAGCTCGATCACTTCGCGCACCGCGCCGCGTCCGCCGGCTCGTTCGGTGACTAGATGCGCGAACTGCTTCACTTCGGCGACCGCGTCGGCGACCGCCACTGCCAGGCCGGCGCGGCGCAGCAAGGGGATGTCAACGACATCATCGCCGACGTAGCAGACCGCTTCGTTCGTCAAGTTCTCTTCGGCCAGAATCTGCTCGTAGGCTTCGGTCTTCACCCACGCCATTTCATGCAGGTGGGCGATGCCTAGCTCTTTGGCGCGGGCGCGGACGATAGACGATTGACGGCCACTGATGATGCCGCTGCGGATTCCTGCGCGGTGCAGCATGACGATGGCGTGGCCGTCCTTGACGTCGAAGACTTTGGTTTCGTCGCCCGTCGGCAGCATGATGATGCGCCCATCGGTCAGCACGCCGTCGCAATCGAGAATCAAGATTCGGATGCGCCGTGCCCGCTCGATGACTTCGTCTATCGTTTCAATCATTGGTGATTCCCGTGCGCCCGATCATTCGATCACTTCTTTCAACTGCTCGAAGCGGTCAATCAAGACATCCGGCTCCGTAAGCCGCAGTTGTTCGGCGCTGCGATAGCCAAAAATCACGGCACACGTCTTTGTTCCGGCGTTGCGCCCGGCCAGCACATCGCTTTCGCTGTCGCCAATCATCACCGCGGCGTCGGCGCTGCCCTGCAACAATCGCAAGGCTTCAAGCACCGGGCGCGGATCGGGCTTGCGCGCCGGCGTCGTGTCACCGCCGACGATGGCGTCAAAGTATTTCGCAATGCCAAAGTGATCGAGCATCAAGTGAGTGAAGTGGACTTCTTTGCTGGTCACGACGGCCAACCGCTTGTTGTGAAAATGTTCGAGCGTTTCGACGACATTCGGAAACAGCCGCGTCGTCTTGAGCATCTCGTCGGCGTAATGCCGATGCACGGTGGCGATGGCCAGTTGATGCAGCTCGGCCTCGGGCGGCTGCTGATTGGGATGCGTTGCGACAAGGGCGCGGTGAACGGTCGTCGGTATCCCGTGGCCGATGAACGCGCCGACCTGTTCACGAGTAATCGGCGGGCGACCAACGTCGTGCAGCATCAGGTTAATCGTCGCGGCCAGATCGCCCAGCGAATCGATGAGCGTGCCGTCGAGATCGAATAGCAGCAGTTGGGCTTTCATAGGGGCTAGGGGCTGGGGGCTAGGGGCTAGAGACTAGAGAAAACTGAACAGTTTCTTTCTAGCCCCTAGCCCCCAGCCCCTAGCCCCTTCCTTACTCCTCTTCTTTGAGCTTGCTGATGACCGAGAAGTCTTCGAGCGTCGTCACGTCGCCGCGCACTTCGCCGCTCGATGCAATCTCGCGCAGCAGACGGCGCATGATCTTGCCGCTGCGTGTCTTTGGCAGGGCTTCGGCAAAGCGGATGTCGTCGGGCTTGGCGAGTGCGCCGATCTCGTGCGCCACCCATTTGCGCAGCTCATCTTTGAGCGTGTCGGTCACTTGATGGCCGCCTTCAAGCGTGACGAATGCCGCAATGGCCTGACCCTTGATCTCATCGGGGCGCGCCACGACCGCCGCCTCGGCTACCGCAGGATGGGCCACCAGAGCCGATTCTACCTCCATCGTGCTCAGGCGATGGCCGGCGACGTTGATCACGTCGTCGACGCGACCGAGAATCCAGAAGTAGCCGTCTTCGTCTTTGCGCGCGCCGTCACCGGCGAAGTAATAGCCGGGAATCTCTGTCCAGTATTGCTGCACATAGCGGTCGGGGTCGTTGTAGATCGTGCGTAGCATCGAAGGCCACGGGCGCTTGATGACCAGATAACCGCCCGATCCCGGCGGCACCGGCTGGCCTTCGCGCGTCACCACGTCAGCGATGATGCCGGGCAGCGGGCGCGTCGCCGATCCCGGCTTGGTCGCAATAGCGCCGGGCAGCGGCGAGATCATAATTGCGCCGGTTTCGGTCTGCCACCAGGTGTCAACAATCGGGCAGCGCTCGCGGCCTATGACTTCGCGATACCACATCCAGGCTTCGGGGTTGATCGGCTCGCCAACACTGCCGAGCAATCGCAGGCTGTTCATTTCATACTTGCGCGGGTATTGCTCGCCCCACTTCATAAAGGCGCGAATCGCCGTCGGCGCGGTGTAGAAGATCGTCACCTTGTGGCGCTCGATGATCTGCCAAAAACGGTCGGGCGCGGGATGATTCGGCGCCCCTTCGTACATCAGCACCGTCGCGCCGTTTTGCAATGGGCCGTAGACGACGTAGCTGTGACCGGTCACCCAGCCGATATCCGCCGTGCACCAGTAGATGTCTTCGTCCTTCAGATCGAAGACCCACTTCGTGGTGATGTAGGTCGCGACCGCATAGCCGCCGGTCGTGTGGACGACGCCTTTCGGTTTGCCGGTGCTGCCTGAAGTGTAGAGGATGTAGAGCGGCTGTTCGGCGTCCAGGGGTTCGGCCTCGCATTGATCCGACGCTTCGGCCATCAGCTCGTGCCACCAGTGATCGCGCCCCGCTTCCATTTTGATTTCGCTGCCGGTGCGTTTGTAGACGATGACCGACTTGACGGTCGGGCAGCCAGGCATGGCTTCGTCCACCGTCGCCTTCAAAGCGATCTCGCCGCCGCGTCGGTACGAGCCATCCTGAGTAATGACCGCGACCGACTGCGCGTCGTTGATGCGATCAACCAGCGCTTGCGCCGCGAAACCGCCGAAGATCACCGAATGCGCCGCACCGATACGCGCGCACGCGAGCATCGCAATGGCCAGCTCCGGCGTCATGCCCATATAGATTGCGACCGTGTCGCCTTTACTGATGCCGCGCGATTTAAGAACGTTGGCGAATCGGCAGACTTCCACGAGCAGTTGATTGTAGGTCAGGGTGCGCTGTTCGCCGGGCTCGCCTTCCCAGATGAGCGCCGCCTTGTTCTTGCGCCAAGTCGCGGCGTGCCGGTCGAGGCAATTGTAGGAGAGATTCAACTGGCCGCCGACGAACCATTTGGCCCAGGGTGCTTGCCAGTCGAGCACCTTCTCCCAGGGCTTGAACCAGTGCAGGTCGCCGGCGATTCCGGCCCAAAAGCCTTCGGGATCGGCTTCAGCCTGGCGATAAAGCTGCTCGTACTGTTCGAGGCTGCTGATGTGCGCCTGCTCTGAGAAGGCTGCGGCAGGTTTGAAGACGCGCGTTTCTTTGAGAATCGAATCAATGCTCGACGACATAGCGACTCCCCTCCGTCAACGATATGAACTGCGGCGTATTGAAATTAGCACAAAGTGGCAGGAAGCAGGAGGCCGTCTATAGGTCAATATAAACGCAAAATCAGCTGGCAATGAGTCAGAGATCACTGGCTTGCTAGCTTTATTCCTGCCTCCTGCTTCCTGCTTACTGTTTGGCGCACTTCTCATCGATCAAGCGCTTGAGCGCCTGGGCGTCCGGATCGTTGGCGTCAATCTGTAAGGCTTTGGCGGCGGCGGCCTGCGCGCCCGGACAATCGTTCTTTAGCACGCCGATGCGACCCAGCAGAACGTGCGCGCTGACCAGCTTCGGGTTCCAGAAGATGGCCGCTTTCAGAGCGTTCGAGGCGCGCTCGAAATCGCCGCGCCGCTCATAGACGCGGCCCATCAATAGGTGGGCTTCATAATTCTGCGGCGCAATCTGCAAGAGCTTGCTCAGATTGGCCAGCGCATCTTCGTTGCGTCCTTGTTGAAAGGCGTTGCGCGACGACTCTAACAACTGGTCAGCCTGCGGCGTCAATCCCGACACCGACGCCTGGCCGTTCAAGCGCTCGTCCTGCTCGCGCTTGTAGCGATAGTAGTTAATTTTACTGAAGGTCGTTTTCATACGGGCGACCTGCGGCATACCGCGCGTCTCCCATTGCGCGTAGGTCGTCAGCAGCTTCTTCGCCTGATCGCTGGCCGCCGTTGCATCGGCCTGAGCGCCTGCCGCTGTCAGCGCCTTGCCCAACACGTAAAAGCCTTCGCCGTCGCCGGTGCGCTGCCGCGTCTCGTTGCGCAGCGCCTCGATGGCTTGCGGGTAGTCTTTGGCCAGATAGTAGGCGTAGCCGAGGTTGAAGAGCGTGTCGGCGTCGCGTGGCATGGCATCAACCGCCGGCTTCAGATGATTGATCGCCGGCATAAACTGCTTCTGCTTGATCAAGAGCGCGCCGATGTTGTTATAGACCTCGTAGAGCGGCAAGCGTTCGGCGAGCTTCTGATGGTCTGAGAGCGACTTGTCGGTCTGTCCGAGCGCGTCTTCGGCGACCGCGATATAGAACTGCGCTTCGTCATAACGCGCCTCTTGCGCGCTGATCTGCGCCAGTTGTTCAAGCGCCGCTTTGTAATCGCCGGCCTCGTAGTAGATGCGGCCCAGCTCGAAGATCGCCGCGGTGTATTTCGCCTTGTTCTTCTCGGCGACCTCTTTGATGGCGCGTTCAAGAAAGCCGATGCGCGCCTGCTGGTCGCGCGTCAGCGTCGCTTTGATGAAATTCTCGAAGGCGCCGATGGGCGCAAGCTGCGATTCCGAGATCAGCCGCTCGCGCGAGTAAGGCGACGATGGGTTGCGCTGTGTGAGGATTTCGTAAGCCAGCTCGCCCTGCAACCTTTGCAGATCGAGGAGCGGCCCGCCGCGGTTGAACTCTTTGCCGACCAGCCGGCCTTCGCGGATATCGATGACGCGGGCGGTGACGGTAATGCTGCTGTCGCGTCCCTGGCCTTCGATGCGGTAGGTGCCGATGATCATCAGGTTGGCGCCGGCGCGCTCGGCGATCTTGATCATCGTCGCGCGCGTCAGGATGGCGGTCGGCGGCAAGCCTTCCTGCTTATAGGCGACGTTGCGCTCGTCGGAGTGAATGCCGACCAGACCCGGCTTGTCGAGCAGGTCGGCGAGCGCGGCGGTGAAGCTCTCGCCGACCCAGTTGTACTCGGCGCGGCCCGAAAGATTCTCGAACGGCATGGCGACGATGGTATCGGTAGCGACCGCCGCCCTGGAGTGGAGCGCCACAGTCAGGGCGAAGAGGAGTGCGAATACGGCTTGTTTCTTCATGGATAACGATTCGAGCTAAGGTTTAAATAAGTATTTTCGCTTCGCCCGCGGCGGGATGTCAAACGCGCTGCGCGCGGCATCCATCACAAGGTTGATTACTGCCGATGCCGTCCGGCCACACCGGCGAAAAGCTGCTTACTCTTGTGCTTTGCCATGCTTTTTGATATTGTGCCCGCGTTGGATTGGGGTGCCTTGTCTGTACTGCTAAGTCAAGTATCAGCATTTCACTCAGGTTGCATACTCCTAGTTGCGAATTGAAGAAGACAGTCATGAATAGATATTTACTTTTAATCAGGGTAGCTTTGCGCGCAAGCCGGCTCATCCTTTTTGGCCTCATCGTTCTGGCCTTGATCTTGACAGGCACTCCACTAACTTCTGTTGAGGCTGCCGCCGGTGACCTTGATCCGACCTTTGGTTCTGGCGGCAAAGTGACAACCGATTTTGGCAATGATTATGATTATGCTTCTGCCATTGCTATCCAGTCGGACGGCAAGCCCGTCGCTGCCGGTTTTTCATTCGCGAGTGGGACAGACAATAATTTCGCCCTTGCACGCTATAATCTTAACGGCACTTTGGATTTCAGCTTCGGTACAGGCGGCAAAGTAACCACCGATTTCTTCGGGAAGAGCGATGTGGCGAATGATATTGCGATCCAGCCAGACGGCAAAATCGTTGCAGCGGGTGGTGCTCTCAACGACACGACAGGCTCTGATTTCGCGCTCGCACGCTACAATAGCGATGGCAGCCTGGATACGGGCTTCGGTTCCGGCGGCAAGGTGACTACGAATTTTTTCAGGGCTGGCGATACAGCTACTGCAATTGCGATCCAGCCAGACGGCAAAATCGTTGTAGCGGGTAGTGCTCTCAACGACACGACAGGCTCTGATTTCGCGCTCGCACGCTACAACAACGATGGCAGCCTGGATACCAGCTTTGGTTCGGGTGGTAAAGTAACCACCGATTTCTTCGGCGATAGTGATGAGGCTCGTACAATCGCTATCCAGTCAGATGGCAAGCTTGTCGCTGCTGGTACGATAGGCAAAAGTGGGACAGTCACTGATTTCGCCCTTGCACGCTATAATCTTAACGGCACTTTAGATGTCAGCTTCGGTACAGGCGGCAAAGTAACCACCGATTTCTTCGGGAAGAACGATGGGCTGGGTGATATTGCGATCCAGCCAGACGGCAAAATTGTTGCAGCGGGTCTTGCTCTCAACGAGACGGCAGGCTTTCATTTCGCGCTCGCACGCTACAACAGCGATGGCAGCCTGGATACGGGCTTCGGTTCCGGCGGCAAGGTGACTACGATTTTTTTCGGGCCTGGCGATTTAGCTACTACAATTGCGATCCAGTCAGATGGCAAGATTGTCGCAGCCGGTTACGTATTCAATAGCACATCTGATTTCGCGCTTGCACGCTTAAACAATGATGGGAGCCTGGATGCCAGCTTTGGTTCTGGCGGCAAAGTAACCACCGATTTCTTCGGGAGCCGCGATGGAGTTCAAGCAATCGCTATCCAAGCCGATGGCAAGATAGTTGCGGCGGGTTTTACGTCCGTTAATAACACAGGCAGCGATTTTGCTTTGGCACGTTACCGAGGTGCAAGTTTTGATCTCTGCATCCAGGACGACAGCAGCGGCAACCTGCTCCAGATCGACACCACAACCGGGGATTACCAGTTCAGTAACTGTGGCGGGCTGACGCTCGGCGGCACCGGCACGCTGACGCGGCGCGGCAGCACGATCACGCTCCAGCACAACGCAATGGATCGCCGAGTGATCGCGACTATCGATACGTCAACTAACAAAGCGACGGCTTCGCTTCAACTCTTCGCGCAGGGGCGGACGTTCGGCATCACTGACCGCAACATTACCAATAACACTTGCGCGTGCCGGTGATCTGATCTCTGATTGAGTGGTTGACGAACAGGCGGGCGGTTTCGACCGATACGCGACGTTAAGCAGGCGCTCCAGGCAGCGCATCAACGATGGCTTGTGGCTTGAGCCGGGGCGTGGCTCGTTTCATCTGGCGACTCGCACGACGTTTTCCCAGCCCGCGCCGGCGCAGCTTATACAAACCGGAGAGGCCGAAGCGGGCCGGTTGCGCTCGATGCCGCTGCCCATGCAGTGGCCGCATTTCGTCGCCGGGATCGTCACCAGCACATAGCCGTTGCCGTCACAGGCCGCGCAGTTGATTCCCGTGCCCTGACAGCCAGCGCAAGATTCGAGGCTATATTGCGTGCTTCTGAGTGGCGTGATCGGGAGAACCCTCGCTGACATCTTGCAGCTCCTTCCTGATCTGTGTTGCTTGCTGAGAATGCCAGGTCATCGGCGCGTCCATGTGCTGATGATGGACTGTCCCGCAGGCTCCAGGTGAAAAGGGACGCAATGGTATCACGCCGGTGCGAGGCGCACAATCGGGGACTTCCCTAAAGCGGTTTTCATTTGGACGTGACGCAATCGAAAACGGCTCTGGGTCACGCGCCGCATTTCATTCATTGGTCGGTCGGGCTTTGGCAGTCGTCACGACGCAGAGCGGCTCGCTGCCGAGGTCGGCAAATCGCAACGCTTTTGCCGGGTCATTCGGGTTGTTGGGATTGTTGTCCGAGTTGTCGAAGTAGGCGATCACTTCCAGGCGCGTGCCTTTCGGCAGCAAGGTCGGGCGCTTCAGGTAATAGGTCGGCTGCCAGTCGGACTGATAGCCGCGCGTCCACAGCAGCACTTCTTCAGAGCCGTCCGCCCGATACGCCGTCATCTGTAGAGACGTAATCAAGGGATTAACGATCGGTCGCAATGCCAGCGCATCAAGGTCTTCCGTTGTCGTGTAGCTCACACGTAGCGGATGCATCGCGGCGCCCGCAGGGATAATCGCCTCGGCGTCGTTGACGGCAATCTCCTGCAACAGCCGGCGCGGCGGTGTCTTCGCAAAATAGAGTCCCACCTCGCTCTGGTCGCGCACCGCTTCACCCGCGCCGCGATAATGAATCTTCACCGTAAGGCGCGCGCCCGCCGGCAACAACTGCGCCGCGCCTTCATTCCATGCCACAGTCTTCTGACCGGGCATCCAGGTCGCCAGGCAAGAGCCACCTTCCAGATAAACCCTGGCGCAATGGACGACGCGTTGATCACCCGGTCGCAAATCAATTGCCGTCAGCCAACGGGCCTCTGTAAGGTTCGTCGTCAGCGTCACGGTGCGATGCTCATCGGCGTCTGCGGCGATTGGCGCAGCAGTCGGCGGCTTCAAGACCAGATCGGGCTTGCCGAGCTGCCAGTCGTCGGAATAAATCGGGGAGGTCGGCAGGTCGCTCTCTTCGCCGCGGGGCGCGCCGCCTTCGACCCAGTTGACCAGCAGGTCAACCTCGCGCTGCGTGAGCACCGGCGCGTTGCGAAAATCGCCGAAGCCTTTGACCGCCGCCCAGGGCGGCATACGCTTGTTCAATACCTCTTCTTTGATCGCCTTCGCCCACGGTCGCGCGTCGTCATAAGTCGCGAGCGACATCGCAACGCCGCCGGGGTGGTGACAGCTCAGACAACTGCGCCCGAGGATGCGGACGACCTCTTTGTTGAATCGCACTTTTGTGGTGATCGGCTCATGCGCGCTGACCGTCGCCAGGGCAAAAGCCAAGAGGCAAAAGCCAAGCGTGAGAAGTGACGCGGAGACGCGGAGACGCGGAGACGCGGAGAGGCACGCACTCAAGGCTCGTATCGCCGTGTCTCCGCGTCTCCGCGTCTCCGCGTCGTTTCTGTTTTTTCTATCCATCACTGCTTGCTGTCGCCGGTCGCCGCCGTCTTCTTGACGCGTTTGGCTTTGAACGTCCGGCCTCCTTGCTCGACCATCAGCTCGTTGACTTCGCCCTTGTCGTCTTTGACGAAGATGATCTGTACGTCGGCGACTTTGAAGAAGAACCGAGTTTCGGATTCGGGGAAGATCGGTGTGTTCGGCACACCGCGCATGCCGACTATCAATTGATCGCCGCTGCGTGCGATGGCGACCGTGCGACCCGGCAGCAATTCGTACTCGCCGACATAAGCATCGAGAATCTTCGGATCGATTTTGGCGACCGCACGCTCGGTGAGCTTGGTCACGTAATCCATATAACCGATCATCATCTCGTCATAGGTCGGGTCGCCCCAGCGCACCGCCTTCGTCGGGTCGGGGTTCCACTTGTTGCGCTCGGAGTTGTCGTAATGCGCCGTGACGATCAACTGCGAGCCGTGCGGCACCAGCACAGGCTCCTTGAAGCGATACATCGATTGCCATGCGAAATTGTACTTCACCGCCAGCAGCGTTTCACGCCGCCCATCGGGGTAGACGACTTCGTACTTCATATCTTTGCCGCGCCTGTGCATGTGCGGCATCAAGGTGTAAAGCAGCGTGTCGTTGCTGAACTTGTAACAGGCGGTGACTTCGTGGTCAGTCGCGCCCGGCGGAATCTTGAAGAAGTGATTCAGCGCGCCGTTCGATTGCAAGACCTTGTCGGGCGCTTCTTTGGCGAAGAGCAATCCAACCATGGTGCGGTCTTTTTCCGTCTTGCCGGTGGTCTTCGAATAGTGCATCTCGATGATCAGGTTCGAGCCGGGGCGGATGAACTTCGCCGTGCCGGCAGGGAACAGATCAACGTCTTTGCCCGGCGCGTAGAAGCCGAGCAGTGGCCCGATGGTCTCTTGACCGCTGCCGCGAGCAAAGCCGCCATCGGGCGCTTTGCAGCCATCGTCATAAACCGGCGCGTCGCCTTTCGTGCGCACCAGCGTGCCATCTCGATAGAACATCGAAGATTTATCGGGTGTCGGGTTGAGCGCATTGTCGCCCGCGCCTTTAGCCGCGGCGATCATCTCAGGCGTTTGCAGAAAAGCGACCGCGTGATGCACGACGCGCTTGTTGCCGGGATGAATCTCGACGCCCTTGATCCACTTAATCTCACTGATGTTGACCGGGATGACGAAGCGTATGTACTCGTCCGGCCCGGTCGCCTCGACCGTGTATTCTTCCTGCATCGTCAGGATCAGGTCGGGCTTGCCAATCTGCCAGTCGTCGCTAAAGGTCGGCGCCGCCGGCAGATCTTTCGGATTGCCTTCTTTGGCGCCGCCATCCACCCAGGTGACGATGGTGTCAATCTCTTGCTGCGAGAGCCGCTTGTCGTTCATGAACTGGCCATAGTGCGGGTCGGCCTGCCACGGCGGCATCTCGCGAGTGACGACTTTCTCTTTAATCGAACGCGCCCAGGGCCGTGCGTCTTTGTAAGAAAGCAGCGACATCGGCGCGAGATCGTTCGGGCGATGGCAAGCGACACAATTCTTATACAGGATCGGCGCGACATCGCGGCTGAAGGTGACGGCGCGGGCGCTCTTGTTTGCGCCCGATTCCGGGCCTTCGCCGGCGTTCGTGGCTGGCGAAAGGGTCAGGCCGAAGGCGGCCAGAAACGCGACTGTAAACAGGAAAGAGAGCGGCTTTCTCATATCGTTCACCTGTGAGGCGCAACGCCGTGTCGATGTGACCGACGCTGCGAAATGCGATGCGTTTTGAGTTGGCGCAAGCCGTGGTGGCTCGCGCCGTTGACGGTCGCCCGCTTGGATGCCTTGCCGCTTGCTCGGTTGCTTGGCGTTTGCCGTTCCCTGAAGCACGACGCGCCGGCCACGAATCATCGCAGCCGGCGCCGAGTGTGCTTCAATGTGGTGAAAGCTACTTCTGGCCGCTGCGCGCTGACGCATCGGGTTTGGCCGCTTTGGCCGGGTTCTCTACCATGATGTCGAGCCAGCCGATCATCATCTCGTCATAGGTTGGGTCGCCCCAGCGCACGTCTTTCGTCGCATCGGGGTTGTACCTGTTCTTCTTCGAGTTGTCGTAGTGTGCCGTGACCACGAGCTTCGCTCCCTTGGGGATGGTGATCGGGTTCTTCAGCACGTAGGCCGCCTGCCAGTTGAAGTTAAACTTCGGCACCCACAGCAAGGTCTCGCGCTTGCCATCGGGATAGACGATCTCGTACTTCATGTCCTTGCCGCGCAGGTGCATATGCGGCATATAGTTGAGCACCTGAACATCGCGCGGCACCGTCTGGCATGCGGTGACTTCGTGATTGTCGGCGCCCGCCGGAATCTTGAACATGACATTGGCCGCCGCAAAGGTCACCGCCATCTTGTCGGGCGGCTCTTTGGCGAAAATCAGGCCGACCTTGGTGCGGTCTTTTTCGGCCTTCGAAAGCGCGCCGCGGAAGCTTGAATAGTGGATCTGGAACATGATGGTCGAGCCGGCGGGCAGCTTCTTGGCGACACCCGCTGGATAGACCGCAGGCTCAAGGCCCGGCGCGTAACCGGCCAGCAGCGCGCCTTCGTTCTCGTCGCCGCCGCCGCCTATGCGCCGTCCGCCCGCCGCTTGCTGTTGGGCGCACGCATCGTCAACGACCGGCGCGTCCATCTTGACGCGGCGCAAGGTGCCGTCCAGATAAAACAGCTTGCCGTCAGCGGTGCGCCCGCCGACCCGGCCACCGGATTTCGCGGCCTCTGCGCGCTTGGCCATCATCTGCGGCGACTGGATGAAGGCGATGACGTGATGCACAACTTTGCGGTTGCCGGGGAGGATTTCGGCAGCCTGGACCCAGCGATCTTCTTTGAAGTTCGTCGGGATGAAAAAGTTGATGTAGTTGTCGGGCGCGTTCGGGTCAATCGTCCACTCTTCGCCCATCTCCAGCACGGCATCGGGCTTGCCGATGGACCAGCCGCCTTTGGCGAATTCGGGCGTCGGCGGCATATCTTTCGGATTGCCTTCCTTGGCGCCGCTGTCTACCCACGCGACGATGGTTTCGACCTCTTTGTCCGTCAGCCGCTTCTCGTTCGTGAACTGGCCATAGTGCGGGTCGGGGCTCCAGGGCGGCATCTCGCGGCTGGCGACCTTTTCTTTGATCGAGCGTGCCCACGGGCGCGCTTCTTTGTAGGTCAGCAGCGACATCGGCGCGATGTCGTTGGGCTTGTGACATTCCGCACAATTCTTGAAAAAGATGGGCGCGACGTCCTTCGAGAAGGTGACGTCCTTTTTGCCCGGGCCGCTGGCGCTCATAGCCGGCGAAAAGACGAAACAGAGCACGGCGACGGCGGCGACGGCGAACAGTATCGAAATAGCTTTCTTCATTGACTCCTCCCGCTTGGTGACTGGCGGCATCAGGTACAAGCGACCGTCTGTGCGTCACCCTCAATTCCGAATCCACTGAGTTACTCGGAATCGGCTGTCCTCAATCTGGAGCGGCCACCGAGAGCCGCCCCTGTAATTTGTCTGCGCGCTTACTTGCGCGACGAGCGCGCCGAAGCGGCGGCCTTGTCAGCCGGTGCCGGCGCATCCACGTAATAATCCATCCAGCCAATCATCATCTCTTCGTAAGTCGGATCGCCCCAGCGAATGTCTTTCGTCGCGTCGGGGTTGTACTTGTTCTTCGGCGAATTGTCGAAGTGCGCCGTGATGATCATCTTCGTGCCCTTCGGCAAGGTCACCGGCTTCTTCAAATAATACATCGTCTGCCAGTTGAAGCTGTACTTCGGCACCCACAGCAAAGTCTCTTTGCGGCCATCCGGGTAGATGACGTCGTACTTCATATCCTTGCCGCGCAGGTGCATATGCGGCATATAGCTCATCAGCTTCACGTCGCCATCGAAGGTGTAGCAGGCCGTCACCTCGTGACTGGTCGAACCGGCGGGAATCTTGAAGTAGTGATTCTGAATGCCGATGGTGTTCAGCGAGTGCTGCGGCGGTTGCGTCGAAAAGTGCAGGCCGATGCTCGTCTGATCAGACTCCGGATGCTCGAACTTGCCGCGGAACGCCGAGTAGTGAATCTGGAAGACGATCACCGATCCAGCGGCAACTTTCTTGGCGGTGCCGGCGGGCCACACGTCCAAGCCTTTGCCGGGCGCGTAGCCGGCAAGCAACAACCCGAACGCATCGCCGCCTTCGGCAGCCGACGGGCGCGGGAAGGCCGAACCGCCGCTCGCATCATTGCAACCGTTATCGATGATCGGCGCGTCGGCCTTGGCTTTGATCAACGTGCCGTCTTTGTAAAAGACTTTGCTCATCTCGCCGAGCCGGCGGCGGCCTTCGCTCGATTGCAGCTTGGCTATCATAGCTGGCGTCTGGATGAAGGCGATGACGTGGTGAACGATTCGCTTGTTGCCCGGCAGAATCTCCGCCGACTGAATCCATCTATCTTCTTTGAAGTTCGTCGGGATGATGAAATTCTGAATCGTGTCCGGCTGACCGGGCTGCACGGTGAAGGCTTCCTTCATCGCAAAAACTTGATCGGGCTTGCCCAGCTCCCAGCCACCGCTTGCGAATTCGGGCGCCGGCGGCAGGTCTTTCGGATTGCCTTCCCTGGCGCCGCCATCCACCCAGGCGACAATCGTCGCGATCTCTTTATCGCTCAGGCGATGATCGTTGGTGAATTGGCCATACTTTGGGTCGGGACTCCACGGCGGCATCTCGCGGGTGAGAACTTTCTCTTTGATCGAACGCGCCCACGGGCGGACTTCTTTGTACGAGATCAATGACATCGGCGCGATGTCGTTGGGCTTGTGACATTCCGCACAGTTCTTGTAGAAGATCGGCGCGACGTCTTTATTAAAGGTGACTTCTTTCGACGTGCCCGAACTGGCGCTGGACGAGGTGACAAAGGCAATGCTGAGGCAAGCCACTGCCGCGAGCAGGAGCAATCGGGTCGACCTTCTTCTGTTCATCACGCTGTCTCCTTCGGTGGGTGTTACGACCACTGTTGAGCCGAAAATCCGAGCGCTACAATGCTAATTTCGCGCGCATACGGTGTCAAGGAAATTCTGAACAACCGTGCAGAATTCTACGGTAAAACTTGAGCTGGAGTTCAGGATAATTCAAATATGCGGCAATTCGCGGATTTTCGGCTATTTTGGATAGCCGGGCGCGGCCATGACTTCGGCCATCTGTTTATTGTGCCGCTCGTTGTGCAGCGGGATGTAGATCAGCCAGTCGTAGGCATTCAGCGTATTGAAGATCGGAAAGGGATGCTCGATAGTGTGCGCTTTGAGCGGCGCGGTGGTGGTGCGAGCGAATTCCAGAGCGCGAGCCCGCAGCTCTTTGTAGCGCCGGACGACTTCGTCGCGTGACAGCTTGCCGGTCGGGCGAATCTCGACGGGCGCTTGCACGCGAGTGCCGCGATTCGGCAGCGCCCGCGCGATGAAGGCATCTTTGCCTTTGGTCTTCGCCTGCCAGTCGGGATTTTCCGGCGTGCCGAGCGCCCTCTCGACCGCGGCGAAGAGGCGGGCCTCCGTGAGCATGATGTGCTCGGCGACTTCACCGACCGTCCAACGAAACGGCGCAGGCCGCCAGTTCCATTGCGCCTCGCTCACATGTTCGAGGCGGTCGAGATAATCCTTCTCGGTGTCGTTCATCCACTTGATGACCTGTGCGCGTTCGTCAGCCGTCATGTGCGGGTCGCCCGCCGCCGTCGCGGTCTGCTGTGCATTCGCATTGAGAAGAGCGCCACAGAGCAACGTCACCAACAAAGCAAGCGTGAGCTTTCGCATGATCTCCTCCGTAATGGGCCTGGACTTGAATCGAATAGGTTTTACGCGGTCAACGATTCGCCGTCAACTACGGTCGTCATGCGCAACCGGTTCCATTATCCCGTCGTCGCTTCAGTTGATGTGCCGCGATTCCATCGCCGCGTAACGGCGCACATCTTCCATGATCTCGGCGAACATCTCCGGCGTGACCGACTGCGGCCCATCCGACCATGCTTCGTGCGGGCGCGGGTGGACTTCGATAATCAAGCCGTCGGCGCCAATCGCGATGGCGGCTTTCGCCGCCGGACGCACCAGGCTGCGCTTGCCTGTGGCGTGCGAAGGATCAACGACCACCGGCAGGTGGCTCAGCTCGTTGAGCAGTGGCACCGCCGCCAGGTCGAGCGTGTTGCGCGTCGCCGTTTCAAAGGTGCGGATGCCACGCTCGCACAGCATCACCTGATCGTTGCCGTGCGTGACGATGTATTCGGCTGACAACAACAGCTCTTTGATCGTCGAGCTCATGCCGCGCTTCAGCAGCACAGGCTTGTTGATGCGTCCGAGCCGCTTGAGCAAGGCGAAGTTCTGCATGTTGCGTGCGCCGACTTGCAGGATGTCGGCGTATTCGGCAACGACTTCGGTGTCTTCGGTCGTCACCACTTCGGTGATGATCTTCAACCCCGTGCGCTCGCGGGCCTCGGCCAGCAATTTTAAGCCCTCGACTTCGAGCCCTTGAAAATCGTAAGGCGAGGTGCGCGGCTTGTACGCACCGCCGCGCAAGATCTGAGCGCCGGCGGCCTTGACGCCTTCGGCAGTCTCCAGCAACTGCTCGCGAGTTTCGACCGAGCACGGCCCGGCCATGACGATGAACTGCGAGCCGCCGATCTCCAGATCGCCGACACTCACGATGGTTTTGGCCTGCTTCAGCTCGCGGCCCACGACCTTGTAAGGCTGGAGAATCGGCACGACGTTTTCGACGCCGTCTACGGAGCGCAGCGATTGCAGGTGGTCTTTATTGTCGCCGTGGCCAATCGCGCCGATGACGACGCGCTCTTCGCCGCGAATGACGTGCGGTTTGTAACCATAATGACGGATGCTCTCGCAGACGAATTCGATCTGCTCTTCGGTGGCGTCCGAGCGCATTGCGATAATCATTTCAAACCTCCTCACGGTGTCTTGGATAGCTGCCGAGCACGCGGATGCTCTCGATCATCTCGCCGAGGTGCATGAGGGCGCGAGAGATGCGCGGCTCGTGCTGATCGCCGATCAGGTCGAGATAGAATGAATACTCCCAGGGGCGGCCTTCAATGGGCCGCGATTCGATCTTCGTCAGGTCGATGTCGCGCAGCGCGAAGACGGCCAGCGCCCGAAACAACGAGCCCGGCTGGTTGGCGACACGGAAAATGATGGTCGTCTTGCGCTCGGCGGCGCGGTTCGTCGTCGCAATCTCGGCGGCGCGCTCCGGCTGCGCTAACAAGAGAAAGCGCGTGAAGTTGGCCGGGTTGTCTTCAATGCCCGAAGCAATGATTTGCGCGCCATACACTTCAGCGGCGGTAGCGCCGGCGATGGCCGCTTCGTCTTGGCGCCCGCGCTCCATGATCATCTTGACGCTGCCGGCGGTGTCGTAGGCGACTTCGGCGGCCAGTTGCGGCTGAGCCCGCAGGAAGCGTTCGCACTGCGCCAGCGCCACCGGGTGCGAATAGACGTGGCGCACGTCTTCGAGGCCGACGCCCGCAGGCGCGATCAGGTTGTGAATGATGCGCACGTTGGTTTCGCCGATGATCGTCAGCTCGCGCTCTTCGAGCAGGTCATAGTTGCGAATGACCGAGCCGGCGAGACTGTTTTCAATCGGCGCGACGGCACAATCGGCAGCGCCAGCGGAGACGGCGTCGAACATCTCATCAAAGCTGCGATAGGCGAGCGTTTCGACCGCCGGGCCGAGCAGTTGACGCGCCGCGTCTTCGCTAAAGGCGCCGCGCTCGCCCTGAAACGCGGCCTTGATTCGTTTGCTTGCGTCGGTCATCGGTTGACTCTTTCTTCGCTTGTGCCGAAAACGTTTGAAGCCCGCTCCCTCGTCGGAAGGAGCGGGCTTCTTGAACCTCTGCGATCTGCCTGGGCTTCAGGCTCGCGCGCTCCCCGCTCCGTGTGCGGCGCTAAAGATAAAGCTAAAGCGGAAAGCAAAGCAGAACCCCGCCACCGAGCGGCGTCGCCAGTTGATAACCGTTTGAGCAGTGCATGGAATCATCGCGTGATCGGGCTGCCTTTGCAGCTTGGCGGGCATTATGAGCAACCGCGGAGGGCTTGTCAAGCATCGGTTTCAGAGGTTTAGCCGATTTCGATTGATTACCGCGCGCCGATGATGTATAAGATTGGTGTTACGTTAAGTCGATCTTGGAACTCCCGATCACCAAGCTCTGATTCAAGGACACAAGCCGAGAGCCTCTCGGACCGCGGCAGATGAATTGCTTCCACAACTGACCGACTGATCAATGATTCAGGAAGATTGAACTCTGTCGCTCAATCAAACAGGAGAATTTTATGGATAGGAAATACAAACAGCGCGGCTATCAGGACGACGGCCATGAGCAGAAGCCGCGCCAGGCCCCGCAAAAAAGTGACATGCGCGCGCCAAAGCTGCCCGCCTTTCGCGAAGTCACGCGCTGCAATCTCTGCGGCCAGATGATTAACATCGAAGTCGGCGGCATTGCCGCTGAGCAACAGTGCCCGAAATGCAACAGCGACCTGCACACTTGCAAGAACTGTGTCAGCTTCGATCCCGGCGCCCGCTTTCAATGTCGCAAGCCGGTGACCGAGCGCATTGTTAAGAAAGACGAGCGCAACGTCTGTGCTATATTCGAGCCGCGCAAGACCATCGAGCGCGAAACCACGACTGCTGCTTCAAGCGTGAAAGACCCGCGTTCGGCCTTCGACAAGCTCTTCAAAATCTAACCGCCGCATGTCCCGTTGCCAGGTCAGTAATCTTAGAATTGTTCCACCGCCAGGATTCGGACTATTGCCTGATCACTTCTTTGTCGCCGGCAAAAAGCGGCAGATGAGATAACGGTAAGCCGCCGCGCCGAGCGGCCCGCCGACGATCGGTGCGACGATGTAGAGCCACCATTCATTACCGCGCGGGCCGGGAAAAGCAATCTTCCCGAAGCCTGCTGCATAAGCAAACAGTCGCGGCCCGAAATCGCGCACAGGGTTGACCGCGTCCATCGTCAGAGCCCCGCCGAGGCCGACAATCGCCGTCACCGTCAGCCCGATGAAGACCGGCCCCAGGCCCGCCTCAGGCAGTCCCGGCTTATCGGGCTCGGTCAAGGCAAAGATCATCATCATCAGGAAAGCTGTCAGCACGACTTCGACGAAGAACGCGCTCGACGTGCTGACTTTCGCAAGCGCGGCGGCGTCAACACCGATGCCGCCGGGGTTGGGATAAAAGCATGAGAAGACGGCCATCAGTTTCTGGCTGCCCGGCCCACCGATCTCGACGCCGAGTTTTTCCGCCGTCGGCTGCCAGAATCCATGCCACAGCCAGTAGACGCAAGCCGACGCTGTAAACGCGCCGGCGATCTGGCTGAAAATGTAAGGTAGAATACGTTTCGCCGGGAAGCCGCGAAACAGCGCCATCGTCAGCGTCACCGCCGGGTTGAAGTGCGCTTCTGACACAGGGCTGGCGACGTAGATGGCAAAGGTCACCGCCAACCCCCACATCACCGCGACCGCCCAGCCATCGAGCGCGCCGGTGAAGACCGCCGCGGCGACTGCGCCATCGCCGACCAGGATGACGACGAAGGTGCCAAAGAATTCGCCGAGGCAGGCGCCCGCGAGCGGCGCGGCAAGCAAGCTCTTGCCGGGTGGTTCGGTCACTTCAACAGTTCCGGCTGCGGCAGCGGCTTTCGACATTCATCACCTCTCAAAGGAGATTGGAACCACAGATGAACACAGATGGGAAAGAAGCAGATGAACGCCTATTTTTTCTATCCGTGTTTATCTGTATTCATCTGTCGTTCCATTTTTCTTTCTTAGCTAGAGATACTTTTCCATGAACTTCAAGATGCGCCATTCAGCGCGGCGCGCGAAGGTCGGCCAGCTCGCATTCAAGACCGGCGTAGCGCGCGTCACATTCGTCTCGCTCCAGCGGTTCGACCAGCCCGATAGGTCCCAAACCAGGTCAGCCCCCGGTATGCCGCCTTCTTTATACTTATCCGATGGCGACTTGCCGTTGTCGGCGTAGCGGTTGTCATGGACGAAGGTGTTCTCAGGCGTCGGCCCGACATCAAACGCCGTGCCTTTCGGGAAGGCGATGTCGAGGCCGCAGACCAGCACGCCGTAGCTCTGGTTGCCGCGAATCTCGTTGCCGGTCACTTCGGTGTTGTCTGCCGCCATCACCAGGACGCCAGAGCCGGGCGGCACGTTCGAGACAATCGCGTTCGGGTTGCCGAAGTTCGCATGATTATTTTCAATGATGCGATTGTTGCGGACAATGCAATCGCGCCCGGCTTTCGAGACATTGTTCGGCAGCACGAAGACCAGCAGGCCGCCGGCATTGTCATGCACGTAGTTGTTTTCGACAACGGCGTTGATCGAGTTTTCAATCTCGATGCCGGTGACGTTGGCATAGGCTTCGCTGTCGTGGACGCGAATGTCGCGCGACTGGCCGACGTAGAGCGCCGCGTCGGCAATACCCGTGGCGACACAGCGGTCAATCTCGACACCTGTGCAACTCACAGGGTAGACGCCGTAGAGTCCCGTGGTGTCAATCTTCAAGTTGCGGAAGGTGACGTTGCGGGCGTGCTGCGCGACGATGCCGTTGGCGATGTAATGCTGTACGTCGAAGTTTTCGACGACGAAATTGCTGCCGGTGTTGATGACCGCATCCGAGAGCTTGCCGTCGCCCTCGAAGACCGGACGCGACAGCGTCGCCGTCGCGTCGGCGATGCCACGCAGGGTGATGTTGTCGAGATCGATCTTGACCTCTTCGCGATAGACGCCCGGCATCACTTCAATGGTGTCGCCCGGTCGCGCGCGATTGACCGCCGCCTGAATCGATTCGCCGGCTTTGACGGTTAGCGTCTGCGGCGCACGGCTGGCGACTTCTTCTTTAGGCGAGCCGGTGTTGTACTTGGCGATCAGCGCCCGCGCAGGATTGTCGAGGTGCGGCACGACCGCCATTCCAGACGGCACGCGCTCGGGAATCTGCGGCAGGTTCGACTCGTCCACCAGCGCATAAAGGAAGGCGATCAAATCTTGCTTCTCTTCCGCCGTGATCGAGTAGGTGTGAATCTTGTCATCAACTTTCGCGGCCTTGAAGCCGACACCCGGCCCGCCGCCCGCAGCGTAAAAGTCCAGCACCTCTTCGAGCGTCTTGAATTTACCATTGTGCATGTACGGCGCGTTCAAGACGACGTTGCGCAGCGTCGGCACCTTGAAGGCGTACTTGTTGCCTTCGCCTTTGGTCACGTCGAAGCGCCCGAAGTCAGGATTGTTACTGTCGAGGTCGGGGACGCCGACAATCTTGAAATCGCGATTGGCGAACGTCGGCATGCCGTGGCACTCGAAGCAGCGCGTGCGCCCCGAGCGGAAGAGATCAAAGCCGCGCACCTGTGCCGCCGACAACGCCGAGCGCTCGCCCGCCGCATAGCGGTCAAACGGCGCGTTGTTGGCCGTCAGCGTGCGCTCGAAAGCGGCGACCGCTTTGGTGACGTTTTCAAAGGTGATGCCCGAACCGCTGGCGCCGCCAAAGGCCACATCGAACTTCTGCGCGTATTCGGGAATGTTCTTTAGCTCGCCGACAAGCCGCTCGGGATTCTCGTTCATCTCGACATCGCTCTTGATCGGCCCTTCGGCTTGCTCTTCGAGGTCGCGGGCGCGGCCATCCCAGAATTGCAAGTGATTGTAAGCCGCATTCCAGATGGTCGGCGCGCCGCGCTTCACGTCAGCGCCGCCGGTGCGCTCGTGACCTAGCCCGCGGCCACCTTTGCCCATCGCCAGGCCGCGCCCGTCACCGAAGCCGAGGTCGGGGTGATGACAGGTTGCGCACGAGACGCTGTTATCGCCCGAAAGAATCGGGTCGAAGAAGAGCAACTGTCCGAGCGCGACGCGCTCTTTGAACTTCGCATCGTTGGTGTCGTTATCACCGCGCATGATCATCGAAGGGAAGGGCCGTCGCAATCCGCCGCCGTTCGGGTTGACGCCGGTGAGCCCTTCGTCGCCAGCGAAGTCACGTGGCGCGGGCCACGCGCCGAGGGCGATGAAGCCGGCGACCAGTAGCACAATGAGCGTCAGCAAAAACTTGAGCCATAGACGTCGCGGTCTCCGAGCGGCGCGCGCCTGTTCGAGAGAAATCTGGGTTGCCGGTGCGGTCATAAGGGCTGCCTCCTGATGCGATTGATCGAGATGCGCTTGCGGGTTAAGCGATTATAGTGAAGCCACGCCGCTTGTCAAAGAAGAAATGATGAGCGATGAATGATGAAAGATGACTGATGGAGCGGGCGCGTATTGCAGCGGACTGGACTCCCCGATTCAGCATTCATCATTTCTCATTCATCATCTACAATGAGGCTATGAACAGGCTGCCAACAACCAACACTGTGGACGGCTTGCAGGCGCGACAGATCGAAACGCCGCTCGGCGCAATGCTGGCGCTGGCCAATCACGAAGGCTTGCACCTGCTTGAGTTCGTAGACCGGCGCGAGCTTGAGAGCGAGATCGCGGCGCTGCGGGCGTGGAGCAAGCAGTCCATCGAGCCGGGCACAAACGCGCACCTCGAAAAGATCAGCCGGGAGCTGCAAGATTACTTCGCGGGCAGGGAACTGACCTTTACCGTGCCGCTGATTGTCGGCGGCTCGGCGTTTGAGCGCGATGTGTGGGCAAAGCTACAAACGATCCCGCCGGGCGCGACCTGGTCGTATGCGGAGCTGGCCACCTGCCTCGGCAACCCGCGCGCGGTGCGCGCCGTCGGTCGCGCCAATGGCAGGAACTCGCTGGCGGTGGTGATCCCCTGCCATCGCGTGATCCGCTCGGACGGTAACCTGTGCGGCTACGGCGGCGGTATCTGGCGGAAGAAGTGGCTGCTCGAACATGAGCGCAATGTGGTTGGGCCGACCATATCAAACGGCGAACAGATGACCCTCAACTATCTATGACCGCTTGACCATGCAGACGGCGATTTGCGCGGCGATGGCCGCGTTGTTTACGAGCAGCGCCCGATTAGCGGTGAGCGTGTGGCCCGCGGTCAACTCTTTCATCTGCGTGAGCAGAAACGGCGTCAGCGCCTTGCCGCGAATGCCTTTCTCTTCGGCCATCGCGATTGCGCTTTCGACCGCGCGCTCGGCTTCCTGACGGGGCAGCTCGTAAGCTTCAGGAACCGGCGCGCAGACCAGCACCGCCGATGCGCCGCCCGTGCGCCAGTGATCAAGGGCAAGCTCAGCAGCTTCATCGGGCGAGTTCACCGTGACATCTACACTCAAACCGCTCTCGCGTGAATAGAACGCCGGGAACTCCTGTGTGCGATACCCGACGATAGGTACGCCGAGGGTTTCCAATACCTCGACCGTCTTTGGCAGATCAAGGATCGCTTTAGCGCCAGCGCAGACGCAGACCAGAGGCGTGCGTCCGAGCGCGGTTAAATCCGCCGACACATCAAAGGTCTGGCTCGCGCCGCGATGAACGCCGCCAATGCCGCCGGTCGCAAAGACGCGCAGGCCCGCGAGCGCGGCGATACGCAGGGTCGCTGCCACGGTCGTTGCGCCCCAGCCGCGTCGCCCGATCACGCCCGCCAGGTTATTCAAACCGACTTTTTCAATCGCGTCGCCTGCGGGCGCGCGGCCTGCGCCGAAGTGTTCGATCTCCGCATCGCTCAGGCCGATGGTCAAGCGCCCATCAATGATGCCGATGGTCGCCGGACATGCGCTTTCACGAGCAACGACAGCTTCACACTCGCGCGCCGTTTCAAGGTTGAGCGGGCGCGGCAAGCCATGCGCGATCACTGTCGTTTCGAGCGCCACGACTGCGCGCCCGTTCGCCTGCGCATCACGCACGCTCTCGGAAATGTGAAGGTAGTTACTCATTAACGATTAGTAGGCAGTAGGCGGTAGGCAGTAGGCAGTTGTTGATTATTGGTCGTCACGCGGCGGCTGATCGTTAAGTCAATTGTACGTTCCTGACTGCCTACTGCTTCCTGCCTACTGTCTACTGCCTACCGCCTACTGCCTACTGTCTACTTCATCTCCATCTGCTCGCGCAGGTCATCAAGATGAACGACAGGGGCCGAGGATTCGCTGGCGAGTTCGTTGCTCAGCCCGGCGCGCCAGGTGATGATCTCGACGCGCAGGCCGCGGCCTTTGATGTGCTGGACAGTTTCGACGTAGTCGCGATCACCCGAAACCAGGATGGCCGTTTCGTACGCCTGATTGACGGCGAGCATCAGCATCTTGGTCGCCAGCCCAACGTCTACACCCTTTTCGGCATAGGTCGTATGCTCGTGGCCACACTCGTTGCAACGCATGGATTTTTTGCCGAGCGTGTATAAAACGACTTCCCACCGCAGGTCTTCTTTGAGGAACTGGTAGAAAGCCGTCGCGCCGTCACTTGGCGGGTCGGTCTCGGAAGCGAAGAAGTAGGTCTGCCAGACTTCGCCGTTCTCTTCGAGAAAGCGGGTGAATTTTTCCCAATCGATGCGCCAGCCGTTTTCGATCTGGCCGTGATAGACGTTCGCGTTGTCAATGAAACAGATGGTCTTGCCGCGGGATGCCGCCATTCAATGTCCTTTTGTCGAGAAGCTCACACGCCGTCGCACGCGAATTGATAGCATAATCGGCGGGTGCTGAAAGCCGCAACCGGCAAGGCGAAAAGCGCGTCGCCTGAGACAGGCTTGTCACAACGCGCGCCCTTGTTGTCGCAATGGCTTTTACGCAATCCTTGCGCGGGGTTTATACTTTTCGCGCAGTTCAGAAAGGCTCTTTGGAGGAAAACCTGACGATGGACATGAACGACGTAGTGGCGATCATTCTGGGCGGCGGCGTCGGCCAACGCCTGTTCCCCTTGACCCGCCTGCGCGCCAAGCCTGCGGTGCCGCTCGGTGGCAAATATCGCCTCATAGACATCCCTGTGTCGAACTGCATCAACTCGGATGTCATGCGCATCTTCATTTTGACTCAGTACAACTCGGCGTCGCTCAATCGCCACATCTCGCGTACGTATCGCTTCAGCCCGTTCACCAACGGCTTTGTCGAAATCATCGCCGCTGAGATCACTCCCGAAAGTCCCGACTGGTTTCAAGGCACCGCCGACGCCGTGCGCCAGTCCTATGGGCACTTGGCTGATAACAAAGGCGACACGGTGCTGATTCTCGCCGGCGACCACCTCTATCGCATGGATTACCGCGACTTTCTGCGCCGCCACGAAGAGACCGGCGCCGACATTACCGTGGCGGTGACGGCGGCGCGCGAGGAAGACGCATCGGGGTTTGGCCTGCTGAAGATCGATAACACCGGACGCATCACTGAATTCAGCGAGAAGCCGAAAGGCGAGGCGCTCAACCCCATGCGCGTTGATACCTCGGTGCTGGGATTGTCGCCCGAACAGGCGCAACGCCGCCCGTTTCTCGCTTCGATGGGCATCTACGTCTTTCGCAAGGAAGCGCTCGAACAGTTACTGGTTAACGAGATGCCGAACGCCATTGACTTTGGCAAAGAAATCCTGCCGCAAGCGCTGGCGCGCTTCAACGTGCAGGCGCACCTGTTTGACGGTTACTGGGAAGACATCGGTACGATTGGCGCCTTCTATCGCGCCAACATCGAGATGACGCTGCCGCTGCCGCCGTTCAACTTCTTCGACGCCAAGGCGCCGATCTACACGCGCCCGCGCTACCTGCCGGGCTCGAAGCTGTTGGATTGCCGCATCCAGAGCTCGATCATTACCGAAGGCTGCATCATCAACGGCGCGACGATTACCGATTCGATCATCGGCATCCGCAGCCGCGTCGAGCACGGCTCGCGCCTGGAAGGCGTGCTGATGATGGGCGCAGACTTTTATCAAACCATCGAAGAGATGCAGGGCGACATCAACAAGGGCTACCCGCGCGTCGGCATCGGCCCAAACTGCTTCATCCGCCGCGCCATCATCGATAAGAACGCCCGCATCGGCGCCGGCGTGCAGATTCTCAACGAGACCCGCCACCAGGAGTATGACGGTGACGGATACTACATTCGCGATGGGCTCGTCATTGTGCCGAAGCACGGCGTCATCGCCGACGGCACAGTGATTTAATGCGGCGCGGGGACGCGGCGAAAAAGCGACGCGGGGACGCGGCGACGCGGCGACACGGCGAAGGAAAGATGGCGAGAGGTTCGGCGTAGTTCCTTCGACCCATCGCCCCAGCGCCCTGTCGCCCCTCGTCTTCTCTCCGTGTCGCCGTGTCGCCTCGGTCCCCGCGTCTCCGCGTCGTTTTTCCCTATGCGCCTCTGGTTATCGAAGAACAGTGACGTGCCGCTGCGTGAGCAACTCGCCACGCAGATTCTGCTCGGCATCGTCAGCTTCGACCTCAAACCCGGCCAGCGCCTGCCGAGCACGCGCGAGCTGGCGCAGCGTTTTCAAATCCATGCCAACACGGTGAGCGCCGCCTACCGCGACCTGGCGGCGCGCGGCTGGGTCGAGTTTCGCAAAGGCAGCGGCATCTATGTGCGCGCCCCGGTTGCCGAGCAATCGCCGGGCGAGCGGCTAGAGCTGGAGCAGATTATCGCGACGCTCTTTCAGATCGCTCGTGATCGCGGCTACACCCTGGCTGATATTCAAGCCGGCGTCCGCCGTTTCTTCGAGGCGCAGCCGCCGGATCATTTTCTGCTCGTTGAGCCGGACGCCGAGCTATGCCGCATTCTGGTGGCCGAGATCGAAGAGGCCACCGGCTTTCGCACGCTGGGTGCCGGGCTCGATGATTGCGCGCGGCAACTGGCGGGCGCGGCGGTCGTCGTGATGTTTGCGTATGCGGAAGAAGCCCGCCGGCAGTTGCCGCCGAACACGCCGCTTACCGTGCTCAGGCTGCGCTCGGTGCCGCAGTCTATGGCCGGACAGACGCGCCCGGCTGACGATGCGCTGGTCTCTGTGGTTTCGCGCTGGCCGGAGTTTTTGAAGTGGGCGCACACGATGCTCGTGGCCGCGGGGGTTGATGCGGACGCGCTCGACCTGCGCGACGCACGGCGGCGCGGTTGGCAGCGCGGACTTGCCGCAAGCGCCCTGGTCATTTGTGACGCGCTCACGGCCCGACAACTGCCCGAGGGCTGCCGCGCCCGCGTCTTTCGCATTATTGCTGATGCCTCTCTTGATGAGCTGCGGCGCTTGAAAACCTTCGTCGCCGGGCCTGCCTCCTGAAGCGCTTCCTTCCTGCTTGCGCCAGCCTGTGACAGTCGAAAAAGTGTCACAGCGCCGGCCCACCTCGCCCGCTCCTCGCCGTATCCTCGCAACTGTCAAAGACCGCCACAGGCGGACGCGAAAAGGAGGGACGAGTTATGCGCGCTAAAGTCAGAAACGGCATCGGCTTGCTTATCAATGCCTATCAGCTCGCAGCTATCTTTGTATTGCTCTGGCTGCTAATTGTCGCCATCGCGCTCTTTCTCACCGAGCCGGCGCACGGCGCGACACTTGTAAGAAATCCCACCCCACAGGCGACCAACGATGAAGCAGCGCAGCGCCGCCAGCTTACCGCGGCGCGCGCCCATAAAGACCCGCAAGCGATTCTGGCCACGGCGCGTCTTATCTTCGTGCGCTCGGACACCGGCTACATGAAGCGCAAGGCGCTTGAAAGCGCGCTGCAACGCCGCCGCGAGTTTCAACAGCTCGGTCTGGTAATCACCAAAGATGCGAGCGACGCCGACCTGTGGATCGAGGTCGAGCGCTTGCCGTTCACCATCGAATTCCCGTTCACCGTGATTGACTCGAAGACTCACATCGTTGTCGCCAGTGGTAAGGTCGGCTCGCTCTTCGGCACCGTCTATGGCAAGATCGCCGACAGCTTCATCAAACAGGCGCGCGCCGCCAGAGCACCTGTGCCGCAGAAGGCCAAGCCCTAATAACAAAGAGATGACGCGGGGACGCGGGGACACAGAGACGCGGCGATATGAGCACACAGAGACGCAGAGGTTGTCTCGGTGTGATCTCCGTGTCGCCGCGTTTCCGTGTCTCCGTGTCTGACTCTCATGCCTCTCTTATTGACTGACTCCATCCTAATTACCCGTCGCAATGCCTACGCAAAGCCGCCTTTTTTGTGTTAGCATAGTCTCGCCTCAAACTGATTGTTCAACCAGCGTGCAAGACCAGACGAGCGCCCGGATGAGCCATGACGGTTGAAGACTTTCAACAAGCATTCAAAAAAGAGATCGAAGAAGTCGCCGCGCACATCCGCCAGCCCTATAGCGTCAGCGAGGCGGAACTGGCTGCGGCGCTGCACGCTTCGGCGAAAAAGTATCTCGGGACACAGATCGAGGAAACGACCGGCAACCCCGGCCCCACCGCCGGAGCCCGCCAGGCCGTCGCCGATTATTTCGCTTCGCTCAACTCTGACGACCTCTGTCTGGCGGTGGCCTGCGCCAAAGGCGACGATGCAGCGTGGGCGGACTTCTACCGCGATTATCGTTCCTATCTAATCAACATTGCCCGCACCATGACGCAGGACGCCGGCGCTGCCGAACAACTCGCCGACTCGACCTTCGCCGAGCTATACGGCCTGCGCGAATCGGCGGGCGTGCGGGTCAGCAAGTTCTCGTTCTATTCCGGTCGCGGCTCGCTGCGCGGCTGGCTGCGGGCCGTGGTCTTTCAACTCTCAGCCGATCAGCATCGGCAGACCAGCCGCCTGGTGCAGACCGAAGAGCCTGAAGACATTGAGCGGCTGGCGAGCGCCGAGGCCGCCGAGCGCCACGTCGCGCCCGAAGTCTCGTTCGTCAATGACCGCTATCGTACAGGGGTCGCCGACGCCCTGCGCCGCGCCATCCAGGAGCTTGAGGCGCGCGAGCGCTTGCTGCTCGCCTACTACTACTATGAAGAGATGACGCTGCGCGAGATCGGCCACTTGTTCGACGTTCACGAAGCGACCATCAGCCGCTGGCTGACAAAAGTACAGAAGCGCCTGCGCAAGCTCATCGAAAAGAGCCTGGCGCGCGACCACGGCTTCAACCGCCGCGAGGTCGCTGAAGCTATACAGCTTGCTGCCGAAGAGATGAATCACAGCGTGCGCGAGCACCTGTTCGGCGCTACGGAGCGTGCCGAAGACCAATCGGCAAAAGGTGCGGGCAATGCGGTTGTCCAGCACGGAATGAAATAAACTCGCAAGCGGGTCGTCCGCCGCCGTTCTTTAGTATCGGAGCGACCCTGAAGGATGAAGATGTTCCCCAAAACGCAGGATGAAACGATTGACCGGCTGCTCGGCGCGCGAGGCGGCAGACCGGGCAACGCCTCGTCGCTCTGTGCGGAGTTTGACGCCGATCTGGCCAGCGCCTACGTCGAGCGCCGGCTTGCGGCAAGCGTCGTAGCGGGCTACGAATCGCACCTCGCGGCGTGCTCGCCCTGCCGCAAGTCAATCATCGCCCTGACGCGCATGGCACAGGCCGAGGCCGCGCCGACGCCGGCAGTGGCGACCATCGAGCGAACGCCGGCGAGATCGCCGGTCAGGCGCTGGCTCGGGGCGCTGACCGCGCCGCAATGGGCGATGGCGGCGGCGGCGGCGATTGTGCTTGCGATTACCTTGCCGCTGGTTCTGTCGCACCGCGCGACGCCCGAAGGGCAGTCTCCTTCAACTCCTGAATCGTCCAACGCGCAGGCGACGGCAAAGGCATCCGCTACTGACCTTCCTCCGGGCACGGCGACCGATGGTTCAACCGCCGCCGCGAATACCGCGGCAGAGGCAACCGCGCCGACAAAGACCGTGGCTGCTACTCCGAGTGACAAGCCGGCGCCGGGCGCGGCAGCAGACACCAAAGACGTAGCCAGCGGCGCGGCGGCGCCATCGAACGGGCAGGCCGGTGTCGTGGCGGCGTCACAACCTGCCGAGCCGAAGCCTGTTGATCAGACCATCGCCAAGAACGAAACACAGACACCGCCTGCCGCGCCGGCTACGGCTGCCGAAGCGCCGCGGCCAAAGAGCGACGAGAAAGAAGCGAAGCCGGTCGGCGACGACCGTGATGCCGCGAAGGCTGCGACTGCGCAACCGAGCCGCACTGAGGAGCGCGCCAAAGCCGACAGCGCCGTTGCATCCGAAACGATTGCGCCGCCGCCGCCGCCACCGACTCGCGGTCGCGACCGTGAGTATTCAAGATCGCGACGCGGCGACGCGGTGAGCGGCCCGGCTGCTTCATTTCTCCGCCCAAGCGCCGCGCCGCGTGTGGCTTCGCGCAAAGTCGGCAGTCATCAGTTCTGGCTGCACGACGGCACCTGGATGGATCGAGACTACGATTCCGGCAAAGGTCTGCCGGTCGTCCAGGTCATTCGCGACAGCGATGTCTACCGCGACCTGCTGGCTAAAGAAGAGAAGATCAAGCCGTTCTTTACCGGCTTCCCGTCGGATGCGCGCGTCATCTTTGTGTTCAAAGACAAAGTCTATATTCTCATCCCGCAGAAAGGTGAGCAGTAAGCCAATCACCCCTTGATTAGCAATCATCGGCGCGGTGACGCGATAAGTCACCGCGCCGTTTTCTTTTTGTCGGGCGCTGACAACCGGCTTGCCGAATAACAATTCATTCGCCCGCCGTTTCGCCGTATAATCATGTAGAAATCATACCGCTGG
>JBJMGU010000005.1:0-15417 GCA_045807765.1 Blastocatellia bacterium
GATTTGATCGGCGACAGCAATGGCTTCCGCCGTCCCGGTTATATTCTCTCGATTGACCCCGGCATGGTCTACACCAAAGGCCACAACCGCTGGACGATCAACGCGCCCATCCCGTTCCGCAGAGTGCGTACGCGCAGCGTGCCGGACATTATGGATAACCGGCATGGCGACGCGGCGTTTGCCGACTACACGATTATGGTTAGTTACTCGCGCCATTTTTAAGGCGGAGTTCCATTGCGTGTTGCTGTAGATACCGTCTTGAAATCTGGCAAGGCATTTGATCCATCACTTGCCGCTTGACTTTCAAGACGGTATCTACAAATCACTCCTCGCATCCTTCATCATTTCGCTTGCGCCCGCGGGCGTCTATCAATAGGATTCGCCCTGCGATGCATTTCTGGCAAATCGTTCAAACCACGGCGGGCGTCGGCGGCAGTCTTTACTGGCTGGTGCTGGTCTTCATCTTTGTCGCGGCGGTGTTGTTTATTCTCGCGCCCGTCGAGCGCCCCGGTATTCGCAGCGCCGTATTGCTGCTGGCGCTCTCGTTCGCCGGATTGCTCGGCGCCAGCGTCATCGTTTATTACGGCGGCAGCAGCGACAGCTTCGGCTATCGCTTCCTCAAATTCGTTGCGCTCTTCGTCGTCAGCATCGGCACCATCAACCTGGTCGGCGTCTTCATCTTCGCCGTGCTGCTGCGCCCTTTGCATTTGTCGCCGCCGCGCATTCTCCGCGACCTATTGCATGCCCTGGCCTACATCGTCGCGGGCATCACGCTGCTGTCGCACAGCGGCGTTGACATTGCCGGCGTCGTCGCCACCTCGGCAGTCATCACCGCCGTCATCGGCTTTTCGCTACAGGACACGCTCGGCAACGTCATGGGCGGCCTCGCCTTGCAGATGGAGCATACGATCCATGTCGGCGACTGGGTGCGCATCGATCAGCAAGAAGGCCGTGTGCAAGAGATTCGCTGGCGGCAGACCTCGATTGAAACGCGCAACTGGGACACCGTGGTGATTCCCAACAGCGTCTTGATGAAATCGCAGGTTATCATCCTGGGCCGCCGCGTCGGCCAGCCGCGCCAGCACCGCCAGTGGGTTTATTTCAACGTTGATTTTCGCTACGCGCCGACACAGGTCATCGCCGCGGTCGAAAAAGCGCTGTGCGCCGAACCCATCCCCGATGTCGCAAGCACTCCGCCGCCGCATTGCCTGGTGATTGATTTCAAGGACAGCTATGCGGTCTATGCGGCGCGCTACTGGCTGACCGATCTGGCGCTTACAGACCCAACCGATTCGGTGGTGCGAACGCGACTCTATACCGCCTTGCGCCGCGCCGACATTCCGCTATCGATTCCGGCGCAGTCGCTCTTCGTCACCCAGGAGAGCGAGACGCGCCGCGAGCGCAAACGCACCGAAGAGATTGGCCGCCGCCTGGAAGCCATTGACCACATCGAGCTGTTTCAGCCGCTGGCTGAGGAAGAGAAACGCCGCCTGGCTACACGGCTGCTCATGGCGCCCTTCTTGCGCGGCGAAGTGATGACCCGGCAGGGCGACGAGGCCCACTGGCTTTATGTGATTGTCGAAGGCGAGGCCGAGGTGCAGGTGAGCATCGAGGGCCGCCGCGAGAAAGTCGCGGTGCTGAGTAGCGGCGATTACTTTGGCGAGATGGGGATGATGACCGGCGAGGCGCGCCGCGCCACGGTCATCGCGCGCACCGATGTAAAATGTTATCGCCTCGACAAAGCCGCCTTTCGCGACATCCTCCACGAACGCCCGGAGGTCGCCGAAGCCATCTCGCACACGCTGGCCAAGCGCCGCGTCGAGCTTGACGCGATTCGCGAATCCTTGACCGAAGAGATCATCCACCAGCGCATGCAGCACACCCAGCCCGACCTGTTGCGGCGCATCCGCGATTTCTTTATGCTCGACACCGACCGCGCCGCCAAGCCCTAGATGTGAATGCGATCACGCCAGCTCAATGCGCAATCGCGTCACCGAGGCCGGCGGGAAGCGATGCACCAGCGACGCGCCGCTCGCCGTAATCGCCGTCTCTTTTGGTTCGACGGTGCGCGGGCTGGCAAAGCTGTTGTGGGCGTGAATGTCGTCTGCCGCAAGCGTCCTCGCCTGCGCCGACTTGACGGTCGCGCCGCGCAGGCTGATCTCGGTCTCACGCGCCTCGCTAGCGTGCGGGTTGACCACCGTAACAATCAACGTCTTGTCGCCGAGCGAGGCCGAGCCTTTCAAGCCCCAGAAGCTCGCCGCTTTGCCCACCCGATTGTAATGCACCTCTGGCGCGTCAACCGTCATCGGCAGCGCACGATTGCCCTGATGCGCGGCGTACATCTCGAAGACGTGATAGGTCGGCGTGACGATGAACTGATCTTCATGGGTGATGAAGAGCGCCGCCAGGCAGTTGACCAGTTGGGCGATGTTGGCCATCGCCACCTTGTCTGCATGGCGATTGAAGATGTCGAGCGTCAGCCCGGCCAGCACCGCGTCGCGCATGGTCGAGGCCTGGCCGAGCTGATGCGTCGGGTGGGCTTCGCTGCCCGGCCTGTACCACGCGCCCCATTCGTCTACGACCAGCTTGACGCGATGCGACTTGTCAATCTCGCCCATGGCCGCCCAATGGTTGTTGATTAGCTGCTCCATCTCGTCGCCCTGTCTGAACAGCTCGTACCACTCTTCGACATCAAACTTCAGGGCGTCGCCTTTGGCCTTTTCCCAATCGTTCGACTGCCCGCGGCTCAGGTTCCAAGAGTAATGATGCATGCCCCAGCCATACAATCCACGCAACTGCCCTTCGCCTTTTTCGACCAGTTTGGCGAAGAAGCGCCGCGTCCAGCTCAGGTCGCCGCCGTTCGGCCCCGAGCCGATGAACGACAGCCGCTTCTCGTACCCAGGCACCCATGCGGTGAAGCGGCGAAACTCTGCCGCGTACTCTTCGGGCGTGAAGTTGCCGCCACAGCCCCATGATTCGTTGCCGACACCCCAGTAGCGCACATCGAGCGGCTCGCGGTCGCCGGCGGCGGCGCGCAAGTCTGCAAGCGAGGTCGAGCCGGCAGGCGCGTTACAGTATTCGACCCACTGATAAAAGTCTCTGGCCGGCAGGCTGCGCAGGTTGGCGGCCAGGTAAGGCTGCGCGCCGATCAAGCGACAGAAGCGCACGAATTCGTTGGTGCCAAAATGGTTCGGGTCATACTTCTGCGGCGCGTTGCCGAACTGCTTTTGCGGCAGACCGTCGCTCCAGAAATTGGTGCGACGCGGGCGCGCGGCACGCGGCCCCGTGCCATCGTGCCAGTCGTAGCTGTCAGCGAAACAGCCGCCCGGCCAGCGCACCACCGAGGGTCGAATGCGCTTCAGGCTTTCGACCAGTGCCCGGCGAATGCCGCCGACGTTGGCGACCTTCGAGCCTTCGCCGACCCAAATGCCGTCATAAACGACGCCGCCGAGGTGCTCGGCGAAATGGCCATAAATTTCCGGCGCGATACGGCTTGCCGGTTCGGTAACCAAAATCTCGATGCGTGAATCCGTGGCGCGGCTGCCGTAAGCGGCGCGCGGCGCAAAGTGGGCCGCGCCCGCTACGAGTATCGCGCCGATGAACTGTCGCCTATTGATCGCTGACATGAAAACCTTTCATCCTTTCGCCTGGGAGTGACGACAACTTAACGGCGCGCGGGCAAAGTTGCAATGCCGTGGCGATTGCAAACTGGCGCTTTGCGACAGCGGCGCAACCTTCGGCGCGATGATGGTAGAATCTCAACCATTATGCGCTCGCTCGGAAAAGCAGACTGGTCGCGGCCTGCCTGGCTCGTCTTGTTGATCATCTGCTTAATCAATTGTCGCCGCCGCCCGCCCGCCGCCATCGCTGAGATCATCGCGGCAGGTGAGCCCGATGTCTATTCGGCGACCTTGACGCGGCTGGCGGTTGATGGCGTGGCCCGCGAGACGACGAGCGGCAGCGTCGCGCGGCGCGGCGACTGGCGGCGTGAGCAGTGGACAGAAGCCGGCGCCGCGCGGGCTCTGATTCTGCGGCCCGACCTCGGCAAAGGTTACCTGCTCGACCTCGACCATCGCCTCTATATTGAATTCAATTCCGGCACGACGGCGCCGGCTGCTATGCGCAATGCCGCGCCGCCGGCGAGCGAAAGCGCGCCACCGGCAATCAGCCTTGAAGAAGTCGAGCGCGCTCTGAGCGATGCGCCCGCGCTCGTTCAACTCAACCTTCGTGTGCTGGGAGATGAAACCATCGAGGATCACCCTTGCCAGGTGATTGAAGAACGCGCGACGTTTGCCGATGGGGGCGTTGAAGTGACGCGCAGCCGCCGCGCCCGTGATCTTGCCGGATTGCCCTTGCTGATCGAAGTCGAATCATCGAACGGCGCACGTCTGACCACTGAGCGGCGCGACGTTCGCCTCGACGTGGCGATAGATGATTTCGCCGTCCCCGCCGGTTTCCGCAAAGTGGATCAACTGCCGGCTACCAGAAAATGAGGATGACCATGAGTACGACAAAGCCCTCGCCATTCGTGATGAACTGACGAGGGCTTTGTTAGCTTGCGCTGGTGATCGGGTTACTGGCCGGGCAAGCGTGCCGGTTGGCGGCGCGGGCGTTGCGGCATCGCCGGCGGCATATCCGGCTGCGGCGCCGCCCCCGGCTGCGTCGCCAGCGCTTCCATCGCGTCGTCCAGGCGATTCTGATAGACCTTGATCTTGCCTTCGGCTTTCAGCTTCTGCTGAAGCTCGGCCAGATAGGTCGAGAAGTAGACGTTGCGCTTCTCTTCGAGCATGCGCTGCTCCAGCGACTTCTTCTCTTTCTGAAACGCGTCGCCCATGTCTGCGTCCTTGCGCCCGACCATGGCCGCCGCGACATAGTGATCGTTGTCGCTCTTCATCGGCTCGCTGGTCACCTGGCCGACGTTGAGTTTATAGATCGCGGCGCGGCTTTCGTCGGTCGTCAGCGGGCCGATGGAATCGGATTCGCCGATGCCCGAACGCTCGTCGGTTTTGACGCCGAGCGAATCGGCGATCTTCTTCATCTCGTCGGGCGACTTGGCCTGGCCGATCTGGCGGGCGCGATCCTGCGCCAGTTGTTTGGCGCGGTCTTCGCGGTAACGCTGCTCGACTTTGGCCCGCACCTCTTCAAATGTCGGGTCGTGCGGGTCGCGCTTCTCGACATACTGCGGAACGGCGAAGCCGCCCTGGACGTTGACCGATTCGCCGACATCGCCGGGATTCTGCAACTCGAAGACGGCGGCTTGCAGCTCAAATGCGCCGTTCATCTCCGGCAGCGTGTCGCCGCGCGAAAAGAATGGCGTTTCGCGCAGGGCGGCAACTTCGACGCCGCGCTGCTTGTTGATCTCGGCGACCACGGCCTGCGCGTCTTTGGTCTCTTTCAAACGTTGCAGCGCCTGATTCGCAATGTTGACCGCTTCGCTGTAGCCCTTGCGCATGCGGGCTTCTTTAAGCAGCCCCGGCTTCGCCTCTTCAAACGTCGCCGTGCGGCGCTCGGTGACTTTCATGATGTAGTATTTGTCACCCTTCTTGATGGGCTGGGTAACATCGCCGACTTTGAGGCTGAAAGCGTTGTTGAGCGGATCGTCAGCCTCGCGCTTGGCATCTTTGTTGACCCAGCCGATGTCGCCGCCGCTGGCTTTGGATGCCGCATCATTGCTGTTTTCGCGGGCCAGCTTGGCAAAGTCTTCGCCGGCCTTGGCGCGGTCGGTCAGCTCCTGCGCCTTCTTGCGCACGGTCTCTTCGGCGTCGGGGGTCTGCTGCGTCGAAACCGGCTTGTTGGGATCGGGCTTTTCAGCTTTCGGCACGTTGAGAACGATCTGGCTGACGCGCACGGCCTTGAGGTTGCGCTCCGGGTCAAAGTCCGGCTTCAACTCGTCATCACTGACCTGTATGGCCTCGCCGGCCTTCGCCGAGTCAACGAGGATGTAGCGGGCGCGGCGCTGCTCGGTGGTGATCTTGAAGTCGTCTTTGTGCGAGTCGAAGAAGGCGCGCAGGTCGTTGTCGGTGAAGGTCACCTTGTCCTTCAACTGGTCGGGACTGACATCAGCCCAGCGTATGCTGTAACGGTTGTTGTTGCGGCGGTACTCGTCTTCGACCTCCTGCGGCGACAACTGCACGGCGGCGGTAATGTAGCTGCGCAGGTGCTCGGCAGAGATGCTGGCGCGCAGTCCGGCTTCAAATTGCGTCGGCGTCATGCCGGCTTGAATGAGGCGCTCGCGATACTGTTCGGGGCCAGGCCACGGGCTGAAGGTCTGCTTCAGCCGCGCCTCGACCTCTTCGTCGGTGGCGCTGAGGTTGAGGCGGTCGGCTTCGTACTGGACGAGCTTCTCGCGCAGCAGGTTGTCAAGAATCTGCTGGCCGTACTGCGCGTAGGTCGTCGTCAGGCTTTGCATGCCTGTGCGTCCCTGACCTTGCGAAATCTGCCGGCTGAAGGCGGCGAGTTGATCCTTGTATTCTTTGAGCGACACCTCGTAGCTGCCGACTTTGGCCACTGCCGCGTCACTGCCGCCGTTCTTGTTGCCGAACAAGCCGGCAGCGCCGCCCGAGACCGCGACCGAGAATAACCCGATCAGCGACAGCGTCATGACGACGACGAAAAAAATCAACAACAGATTGCGCGAACGCTTGCGCCCGCTGAGGAACTTCAACATAGCGATTCCTGGCCTCCGAAAGTATTGCTGCCCGCGCTCGCCTGGTCTGGCGAGCGATCCGGGGTTGATGGGAAACACAAATTGTAGAGGAACAGCCGCGCAATTGACAACCAGATGAGCGTGCAGGCAGTGAAGTTCCTGCCTGAGATCAACTGTCGCCGCGCGGCGCTTGCTGCCCGACGGGCTTTCTGATCAGCAGCGAGAAGGTGAACGGGTGTTGGTTCTTTTCGTCAGCCCCGTGAGTTTCGCTTGCGGTTTCCAGCCAATCATCCGGGTTAAATTCGGGGAAGAAGGTATCGGCATCGCAATCGGCGTGAACCCGCGTCAAGTAGATGCGCGCGGCCAGATCCATCGTCCGCGCATAAATCTCCGCGCCGCCGCAGATGAACAGCTCGGTTTCGCCATGCTGCCGCGCAAGCTCGATGGCTTCAGCGATTGAAGGCACCGTCAAGCAGCCGGCGATGTGATAATCGGGGTCGCGCGTGACGATGATCATCTGGCGACCGGCGAGCGGCTTGCCAATCGATTCGAAGGTCTTGCGCCCGACGACGATGTGATGGCCCAGGGTCAACTCGCGAAAGCGCTTCAGGTCGCTCGACAGCCGCCACGGCAAGCCGCCGCGCCTGCCAATGCCGCGCCGTTCGTCCATCGCCACAAGCAAAGACACAATCAAACGGCCACCTCCGCCTTGATGTGTGGATGCGGATCGTAGCCCGTAAGCTCGAAGTCTGAATAATCGAAATCGAATATCGAAGTGACCGCCGGATTGATCTGCATGCGCGGCAACGGGCGCGGCTCGCGCGCAAGCTGCAAGCGCGCCTGTTCCAGATGATTGCTGTAGAGGTGTGCGTCGGCGAGCGTGTGAATGAATTCGCCCGGCTCCAGCCCGCAGACCTGCGCCATCATCATGGTCAGCAGCGCGTAAGAAGCGATGTTGAACGGCACGCCGAGAAAGATGTCCGCCGAGCGCTGGTACATCTGGCATGAGAGCCGACCATTGGCGACGTAGAACTGAAACAGCAGGTGGCAGGGCATCAAGGCCATGCGGTCCAACTCGCCGACATTCCAGGCGCTGACAATCAGGCGGCGCGAGTCGGGGTTGGTCTTGATTTGCTCGATGACCTGGCTGATTTGATCGATGCATCGGCCATCGGCGGCTTGCCAACTGCGCCACTGTCGCCCGTAAACCGGCCCGAGCTCGCCCTGCTCGTCGGCCCACTCATTCCAGATACGCACGCCGTGCTCTTGCAGGTAACCGATGTTGGTGTCGCCGCGCAGGAACCAGAGCAGCTCGTAGATGATCGAGCGCATGTGCAGCTTCTTGGTGGTCAGCAGCGGAAAGCCTTCGCGCAGATCAAAGCGCAACTGGTGGCCGAAGACCGAAAGCGTGCCGGTGCCGGTGCGGTCGGTCTTCGGCGTTCCCTGCTCAAGCACGTGGCGCATCAGATCAAGGTATGGTTTCATCGCGGATTCCCCGTCGCGTGGAGTCGAAGGGGTATTCTAAGCAACCGGCGTCTGAGCGACAAGACGCGCGCCGAAACCTGTGGCGGTCAAACGGCTCGCGAAAAAGACGAAGGCCGCAAGCGGCGCGCCTGCGGCCTTCGTCTTACTTCTGTAATCAAGCGCCGGTTTAGTAACGCGTCGCCGTGAAGTTTGCCGAGCGCTCGCCGGTCGTCGGGTTGAAGATCGTTACCGTGACCGGCTGGCCGATGGGGAATTTCTTTTTCAACGGCTTCTTGCCCATCACATTGGTCAGCCGCGTCAGCATGCCATTGCCTGTCGCATAAGAGCTATCGTACACGGTGCCATCAAGGGCTTTGCCGCCGACTTCGATGACCGCCGAGCCGTTCACAAAGCCGACGCCGTCAATCGTCACCGTGGTTTTAGAAAAGGTCACACCGTTTTGCACAATGCGCGGGCTTGTTGTCGGAGCAAGGCGATTCGTCAGCGCGTTGTAAGCGTTGACGCGGCCCGAAGCAGCGACCTTCGAGACCAGCGCGTCAGTCGGCTCGGCAGTCGCGATGATGCGCTGCTTGACTTGCGCCGGCGTCAACTGCGGCTCGTTCGAGAGCAACAGCGCAACGACGCCCGTGACATGCGGCGAAGCCATCGAGGTGCCGCTCAACTGGCCATACGAGCCGTTCGGCGAGAGGGACGTATGCGGTTCCGTACTCCAAATCCCCTGACCCGGCGCGGCAACCGTCGCCCCGGCGTGGCCGAAGTTTGAGAAGTCTGCGAGGTTGTCTGCGATAGTAATTGCCGCCACCGAGATGACGTTGCTCAGGCCAGCCGCGAAAGCCGCCGGGTAATCTGGCGATGCGCCGTCGTTATCTTCGGCGTCGTTGCCCGCTGAGCAGACGAAGACGATGCCGTTGTCGCCGGCCTCTTGAATCTTGTCGCGCAACGCCTGTGACGCGCCCGGCCCGCCCCAACTCGAGTTGATGACGCGCACGTTGACGCCGTGGTTCTTCTGGTAGATCACATAATCGATGGCGCGGATGGCGTCGGCAGTCGAGCCTGAGCCTTTCGAGCCGCCGAGAAACTTCAGCGACATGAGCTTGACGTGCCAGGCGACGCCGGTGACGCCGAGCTGGTTATTGCCGACCGCGCCGATGGTGCCGGCGACGTGCGTCGCATGCAAATCTTCACTGGAATTCACAAACACATCGGCGCTCTTATCGCGGAAGTTCCAGCCATGCAGGTCATCCACATAGCCGTCGCCGTCATCGTCAACGCCGTTGCCGGCAATCTCGTTGGAATTCGTCCAGATGTTCGCGGCGAGGTCTTCGTGAGCGATGTCTACGCCGGTATCGATGATGGCGACAACCAGGTCATCGCTGCCGGTGGTGATGTCCCAGGCGCGCGTCGCGCCGATGTCGGCGGGCGTCGAGCCGGCGCTCTGGGCCGAGAATGAATTCATCAATCCCCACTCGTCGCCGAAGCGCGGGTCGTTGGGCTGCGTCGCGTCGGTCGCGTAGAGGTAGTTCGGCTCGGCGTATTCGACACGCGGGTCGGCCTCAGCCGCGGCGAGGGCCTGCTCGACCGAAAGCTGCCCGTTGAGGTGAATCAGGTTGATGCCGCGCTGGCGCTCGCTTAATCGCTCGGCCCGAGCGCCCGACGCGCGGAAAATGAATTCGGGAATATCTTGCTCGGCCAAGTTGGCAACCTCGGGCTTGAGCTTGATGATGATTTCGCCCTCAGCGTAAGCGGCTGAGCGCGGGTTGCGGGCCTGCGAGTAGGCGGCCTTGTGGGGGAAGACGATAAACGACGCCATAACCAGGGACAGACAAGCGACAGCGAGCTTCTTCATTGACTACCTCGACACCTCTTCACAGCTTCACGGCGGCAGGGCTGGACTGCTGCGTTGTATACCGGCAACGCGCCGGGGCGGCTGCCGGGGAGCTATTGAAGTAAACTTGGGAGACGCTGAATATTATAGAATCGCTTGGCACGCCGGCGCAATAATCGCAACAAAATCACAGCAATTGGCGGCGGGCCACAGGCGGTCTGCTATACTTGGCCGAATATTTGCAAATCAACCGGAGAGATGGACATAAGGATGAGCGTGAAAAAGATCACTGATAGGCTGGCGCGAGTCATCCTGCTGCTGGCGCTGGCGGCTTCTACTCTGAGCGCGCCGCCGGCGCCGCCATTTCGGATGACCGCCGATGTGCGCGCGGCGCTCAATCACATCTCCGCCGACTCGTTGCGCGGCCACCTGTCGTTCATCGCCTCGGACGCGCTCGAAGGGCGCGGCACGCCATCGCGCGGGCTCGACCTTGCCGCTGAATACATCGCCGCGCAGTTCCGCGGCGCCGGCCTTGAGCCTGCCGGCGATGACGGCTACTTTCAAACCGCCAGCGTCACAATGCGCGGTGCAGATAAGCCTGTGCGCGCCCGCAACGTCGTCGGCGTGCTGCGCGGCTCTGACCCGGCGCTGAAAGATACCTACGTGCTGGTGACGGCGCATTACGACCATCTCGGCATCAAGCCGGGCGAAGGCGACACGCTCTACAACGGCGCGAACGACGACGGCAGCGGCACGGTGTCGGTCGTCGAAGTGGCGTCGGCGCTTGCCTCGATGAAGCAGCGCCCGCGCCGCAGCATCGTCTTTATGACCTTCTTTGGCGAAGAGCGCGGACTGCTCGGCTCGCGCTACTATGGGCAGCATCCTCTCTTCCCGCTCGACCACACGGTTGCCGACATCAATCTCGAACAGGTCGGGCGCACAGACAGCAACGAAGGGCCGCAGGTGAACAACGCTTCGATGACCGGCTTCGACTTTTCCGAAGTCGGCCAGGTCTTCAAAGCCGCCGGCCTGCTCACAGGCATCAACATCTATAAGCATCCGCGTAACAGCGATGCCTTCTTCGGTCGCAGCGACAACCAGGCGCTCGCCGATCATGGCGTGCCGGCGCACACGCTCTGCGTCGCCTACGTTTATCCTGACTATCACGGCGTCAGCGATAGCTGGGAGAAGATCGATTATCAGAACATGGCAAAGGTAGACCGCTGTGTGGCGCTTGCCGTGGTGATGATGGCCAACAATCCGCAATCGCCGCGCTGGAACGCCGATAATCCGAAGGCCGCGCGCTACCTGCAAGCATGGAAAACGCTTCACGAAAAACCAGCGGCGCAGCATCCGTAATCGCGCTGTCGCCGGGAAGCAAAGCACGCGGCGCGAAGAGAGAACAGAGGAATCATGGATGCAGAAGAAGCAAAATATACGCGCGTCGAATACGAGCGGCGATTCCTGGTTGCGCCGCAGTCGGACTGGCAAAGCGCCGTCGAGTCATACTCGAAGACCTTCGAGGACAAGTATCTTCGACAAACAAGGCTGCGGTTGCGCGTTCTGACCGATTCGGACAGCGACCGGCGAGTGATCAAGCTGACGAAGAAAGCCGAATCGCCTTCGCCTTACTTCCAGACGATCAGCCGCATTCTGCTGTCGCCGGCTGAGTATGATCTCTTCGAGGGGCTTGCAGGCGACCGGCTGACGAAGACGCGTTATTATCACAGCAATCGCGGGCGCGTCTTTTCGATTGACGTATTCGCAGGTGAGCTTGCCGGCCTGGTGCTCTGCGAAGTCGAGGCCGAAACGCTCGACGAATTGATGGCGGTCGAGCCGCCCGCCTACGCTTGGGTGGAAGTCACCGAAGACGCGTTTTTCACCGGCGGCAATCTTTGTCGAGTCGAGCGCACCGAGCTGTTGCGCAAGCTCGCGGCGTGCGGCAGTTATAATCATTAGTGGCGGATGTGAGCATCAAAATTGGAACGGCGATGATCGATGGGCTTTATCTGGGTATACCTGTTCGAAGTATGGCGAACCCTCAGGCGGCTGGGCGGCCTCGGCCTGATCCTTATGGGCGTGGTTGATAGCTCGGTGATTCCGACGCCGGGCGGGCTCGACGCGCTGACCATTGTGCTGACAGCGCACGAGCGCGACGAGTGGATTTATTACGCGGTGATGGCAACCATCGGCTCGGTGCTCGGCGGTTATATTACCTACCGCCTGGGGCGTAAGGGCGGCGAGCGGGCGCTGGCGAAACGGCTCTCAAAAGAGAAGATCGAAAAGGTGCATCGCGCCTTCGAGCGCTGGGGCTTTGCGACGGTCTTTGTGCCGGCGCTGTTGCCGCCGCCGGCGCCGCTCGGCCCGTTTTTGCTCGGCGCCGGGGCGATGAATTATCCGCTGCCGAAATTTCTCGCGTCACTGACCGCGGCGCGAGCCGTGCGCTTCACGCTGGTCGCTTATCTCGCATCGGTCTTCGGCCAGCGCGTCTTTCGTTTTCTGATGCGCCACTACACGGTGATGCTGTGGTCGCTGATTGCGCTCGGTGTGCTGGCCGGCATCGCGGTGACGATTTACATTGTGCGCCGCCGGCGGCAGCCTACGTCTGAAAAGTTGAGCGAAGACCGGGCCGCTTGAAAGCGCTTACTTGCTTTCAAGCTCCAGCGCAATGACGGTGTCGAACTCGTCGGCGGCGCTCTGCGGAATGGCGCGGATCAAGACGCCGCCTTCTACCTGAGTCACCGGCGCAATGCTGCCGTCCTTGAGAAACTTTGCCGACGTGACGCGCGCCGCTAACGGCAGCCACAGCGCATCCCCACTGTTCCAGTCGAGCACGTGAACATAGACGCGATTGCCTTTCTGCGTCGTCACGCCCCAGAGGCGCGGGCTGACCGGGCCGCCGCGCGTGCCATAGATGCTGTCGCCATACCGAGCCAGCCACTGACCCATCTCGCGCAGCCGTGTGACGAATTCCGGTTGAATCTTGCCGTTCGGCATCGGCCCGACGTTCAACAGAAAGTTCGCGTTATTGCCGGCAGCGCGCACCAAGTAGCGGATCAGGTCGCGCGTGCTCTTATACTTTCGGTCGTTGATGTTGAAGCCCCACGAATCGTTCATGGTCTCGCAGGTTTCAAGCGGCAACTGGCCGACCTCTTGCTCTTGATTAAAGCCGGTCGTCTTCTGGCCCGGCAGGTCTTTTTCGAACATCTGAAAATCTTCGCCGGGGTTGGGCCGCCGGTGGTGGTTGCTGCCGACGAGCGCCGCCGGTTGCAAACGGTGAATCAGCGCGTAGGTTTCGTCCAGCCGCCAGTTCGCCTCGGGGCGATCCCACCAGCCATCGAACCAGATGCCACCGACCTCGCCATAGTTCGTCAACAGCTCGCTGAGCTGCGCATTCATGTAATCGATGTATTTCGCGAAGTCGCCCGCATTCGGTCGCCCGGCGTCGCGGCCCGTACCGCCGCGCGGATAAAAATCCGGGTGATGCCAGTCGAGCTGCGAATGATAAAAGAAGATTTTCAAGCCCTGGCGGTGGCACTCGTCGGCCAGCATTTTCAAAACGTCTTTCTTGTACGCCGTGCGGTCAACGATGTCGTAGTCGGAAACCTTCGAGTCGAACATCGCGAAGCCGTCGTGGTGCTTGCTGGTAATCGTGATGTATTTCATGCCGGCGGCCTTGGCGATGTTGACCCACTCAGCCGGATCGAAGTCTACGGGGTTAAAAGCGCGCGGCAGCTTTTCGTAATCGTGGATGGGAATCTTGCGGTTGTTCATCACCCACTCGCCGTCACCAAGCACGCTGTAGACGCCCCAGTGAATGAACAGCCCGAACTTGGCATCCTGAAACCAGTGGCGCGCTTCAATGTTGTGCGGCGCGGGCTGATAACCGGCCTGCGCCGCCGTGCGCGCCGGTTGCCGGCAGAGTGAAAGAATAAACAATGAAAGCAGTATCGGAACGAGAATTCTTTTTCGTGGCATAGCTCACCATTTCATGAATGATGAATGATGAATGATGAATTAAAGAGGAACCGCAGAACTGCAATGGGCGCACGCTCCGGTAGTTCATCATTTATCATTTATCATTCATCGTTTATCATTTCATCTCGGATATTCCCACGGTGCGCGGTATGGCCGCGCAAGCAGCCGGTTGGCTTCCGCATCATCCAGAATCGTCTCTTTGTCGCCGTCCCAATGGACGCTGCGACCGAGCTTGTAAGAGAGCATCCCGAGCAGCGCCAGATTCGTCGAGCGGTGGCCGATCTCAATATCGCAGACCGGTCGCCGCTTCAGCCGGATGCTCTCAAGGAAGTCTGCCCAAAGCTCGCGGATGTTCTGCTCGTCCGGCTGATTCAAGCGCGGCGCTTCGTGCTGCACAGGCTTGTTCTTATCCGCCGGGTAGAATGTCCAGCCGTCGAGCCAGCCCATGTGAAACGTCCCTTCGGTGCCGTAAAAGTAACAGCCGATGTTCGTCCGCTCGGCTTCGTTCGCGGCATACAAACGATGCTCCCAGGTGGCGGTGAACGATTCGAACTCGAAGGTGGCGACCTGCGTATCAGGCGCGTCAGTGTTGTCGCGACGGATGAAGCGACCGCCGGTCGAATGGACTCTGCGCGGGTACTTCTCTTCCGTCCACCAGAGAATCTGATCCATCCAGTGAATGCCCCAGTCGCCAAGCTGGCCGTTGGCGTAATCGAGGTACTGGCGAAAGCCCTTCGGGTGAATCGTCTTGTTGAACGGGCGCAGCGGCGCCGGGCCGCACCACATATTCCAATCCAACCCGGCGGGCGGCTCGGTGTCCGCGACCCGCTCGCCCGGCCCGCCGCCGTAATGCACAAAGGCGCGCACCATACCAATCTTGCCTACCTTGCCGGATTTCAAAAACTGCATCCCCGATAGGTTGTGCGGCGAAACGCGGCGGTGCGTGCCGACCTGTACGACGCGCCCCGTATCGCGCGCTGCCCGAACCATCGCGCGGCCTTCGCGGATCGTGTGACCGATGGGCTTTTCGACGTAGACGTGTGCGCCGGCGCGCACGGCGGCGATGGTGATAAGCGGGTGCCAGTGGTCGGGTGTGGCGACGATGACGATTTCAGGCTTTTCCGCAGCGAGCAGCTCTCGATAATCTCGATACCGCTTGGGGCGCTCGCCCGTGAGCCGCTCGACCTCTTCGGCGGCAGGGTTGAGCTGATTCTGATCCACGTCACAGAGCGCGACGACGCGCGCCGCGCTGGCGCGCATGGCTTCGCGCAGAATGTTCATGCCCCACCAGCCGCTGCCGATGAGCGCCGTCCGGTACTTCGCCGTTTCGGCGCGGCGCAGCGGCGTGATCGAAAACGCCAGCCCGGCAGCGACCGATGATTGAAGGAATCCTCTGCGACTCAAGCTCATGATGAAAAGTGGCGCAAGCTAATCGGCGTAACCGTTCGGGTGCGCTTGCCGCCAGCGCCAGGCGCTGCCGATA
>JBJMGU010000006.1:0-7672 GCA_045807765.1 Blastocatellia bacterium
CGTCTTGAAGTCCTTGCCGCAAATCGGCAGGCCCTTCGCGCGGGCGAGCTCCTGGATGGCCGGGAAGTCGACGCTGAGGTTCGGCGCGCCGTTCGCGAACGGCACGTCGGATTTCAGCGCCGCGTAGGCATAGATCATCGAAGGCGCGATACAGGGATTGTTGTCGCGCAGCGCTTTTTCAAACGACGCCAGATCATTATGTTCTTCGGTGCAGGTCATGAAGATTTCCGTAGACGCGCACCAGACCATCACCAGGCGGTCGCATTCGTTCTTGTGCTTGAACTCCTCGATGTCAGCCATCAACTGCTCGGCCATCTCCATCTTGTTGGCGCCCTGCTTGACGTGCGTGCCGTTCAGCCGCTTGACGTAGTGCTGATCGAAGACCGCTTTCATCGGGCGGACGGCTTGCAGCTCTTCTTTGATTTGATTGATGAGATCGCGTTCGAGGACGCCGGCGTGCAGTGCCGCTTCATAAGCGTCTTCCTCGAAGATGTCCCACGCCCCGAAGACGAGATCGTTGAGCGAGGCGAGCGGCACGAAGTCTTTGACCAGCGGCACGCGATTGTCTGTGCGCTTGCCCAGGCGGATGGTGCCCATCTGTGTGAGCGAGCCGATGGGCTCGGCGATGCCTTTCTTGATGGCCGCCACTCCGGCGATAAAGGTCGTCGAGACGGCTCCGAGTCCGACGAGCAGCACGCCGAGCTTGCCTTTCGCTTCTTCGATGGCGACGGGAGTTTTCTGATTTGACATAGGGATTCCTTTCTTGCAGTACGTCCGGTCTACGCTTGTATTCAAGATGGAATTAAATCAGAAAAGCGACAAGTGGCTTGCCGCGATGTTGCGCACTTTTAGCGACGGCTTGCGCAATCCCGGCTGCTCTCGCGATAGGCACGCGGCGGCAGGCCGGTGACCGCTTTGAAAATCTTGGTGAAGTGGCTCTGGCTTTGATAGCCGACCATCGCGGCGATCTCGATGATCGGATGTGAGGTTTCAACGAGCAGGCGGCGAGCGCGCTCAATTCTCAGGTTGGCTAGATAAACGTGCGGCGTCGCGCCGGTGATCTGCTTGAACAAGCGCGCGAAGTGATACTCCGACAGGTAAGCCGCCGCGGCAATCTCTTCGAGCCCCAGTTCGCGCTCGTAGTTGTCATGCATGAACTCAAGCGCGCGCCGCAGGCGGCGGTCTACCGGCCCGACGCGCGACAATTCGATCTGCGCAGACTTGCGCACCGTCAGGTGTGAGCGCAACAGGTGAATGACCATCTGGCGCACCAGCGCGTCGAGCATGATTTCGTGACCGGGCTTTTCATTGACGGCCTCGCCGGCGATCTGCCGGGCAATCGTCAGCAGCGCGTCGTCCGCCGTGCGCGGGGCGCGAAAGATGATCTCCGCGGTCGTCCGCGTCAAATTCATCTCGGCGGCCAGCTTGTTGATGAGCGCCGGCTGAATGTGAATCGAAACGAAGTCAACTTCATCGGCCTCTGCGGCGTGCAGTTGCCCGGCGCCTACGAAGGCCAGATCGCCAACGCTCAAAACGAACTCGTGGTCACCGACGCAAGCCAGCATACGCCCGGCAAGCAGTGCCGTGACGGTGAACGCTGCGTGCGCGTGCGCTTCAAACCGGCAATGCGCCGTCAATGTGCGCCGGACGCTGTAATCGGGTCGCGATGCGAACGCCTGAATCTCCGCAGCGAACGATTCCTGGGCCGCGTCGCTTTCGAGCGCTTGCGACGCGTGGGCTTCGCGTTCGGTTTCTGCGGCGATGTGTGATGGTTTAGACATTCAACGTTTGCTCGACCACTTCACCTGCTCGTTATTACGCATGCCGGCCTGAGCGGCCAGCACATCAGCGAGGCGATTCGGGTAGTTAGTCATTATCGCATCAACGCCGACCGCCAGCATACGGCGCATGACCAGTTTGCTGTTGACCGTCCAGACGGCGACGCTGATGCCTTGCGCGTGCAGGGCGGCGACCGTGCGCCGCGTTGCCAGCCCGTAATGCAGCGCCGCTTCGTCCGCGCCGGCGCGCTCGACGGCATTGATGATAGTCCGCGCCGTCATCTCGCCGCGACCGGGAATGGCAAACGTCGCAGCGGTGCGCAGCCGCCGCGCCTGCGCGCGCGCGCGCCTGATGATTTCATGATCGAATGACAGCAGGGTGATGGCACGCTCCATTTTATACTGCCGGACAAGTGCCAGCACAGCGTCGAGCAGCGGCTGTTTGTCGTACCGGCGATTGCCTTTCAATTCGATATAGACGCGCTTAACGTTTGCCTCCGAAGCTAGCTTTAGAACGTCGTCGAGCCCCGGCACCGATTCGCCGGCAAAGCTCAGGCTATCATTTTTTGTGAGCTTCGCCACGCTTTGCGCCATCGCCCGAGTCCGCGGTCGTCGCGCCAGTCTTCGCGCAAACCAGCCGCCGGCGTCGCACGCCGCCAGCTCTGCGGCGGTCAGGGCGGCGACTGCTCCCATATGATCGGTGGTGCGGGTGAGACGCGCGTCGTGAATGACCACGGGCAGTCTGTCTGCTGATAACTGAACATCAAGCTCGAAGCCGTCAGCGCCTAGCCCTATGGCAAGGCGAAACGCCGCCATCGTGTTTTCAGGCGCCAGCCCCGACGCGCCCCTGTGGGCGATGATCAGAGTCGTTGCCGGTTGCCGGTTGTCAGTTGCCGGTTGAAGGGCCATGAGCCTTTTATTATGCCACGCCCTTGCCGCGTGTCTAATCAGGTGAGGGGCCAGGGTGGATTGCTGACAACTGAGAACCGGCAACTGGCAACTGCTCTATCCGCGCGCCGCTTTTTCGGCGACTTTGTGGGCGCGCTGGCAGTCGGCGCAGACGCCGAAGATGCGATGGCTGTGGCGCAGCGGCTTGAAGCGGTAGCGGCGGGTGATCTCGTCTTGCAGCCGTTCGATCTCTTCGCTGTAGAACTCGATCAGCGCGCCACACTCTGTGCAGATCAGGTGATCGTGGTGCGTGTGCTTGTACTCGTGCTCGTAGAGCATGCGCCCGTCGTGGAATTCCAGCTCGCGCGCCAGGCCGCACTCTTTCAAGAGTTTCAGCGTCCGATAGACCGTCGTGAAGCCGACCGTCGGGTCTTTTGCCTTGACGATGGCATAGAGGTCTTCGCTGGAGACGTGGCCTTCGGTGTCGAGGAAGACATCGAGAATCAGGTCGCGCTGCGACGTGCGCTTGAGGCGCGCGCGCTTGAGGTGATTGTGGAAGATTTGTATCTCTTCGCGCTCCATACTCGGTTGACAGGATTATACACGCGCGCCACCGAGCCGCAAAACTTTAACGATGTAAATCAGAAGGCATGCCGCCCGTCGGCGGCCCGGTTGATTTCACTCGAACGGTCGTTTATCCTCGTTCGTGGGTCGCTGCCGGCCACAGGCCAGTCCGTCCAGACCTGACATAAGAGAAACGATGCTGACCAAATCCATTCTCCTTTACCTCTCCAACAGTCCGGGATTCAAGAATTTTCTGACGCGCTTCAAGTCCTTCAACAACGTCACGCGCCGCTTCGTCGCCGGCGAAGAGTTGCCCGACGCGGTCGCCGCCATTCGCGAGTTGAACCGCAAGCAGATTCGCGCCTCGTTCGACCACCTCGGCGAAAGTATTTCGTCGGAGGCCGAAACCCGCGCCGAGGTGCAAGAGTATGTCGAAGTGCTGCAAGCCATCAGCGACAACGCGCTCGACTCGAATGTCTCGGTCAAGCTGACGCAGCTTGGCTTAGACATCAGTCCGGCGGTCTGCTACGACAACACGCGGCGGATTGTCGAGGCGGCTGCTCGTCATCAGAACTTCGTGCGCATCGATATGGAAGACTCGCCGAAGACCGACGCGACGCTGGACATCTTTCGCCGTCTGCGCGGCGAATTCGACAACGTCGGCATCGTCGTGCAGTCATACCTCTACCGCACCGAAAAAGATGTTGACGAGCTGCTGGCCATGGGGGCGCGCATTCGTCTTTGCAAAGGCGCTTACAAAGAGCCGGCATCGGTGGCCTTTCAAGACAAGCGCGATGTGGATGCCAACTATGTCCTTGTCATGAAGAAGCTGCTGGTTTCGGGAATCTATCACGGCATCGCGACGCACGACGAAAAGATGATCGCGGCAACCCGTCAGTACGCCGCCGAGCGCAAGATCAATGCCGACCAGTTCGAGTTTCAAATGTTGTACGGCATACGCCGCGATCTGCAAGATCAACTCGTCGCCGACGGCTATCGAATGCGCGTCTATGTGCCGTATGGCCGCTCGTGGTATCCCTACTTTATGCGGCGGCTGGCCGAGCGCCCGGCCAATGTGTGGTTCGTGATGAAGAACGTCATGAAGGGCTAACCAGAGAAAAGAAAAAGCCGCTCGTAGTGAGCGGCTTTTTCTCATCCGTGAATCAACCTATCGCAATTGGCTAGGTTGCCAGGCGGTCGGCGTAGGCGCTATCAATAGCGCTCGCGGCTTTGGCGGAGGCGCGCTTCTGCGCGGCAGCGCCTTTGGCCGGGGCCTGCTTGATGATCTCGAACGCCTTCTTCAACTGCACGTCTTCGACCGGCGCGGGCGGCTTGACCGGCGCGGCCTGTGGTTGTTGTTGTTCGGGCTTGTCGGCGTCGTCATCGTCGTCGGTGTCGGGCAGGATGGTCTCGGTCTCCGCCAACCGGTCGACCTTCACTGTCGGGGTGATCCCTTCTTCCATAAACGCCTTGCCCGAAGCCGGCGCGTACTTCGCCGTCGTCAGCAACAGCGCGCCGCCATCGCTCAGCGAGAACAACTGCTGATCCGAGCCGGTGCCAAAGGTCTTCTCGCCAATCAGCTCGCCGCGCTTCTGATCGCGGACGGCGGCGGCGACGACTTCGGCAGGCCCAGAGGTGCTGCGGTCTATAACCACGGCGAGAGGCCCGTTGAAGATGACCTTCGCCGGATCAGCCGTGAAGCTTTGAATCTCCTTGTCACCCTTGCCGAGCGTGCGCGCCAGCGTGCCGGAGCCGACGAAGAGGTTGGCGACGGCGACGCCCTCTTGCAGCTTGCCGTTAGCAGCGCCACGCAGATCGAGGACGATCTTTTGCGCGCCCTTGGCGGTCAAATCATTCACCGCCGATTTCACTTCCGCGGCCTTGCCGTCGGCGAGACTGGTCACCTTGATGTAGCCAATGCCCGGTTCTTCGATGCGTGTATCGACGCCGGGCTGAGTGATCTTGGCACGCGTCACCGTGAGCTTGTGCGACTGGCCCTGATGCAGCACGCGCAGATCAATCGTCGTCCCCGCCTGGCCGTTGACCAGTTGTTCGACGTCATAGAGGCTGAGGTCGCGCGACGGCACCTTGCCAACGTATTCGATAAAGTCGCCGGCGCGGATGCCAAGCTGGTCGGCGGGCGATCCCTTGAGCACCGCGACGACGTAGGCGTAACCGCCGACCTTTGACAAGATCATGCCGGTCTCGGCGCGGCTGGCTTTCGGGTCGTACTGCTTGACCTGTTCCGGCGTCAGATACGCGCTGTACGGGTCAAGCCCTTCGGCAAGCCCGCGCAGGCTGCCGATGCGCACCTTTTCGAGATCAGGCTGCTCGACGTAATCGCGGATGATGTGACTGAGCACTTCATCGAAGATGGAAATCTGACCATACTGACTGCCGCGCGCCACGACCTGGCTCGACTTCGACATGAAGCTGCCGACGATGGCGTAGAAGGCGATAAGGGTTGAGAAAACGACAATCGCGATCTTGGTCTTGAACCGCATCAGGTACTCCTCGTGTGGGCTTTATCCGCCAACTCATGATAACCCGACCCGCTATCAGGCGCAATGGTCAGTTGATGGGGCAGTAGGCAGTAAGCAGTAGGCAGTAGGCAGCAGGGGACTGGTTTGTAGCTCGCTGCTATATATTAGAACCCTCACGGTTCAGTGAACTGCCTACTGCCTACTGCTTACTGCCTACTGCTTACTGCCCTTATCGTTGACACTCTACAAATGCGCTTCATATACTCTTGCCAATGCGAGTACTCGCCATAGACCTGGGCTCGAAGCGCATCGGCACCGCTGTTTCCGACGCGCTCGGCCTGAGCGCCCGCCCGGTCGAAACGATTCGCAGGACGAGCCTCGAACGTGACCTCGCGCGCCTGCAAGCTCTCGTCGAAGACCTCGAAGTCGAAGCGGTCGTCGTCGGTCTGCCGCTGAGAATGGATGGACAGATCGGCGATGCCGCAAGCGGCGTGCTGCGTTTTGTCGAACGGCTGCGCGCCCGGCTCGCCGTCAAGGTCTTTACCCAGGACGAGCGGCTGACCAGTTACGAGGCCGAGCAGATGATGATCGAGCGCGGCCTCAACCGCGAAGCGCGGCGGGCGCGCTCTGATGAATTCGCCGCCCTGCTGATTCTCGAAGACTTTCTCGCGGCATCGCAAAGAGTGAACCGTGCCACAAATCACCATGATTGAACCGCTCAACGTCGCCCCCGGCGCGGCGCCGCATTCATCAGCACAGCGCGCCGGCGAGCGCGGCTTTTCGCTGTTGAAGTTTACGCTGCTGCTGCTCGTCTTGCTTATCCTGGCTGCTGGTGCTGGCTTGCTGTGGCTGCGCGCGGAGGTCAACCGCCCGGTCGAGCATCCGTCAGCCGAGCGCATCATCACGATTGAGCCGGGCACCGGCGCGGCAGGCGTCATCGCCAAGCTCAGCGAGGCGGGCATCGTGCGCCATCCCATCCCGCTGCGGCTCTATTTGCGGGCGACCGGGCACGGCAGCGGCTTGCGCGCCGGCGATTACAAGTTCGCTTCGCCCATCTCGCCCATGCAGGCGATTGACAAGATTCGCCGCGGCGAAGTCTTTCTTGAGCGCGTCACGATCCCTGAAGGCTATAACCGTTTTGATATTGCCGAGACGCTGGCCGAGAAGACCGGCAAGGCGACCAAAGAAGAGTTCCTGCGCCTGATGGATGACACGTCGTTGATTCAGCGGATTGCGCCGCAGGCGCGCAACCTCGAAGGCTATCTCTTCCCGGATACCTATAACTACACGACGAAGACGACACCCGAAGAGTTAGTCCGCGCCATGGTCAATCGCTTCAACGAAGTCTTCACGCCGGAATGGGGCACGCGCGCCAACCAGGCGAACCTGACCGTCCATCAGGTCGTGACGCTGGCTTCGATCATCGAGCGGGAAGCGAAAATCCCCGACGAGCGGCCACATATGGCTTCGGTCTTTTTCAACCGTTTGAAGATCGGCATGCCGCTTGGCAGCGACCCGACCTTTATTTATGCGGCGATTCTCGCCGGGGATTACGACGGCAACCCGAATCAGCCGCGACACCGGCAGCGCCAATCCCCTTACAACACCTATCTGGTCAGCGGCCTGCCGCCCGGCCCCATCGCCTCGCCGGGTCGCGCTTCGCTCGAAGCCATCCTCTACCCCGACCAGACCGAAGCCCTCTACTTCGTCATCAACAGCCGCGACGGGCGGCACAAGTTCTCGCGTACCGCCGCTGAGCACGACGCCGCCGTTTCAGAGTACCGAAAGCTGCAAAAGGAAATGCGTGAAGAACAAAACCGGTGAGAGCGCGGAAAGAGACGCGGGGACACGGAGACGCGGGGAGGGAAAAAGCCGACGCGGGGACGCGGCGACGCGGCGACGCGGTGAGGGAAAGAGACAGAGGCTAACCGCTTGTCTTTCTTTCTCCGCGTCGCCGCA
>JBJMGU010000007.1:0-51271 GCA_045807765.1 Blastocatellia bacterium
AAGCGGTGCAGGTCGCGAGCCCACCAGCAGAGGCCGAGCATTGCCGCGCCGATGATCAATAAAGAAACCGGAACCGCAACCGACCGCAGAGCAGCGAAACGCGACAGCGTTTCAACAGGCGCCGGGTCGGGTATTTCAGTTTTGATGACCTGCACCGCCATAGGCTTGCTCAATCGTGCGGCGTTCGTTTGACGATCTGATAGAGCCTGCCGCTGGCCACTTCGTCTTCGTCCGGCAGCTCGATCTGTATGGTGACGTGGGTGATGTTGAAGCCGGCGCGCAAGGCTTGTTGCAAAGCTTCAAGCGTCGCGCGGTGCGCCGCGCCAGGTTCGAGCGTGACGTGCGCCGAGAGCGCTTCTTTGCCTGAGCTGATCGTCCAGATATGCAGCTCGTGAACGTCGGCCACACCGCTGACATCGTGCATGGCTTCGAGGACGGCGCGCACGCTGATGTGCGAGGGCGTGCCTTCGAGCAGAATGTTCACCGATTCGTGGATGAGCCGCCACGAGCTGAAGACAATCAGCGCGCAGATGACGAAGCTGATGATCGGGTCGGCCATCGTCCAGCCCCAGCGCCAGATCAAAAGACCGGCGATGATGGCGCCGACCGAGCCGAGCGCGTCGCCGATGATATGCAGGAAGGCGCCGCGCATGTTCAAGTTCTCTTCCGCCGCTCCATGCAACAGCCAGGCGCTGAGCACGTTGACCACCAACCCGCCGCCGGCGATCAACAACAGCTCGAAGCCTTTGACCTGTTCAGGCTGACGTAAGCGATGCACGGCTTCGTAAGCGATCAGCAGCGAGATCAGAATCAGCGCCACGCCATTGGCGAGCGCCGCGAGAATCTCCATGCGGTAATAGCCGTAGGTTTTTTTCGGCGTAATGGGCCGCGCTGCGAACCACAACGCCAGCAGCGCCAGCCCCAGCGATGCCACGTCCGCCAGCATATGCCCGGCGTCCGACAGCAGCGCCAGCGAATTGGTCGCAAAGCCGCCGATGGCTTCGGCGAGCATATAGACGACCGTCAGCGCCATCACCAGAATCAGCCGCCACCGGTTGCTGGCATGGCGGTGATGATGGTCGTGATCGTGGTCGTGGTCGTGTGCCATAACGCAGTAAGCAGTAGGCAGTAGGCAGTAAGCAGTTTGGGCCGAGTCAGGAATGTAACATCGGATAGCGACAACATTCCTGACTGCCTACTGCTTACGGCCTACTGAATCTTGAGCAGCTCGACTTCAAAGATGAGCGTGGCGTTGGGCGGGATGACGTTGCCGGCACCGCGCTCCCCATACCCAAGCTGCGGCGGGATGATGAGCCGGCGCTTGCCGCCGACCTTCATGGTCCTCACACCTTCAGCCCAGCCGCGGATGACCGGGCTCACGCCGAGTTGAAAAGTGAACGGCTGGCCGTGGTCATACGAGCTGTCGAACTTGGCGCCGTTTTCGAGCGTGCCGGTGTAATGCACTGTGACCATTTGGCCGGGTTCGGGGCTGGCACCGGTGCCTACGACTTCATCGATGTACTTCAGGCCCGAAGGCGTGGTGATGGCGTTGCTCATATCCGTGCCTTTCTGCGGAATGCGCGACTCGTGCGACGCCAGCACAACCCAGCGATTGACCCGCTTGACGAAGGTGTCGGTGAAACGAACTGTGCTGCTCGCGTCTTTGCCGGCAATCGTCATCTTGCCGCTCCAGAGACCGGTGACGACGCCCGTCGTGCCGCTGACGCGCGCCGCCAGATCGTCCAGCTTATAGGATTCGACCTGCGCCGAGGCGATCTCTTGAATGTACTTCGCCTTGTCATAGACCTTGCCTTCTTCGTCGGTGAAGACGAAGTCGGCGTCAATCATCAGGTCGAGCGCTTGCCGGTCACGATTCTTGAAGGCTTCGGACCACTGACGCTCGGCGGCGAGCAAACTTTGTTCGGCGCTCACGGCAGGCGTACGGGCGCGGTTGCCGGCAGCGCGCCGGCCTCTTGATTGCGCCATCGTCAGCGACGCGGCGAGTGTGATAAAGAGTACAAAGGGAAGAATACGCTTCACGAGTGGAGTTCCTTTCGCGAGACTTGGCAAAGCCGCCAGAGGGCTTGGCCAGCGCAAAAGTGTAGCCCGCGCCCGCAAGCAGCGGCAAGGTGATGTGGCGCAACGGTCAGACTTCGCGCTCAGCCGGCGTTGACGACTTGCGAAGGCATACCGCTCAGGGTGACGAGTCGGTGGTTGGAATAGCCGATCTCGACCGCATCGTAGAGGTCGCGCATCAGCGTGGGGCCATAACGCGCCAGCAGGTAGTAGATGTTCAGCTCGCGCTCTTGCAGGTTCTTGTCCGGGAAGAGCGTCGTGTAGGCGCGCTCGACCTGGCGATAGACGGTCTCTTCGCGGCGCGCGCTCGTATGCACAAAACGTGTGCGCAGATGTTCGAGCTGATAGATGATCTTCGCCCGCGCGTTCTTCGTGGCGTCGGACAAACTGGCGTCGGTGCGGCGCAGGCTGGCTTCGAGGCGGTCGAGCTGCTCGGTGATCTGGCGCTCGGTGTCGGTAAACGCGTTGGCGGTTTCGCGGTCGAGGCTCTGCTCGACGACTTTGGTGATCGCCGCGTGCAGGCCGTCGAAGAAATCCGGCAAGTTGAGCTTGAGCTTCTTGAGGGTCTTCTGATGGCGATGCTCAACGATGGTCATGCTGGCGCGCGGCAGTACGCATGGCGGCTGGCGCTCCAACGTCTCGTAGACGGCGCGAATCTGCGCGAAGTAAGCGATCTCTGCCGGGCCGCCGATGTAGGCGGCGGTCGGCAAGAGCCAGTCTTGCACCACGGGCCGCAGCGTCACGTTCGGGCTGAAACAGTTCGGACAGCGCGCCGCCAGCTCCGTAAGCTCCGCTTGATCGAACGAACGATCCGAGCCTTTCACATAGAAGCGGCCTTCGTGCTGAGTCATCGCCACGCGCCGGCCATCGTCCATGATGAAGAGCGGCGCGGCGTCTTCTGAAACGTGAACCTGCGCGTGATAGCCGGCCTGTTCAAGCTCGCGGCTGCGCTCGACAAGGGCCCGCGCGATTTGCGGCGCACGCTCGATGGCTTGCGCATAGAGCGGCGCGGCCACCTGCTTCAACTCCTCGTCGAGCGGGTCGAGCAGGACGACGCCATAGTCTTTAAATATGCGCGCCATCAACTTTGCGAAAGCGTCGGCAAAGCCCTCGCCTGTCGCGTAGCTGTCGCGCAGATCGCGCTCGATGTCGGTTAGAAACTCCGACGGCGGCAGCGCCGCGACGAACTCATCAATGGCCGCCGCGATCCCCGCATCGATCTGCACGCGACCGACCGGCGCATCCGTGGGCCGCTCTGCCGGCTCGTAGTGAATTGTCTTCAGATGGCCTTCCATATCGATCAGCCGGCAGTGATTGACCTCTTCATAGTCGTGATCTTCGCTGGCAACCCAGAAGACCGGCACCGCCTCGATGCCCTGCTCGCGCAAACAGTCCGTAAGCTTGATGACAGTCATCGCCTTATGAACGGTGTAGAGCGGCCCTGTGAACAGGCCCGCCTGCTGGCCTGTAACGATAGCTACAGAGCCCGGACGGCGCAGCATCTCGATGTTCTTGAAGGTCAGCTCGGACGAGCCGGCGCGTCGGTTGATGCGTTCAAGGGCATCGGCGACACGCTGGCGGTCAAAGAGGCGCGCGCCGACCTCGCGCGCATGCGCGGCGAGCGGCGACACGGCACGCCCGCAGTCGGTGTAGAAGCGCGCTACCTTGTCGTAATCGTAAAGAAAATCGTTGAACAGGCGAGAGGTGCGCGGAATCTCCGTGAAGCGGAGCGCGTCCTCGGTTCGCTCGGCGGCGGCTTCGAGGTTGGTACAGTCGGCGTCTTTCATAAGCAGTTACCAGAGCAGTTACCAGTTGTCAGTTATCAGTTACCACTTGCCGGCTAGAAGACAGCGCTCCCAACTGACAACTGACAACTGGCAACTGGTAACCGACAACTGCTTTACTCCATCTCCGGGAAGAGTCTGGTGTCGCGCATCACAGCGCGAACCTGCTCGCGCTCCGCTTCACTGAGCGGCGCGAGCGGGGCACGCGGCTGACCGCCCACAAAGCCATTCAAGGCCATCGCCGCCTTCAAGGCCGCAACGCCGAGGCCGGCGGTCACGACCTGCGACAGTGGCGCAAGTCTATTTTGCAAGTCGCGGGCCAGCGCCGTGTCGCCGGCGCGCACGGCACCGTAAAGCTCAACACAGGCGCGCGGCGCGGCGCAGGCGACCGCCAGGATCGCACCGCTCGCGCCCATCAATAAGGACGGATAGAGAATGCCGCCGTTGCCAACCATGACACGGAAGCCGGCAGGTGCGAGCCTGATGGTTTCGGCAAGCGGGCCGAAATTACCGGAGCTGTCTTTAACGCCGATGATGTTCTGATGCTCGGCCAGTCGCGCAATTGTTGCCGGCTCGATGATGACGCCGGTGTTCTGCGGCACGTTATAGATGAAAACCGGAACGGGCGACGCGTCGGCGACGGCGGTGAAGTGTTCGCTGAGCGCCGCCTGCGTCATGCGCGATTTGTAAAAGTAAGGCGTGACGACCAGCGCCGCGTCGGCTCCGGCAGCCCTGGCGCGCTCTGTGGCGGCAATCGCAGCTTGGGTTGAAAACTCATTGACGCCGGCGATGAGGGTATGATCGGGCCGCGCCGCTTGTTTGATGGTTTCGATGACCTGCGTCTGTTCTTCTCTGGTCAGGTGGACGGCTTCGCCATTCGAGCCGAGCGCCACGTAGCCGGCGAGGCCGGTTTCGTTAAAGCGCGCGACGTTGCGCCGCAGCCCTTCAAAGTCAACTCGACCTTGTTCGTCGAAAGGCGTCGTCAGTGGCGGCAGAATGCCCTTGTAGTGAAGTTCGCGGTTTTGCATCGCCAGTATTCCTACGTCCTCGCGCGCGTCGCCGTTTCAATGGCACGCATAGAATATTGGCAATTATAGGGAGGGCCGCCACAAGGCGCAACTTTGCCGCACTTAGCCGCCGCGCCGCAAAATGTAAAAAGATGTAAATCAGTGACGCGGAGAGAAGTCAGAAGCCGGAAGTCAGAAGACAGAATGAAGTCAGAAGACAGAATGAAGTCAGAAGACAGAATGAAGTCAGAAGACAGAATGAAGAAGGAAGTCGGCTCTCGCCTCCGCTTTTATTCTGACTTCTGACTCCTGACTCCTGACTCCCTTCTTCTTGTCACTTGTCACTTGTCACTTGTCACTCTTTAATTAAAGCTATGAGATTGATTTTCATGGGCACGCCGGAATTTGCCGTGCCGTCGCTTAAGCGATTGCTTGCCGATGGCCACGAGGTCGCCGCCGTCTTCACACAGCCTGACAAGCCCGCAGGCCGCGGCCATCATCTGCATACGCCGCCGGTCAAGCTGTTGGCGCTTGAACATGGCATAGCGGTTCATCAACCGGCGCGGATTAAGACCAGCGACGAGGTGCGAGCCGTCTTTGAAAGCGTTCAGCCGGACGCCTGTGTCGTCGCGGCTTATGGCAAGATTTTGCCAGCGTGGCTGTTGCAGATTCCGCGGCTTGGGTGCATCAACGTGCATGCGTCACTGCTGCCGCGCTATCGCGGCGCGGCGCCAATCAACTGGGCGATTGCCAATGGCGAGCCCGAAACCGGCGTCACCATCATGCAGATGGACGCAGGCATGGACACCGGCCCGATGCTTGCCAAACGCGCCACGGCCATCGGCACAAGCGAAACCGCGCCGGAATTGGCGGTCAGGCTCGCTGAACTGGGCGCGGCGCTTTTGTCAGAAACATTGCCAGGGGTCGAGCGCGGCGCGGTCACCGCCGAAGCTCAAGACAACGACGCGGCGACCTATGCGCCCATGTTGAAGCGCGAAGACGGGCTGTTGGACTGGCACTGGACGGCAGCGGAGATCAGCAACCGCGTGCGCGCCTTTCAGCCGTGGCCCGGCGTGTACACGACGCTCGGCGGCGCGCGCTTGCATCTCTGGCGAGCCCGCCCCGAAGACCAGCCGATAGCCGACGAGCCGCAAGCCGCGAGCGCGCCCGGCACCATCTTGCGCATAGACCGCGCCGGTCTGGTGATCAGTTGTGCTGAAGGCAGCGCCTTGCTTATCGAAGAGTGCCAGCTCGAAGGCAAGCGGCGCGTTGCCGCGCGCGAGTTCGCCAACGGCATGCGGTTGAAAGCCGGCGACCACTTGTGAGCAGTAGGCAGTAGACAGTAGGCAGTAGGCAGTTATCTAGTCCCGTAGGGACGCCATGTTTATAGTCGAGACATTCCAATAAAGACGAAGCTCCGTAGGAGCGGAATGTTGACATTGCGCTCCTACGGAGCTTGCCGGTCAAACCAGCGCAATGTCTATAGACATTGCGCTCCTAACGGAGCTTGGCGACGCACTGCCTACTGCCTACTGTTCTTCAGTTCTTCGACGATCTGTTTGTACGCCGGGTCGTCGCGCAGCCCCTCTAAATCCTTGTCGCTTTCGATGGCCGCCGCATCCTTGAAGCCTTTGGCAACAGCGCGCCGCAGCGCGTCGAGCGCATTGCGACGGTCGCGGTTGAGCGCGTAGGCGCAGGCCAGGTTATAGAGCAAGCGTGGATTGTCGGGGGCAATCAATGTCGCAAGCGACAGGCTCTCTGCCGCCGCCGCGTACTGTTTGCGCTGTTGCAGAATGCTCGCCTCTTCGCTCAGGTAAACGAAAAACTGGTTGATGACCCGCCGCGCCACCAGCCGTTCAGCACTTCCCGGCGGCGCGTCGGAGCGCTTCTTCAAGGCCGCGAGGTTCTTTTGCAAATCAGCGTAAGCCTGTCGGCGCTCGTCGCTGCTTTTCGCCGGCTGGTCGCCGAATTCGCTCAAACGATCAGGCGCAAGCTCCTGGCGCTCGTCCTGGCCACGCAACAACGCCTTCAACTTGTATAGCTCTTTAACGCGCGTCTGCTGCTCGCGCTCCTGCTCGTCTTCCTGTTTGATCGCCTGCTTGACCTCTTTCGCGTCCTTCAACTCGGCGGCGCGGCGTTCGACTTCGGCAACGTCGCGCAGCCCCTTGAAGTCACTGGCCGCATCATTGAAGCGAATGTAAGCTTCATAACCTTTGCCGGCGGCTTCAGCGGCGCGGGCGCGGCTGACGCTCTGCTCGAACCATTCATTGATGAGCGCCTCGTCGCGGGCGCGGCGCTCGCTCTTCATCGCTTGCAGCTCAAGCCATGCGATAGCCTCTTCAGCAAGCGCCGCCGGCAGCCAGTCGTGCCCACCCTCGAAAGTGGCAAAGCGATTCGCCAGCCCCAGCCGGTCAAAAGCGCGCGTCAGATTGCGCATTTCGGGATAGTTGAAATCTTCTGTGCCGGCTGTGGCAAAGAGCGCGAAGGTCAGGCTGCGCGTTGGCGTGACGCTTGCCGGAAAGCCGCCGCCACAGGCGATGACCCCGGCCACCGCGTTGCCGAGCGACAGGGCGACACTCGTAGCGACGCGCCCGCCGCCGGAAAAGCCTGCGGTGTAGACGCGGCGCGGGTCTAATGCCAGCCGCTCGCGCGTGTCGTTCATCATGGCGCGCACAGCGGCGGCAATGTCGCCTGCGCCGTTGCGCGAGTTGTTCGAGCCGGCGACGATGACGCCATACTTTTCCGCTGCCGTTTTGAAGCGCTCAAGGGGAACGCGCCCGCGCGCCGCCGGGTCGAAGCAATAGATGATCGGCCAGCGTTTTTGCGGCGTATAGCCCGCGGGCAGAAACAAGGCGTAGCTTTGATCGGCGGCGGCGCGGCAGACGACGCGCTCGATGATCGCGCCTCTGGCCTGGGTGTCAGATTGACTGGCAAATACTGAAGCTGAAGAGATGAGAGAGACAACGGCAACGCCGAGGAGTCGGGCGTAGAAAAATACAGACTTCATGGTTTTATTGATCCAGCAAAAAAGTCGCTGGGCACTGCCATGAAGATAAGCGAAGCGAGCGACGCTTGGCAACTCTCTGCGAAATCGTCTTCACGCGTCGAACCGGCTGAGGAACGATTGCACCGACGGCGCTAGACTTGCGGCGATTTGCAGATTGTCTTCGCGGCTCAAATCAGAGACGACGAAGGCGAGATAGTCACGCGTTTCAAAGCCGGTGACTTCCAGATTGTTCAGGCGGGCGCCAAAAACCGGCACACCCGCGGCATCGAGAATAGCCGCGACCTGATTTTGCGTGAACGATTCGCCGTTCTTTTTCGTGACCACCAGCGACAGCGCCGTTTGCGAACTCTTCAAAATCAAGTGAACGTACTCGCGCCCTTTGGCCTTGCAGTGGTGGCCGACGACGACGCGATAGGCACCCGGCAGCTTGTCGTTGACCATCGCCACCAGTCCGAAGAAATCAGGCCCAAGCTGCTCACGCATCTGCGCTTCGGTGAACTGGCGATTGGCAAAGCCCGAATCGAGGGCGCAATGGACATGATCTTTCAACCCGATCTCAAGGATTTGCGCGCCGGCCATCTGAGCAACCACTTCAGGACCGGGCGAGGCCGAGAGATTCCGCAATCGCAGCCCGAAGAGGCTGACGACGATGATGACGACTGCCGCCGCGGCGATCAGCGTCCAGGTGGGCCAACCCGTCTTCGAGTCTTTGCGAATGCGCTTGCGAATCTTTTCCTGCAAGGCGGGCGGCACGGACTCTTTCATCACCGCGGCCTTCAAAAGTTCTTTGATGCGCCGGCGATTCTCCAGCGATTCGCTACAAGCCGCGCAGCCGTCCAGGTGGCGCAGTACTTCGTGGGTGGTTTCGACCAGCAGCTCGTTATTCAGGTATGAATCCAGGTAAGCGCGCACTCTTTGGCAGTGGTGCTGCTCGAAGTTGACGACATTCATGCGCCCTTCCCCCTTTCTGTTTGATTGATGCCATAGCCGCCGGCGAACTCAGCCAGCTCCAGGCGCAGCAGCTTTCTGCCGCGGTTGAGCCGCGACATCACCGTGCCCAGCGGAATTCCGAGCGCCGCCGCGATCTCTTTGTAAGACAGCTCGTCAACATCGGCCAGCAGCACAACCTCGCGATAATGCTGCGGCAGTTTCTCGAAAGCCGCCAGCACATCTTCATCGCTGAGGTGCGGCGAGACCGGTGGCTCGTAGCTGACGGTTTCCTCGATCCGCTCATCCTCGTTGCTGACCAGGCGCATCTTGAACCACTTGCGGCGGTGGTGCTGGATGACGTGAAAGAGAATCTTGAACAGCCAGGCGCGGCAGTTTGTACCCGGCTCGAAGCGATGAAACGATTTCCACGCTTGCAGGTAAGCCTCCTGCACCAGGTCTTCGGCTTCGGCGCGGTCGCGGACGAGGCGCAACGCCGTGCGGAACAGGTCATTCAAATGCGGCAGCGCCGCGCCCTCGAACTCTTCTGTCTTCGCCGAACGTCCAAACATTGCGCTCACACCTCTCAGAGCAAACTCCTATGACCGCCACTCGATGAATTGCCGCCGTGAAGCCAAATATTCCCGCCGCCGCCTGAAAAGGCAAATTAATTCGGAGAGGGGCTAGGGACTAGCCGGAAAGGCTTCGAGTGACTTGGAAATGACAAACCGGCTAAAAGCAGGCCATCAAGATTTTCTCTCTTCCCCTAGCCCCCAGCCCCTAGTCCCTAGCCCCTTCCTTGACAGGCTTGCGCCCAAGTTGATATCCCTTCGGCATGGCTCCGCCGTTCGATCTCTTCAAGAAAGTCTCGCAAGCGCCGACCAACCCGCAACCGACGCCGGCGCGCCAGTCGTTCGATGTCGCTGACCTTTACACGGGACCGGCGGCGACCGCTACGGCTGACACGACGCCGCAGGTGGCGCTGGATGAAAAGCTGCGGCAGGCGTATTTCTGGATCGTCAACGCCGCCATCATCAGCCCGTATTATGACATTGAGTACAACGACGCGCCGCCGCAGACCTTCAGCTTCGGCGACCAGAAAAGTCGGCTGGTGCTGCCGTCGGATCAGAGCTATTCGAGCTTCGTGCTGATGCCACTCTTGAACCTCGTGCTGCGCCGCCGCTGTTTGCTGGTGGGTGGGCCGGGGCGCGGCAAAACGGCTAGCGCCATCTTGATGGCCGTGCTTGCCGGCTACACGATCAAAGACATCAAGCGCGCCATTCAACATGGCCAGCCGCAGATGACCATCTCTGACCTGCTCGGCAACCCGCTGCCTTCGACGCTCGTCGCCGCCAAGAGCATGGACGAAGTGCAAATCTCCTGGCGCAAGTGGCTCGCCATGCGCGTCAAGATCATTGACGAATACAACCGCATCCCGACGCGCACGCAATCGGCGCTGCTCACGGTCATGGGCGACAACTACGCCGAGGTGCTCGATCAGATTTACGAATGCCCCGAAGCGGCATGGTATCTGACGGCTAACGACGACGCCGGCGGCGGCACTTATCAAGTCATCGAAGCGCTGCGCGACCGCATAGACATCGTCGTCAAAGCCTTGCACTTCAACACGCGCTTTCTCGGCGACTTGCTGGCGCGCATCGAAGAGAACATCAAGCCCGAAGAGGTCGTGCCGCGCGAGATCGTCTTTACGGAAGCCGAGCTTGACCGCGCCTATCAAGAGATTCTCGACGTGCGGCTGGCGACCGAGCTGCGCCGCCGCATTGAATTCTTTGCCAGCCACTTCGAGTTCTTTGACGCCGCCGCCGATCAGATCGAATACAAGACGAAAGACACGGTGAAGCTGGCGGCGATTGACTTCAACCTCTTGAGCGCCCGCGACACCGGCAAGGACAAGCTGAAAGACCTGGGCAGCCAGACGCGCAACGGCTTGTCTGTGCGCGCGCTGATGACCTTGCTGGTCTTCGCCAAAGCGCTCGCATGGTTTCGCGGGCGGCCAGAGATTGGCTTTGAAGACGTGCGCCAAATCATTCCTTTCGTGCTGCACGACAAGCTGGCTCAAGACGCCGACTCGCCCTTCTTTGACGCGCCGGAAAACGGCGCTTTTCGCAGCGACAAGGTCGGCTGGATTCGCCGCCTCTTCGACCTGTCGTGCGCCGAATACGACCGCCTCGACCGCGACCGCGATGACGTGGTGGCGCAGCTCGAAGCGGAATTCGCGCGCGGCCTGGAAGGCGTCAGCGAACAAGAAGCGCGCGCCCGGCTGGTCAAGATCGAACGCACGCTCGCCGATTGGAGCAAAGGCGGCAAGCTCTACGGCCATCTGTTTGACGACATCCTCAAGCTCAAGTACCTGCATCAGCGCTACACCAATTACTTGAAGTGGCTGCAATGGAAGGCGTGATGACTGAATCGCTTGTCCGTGGGCCATTGGCCGAAGCGCTCAAGCGCGGGCGCGACCGCTTCAACACAAAGTTCGCTTATGCGCGCCATCGCTTCGCGGCGCTCGACGGCGACGCGGTGAAAGAGCATCTGCGCTCGGCGGTCGCGCCCATCGCCGAAGCCGTTCACGCGACCGCTACTGATCGAGTGGACGCGGTCGTCGATGCGCTATATGACCTGTCGCTCGAATTGATCGGCTGCGGCTTTCTCGGTCGCGATTCGCGCTATCCGGCGCTGCTGCGGGCGTGGCGCGAAATGCTGCCGTGCCTGCCGCATCTGGTCGCCCACGAGCCCACGCGACTGGCGAACGCCGTGACCAACGCGGTCTACAATCTTTCGACGGCCCCAACGGCGCGACCGACTTTCTGGATAGACACAATGACACGGCTCGGCGTGACCTGCGGCGACGTGCAGACCTTTTTAGAAGCCGGCAAAGTCGTCGCGTGGCGCAGCGGCCTGGCCGAGTACCGCGACGGCGCGCTTGCGGCCTGCTTGAATCTGGATGAAGCGCTTGGCCGCGCCGCACTCGGCTTGCCCATGGCCGAGACGACGCCTGTGGCGACGATCATTGAGCGCTTGCGACAAGACCGCTGGCTCGCGCCTGCCGCGGCGGCCAGTCAGTCACCCGACAAAGAGAAGCGGCTGCGCGTCGTCGCAGTGGTCGGCGCCTTTCGCGGTTTCGGCGGCGTCTTTGTCGAGCCGCCCCGCGTGCGGCTGCACGATAGCGAGTGGCTGGCTTATGACCGCGAAGGCTGTTGGCTGGTGACGGCTGACCTGTTCGGCGCGACCTTTCATCGTGCAGGCCCGCGCCCGCCCGCAAGCGACCGCCCGGCGCAATTCGACTTCAAGATTGACCGCAGCGGGCGCGTGATGAAAGGCGCGCGAGCCGAGACCTTCGCGCAACTGACCGACCCGAGCAGCTCGGCGGCGACCGAGACGACGTTGGCCATTACCCTGCCCCCCTCGCACAGCATTTATTTCGTCGCGCTGACGGATGAGACGTGAACGATCAACTCGACAAGCTAAAAGCCGCGTGGCTATCGCGCTGGCCCGAGGCGCTGGCGCTGTGGAGCAAGTTCACCAAGCTGCGCGAGCCGCGCTGGTGCTTCACCGCCGCTGACGAACAGGCCGAAGGGTTGAGCGATAGCTTTGCTATGATCCGCCTGAATGACACGTCGGTCGTCATCAGCCTGGCGCAGATTGCCGAGCGCCAGCTCGACCGCTTCCCGCTTGAAATTCTCGGCCACGAGATTGGCCACCACGTCTACTGCCCCGCCGACCTCACCGATCAAGGGCGCATGATCGCGCGCATGCGGCGGGCACTGCCGACCAAAGAACACCTCGCCGGATTCATCGCCAATCTCTACGCCGATCTATTAATCAACGACCGCTTGCAGCGCGGCGCGCGGCTGCACATGGCCGATGTCTTTCAAACGCTCGGTGGGGATTCGACGAACCGCATGTGGACGTTCTACATGCGCATCTATGAAATTCTCTGGAGCCTGCCCCGGCAGACACTGGCGAAAGGCGACATCGATGCGCAGCTCGAAGGCGACGCACACCTCGGCGCGCGAGTTGTTCGAGTCTATGCGAAAGACTGGCTGCGCGGCGCGGGGCGCTTCGCGGCGCTCTGTTTGACTTACCTGCTCGAAGACGAAGGCCAGCAGGTGCGGCTGCTTTTGAAAGGCTGGCTCGACACGAAAAACGCCGGCGCCGGGACGCTGCCCGATGGTCTGGTTGAAATCGATGCGGACGAAGCCGGCGACGCCATTCATCCGGCGCTCGATCCTGAAATCACCGGCGTTATCGAAGACGACGAAGCGGCAGAGAAGGCCGACAAGGCGCGCCTCTCAGCGACGCCATCGGCGGGCGGCAGTCAAGGCCAGTACCGCGAGCCGTTCGAGTACGGCGAAATCCTCAAAGGACTGGGCATCAACTTGCCGCCCGACGAACTGGCCATCCGCTACTATCGTGAGCGTAGCATTCCTTACCTTGTGCGATTCCCGTCGCGCATCATCCCTGAGACTCAAGAGCTGATGATCGAAGGGCTGGACATCTGGGACATCGGCTCGCCGATAGAAGACGTGGACTGGTTCGAGAGCGCGCTCGCAAGCCATCAGCTTGTGCCCGGTTATACGACCGTGCAGCGCGTCTACGGCACGTCGCCCGGCGCTATGCCGCAGCGCGAGCCGGTTGACCTGGACTTGTACGTAGACTGTTCCGGCTCGATGCCGAACCCGCAGGTAGCGACTTCGTACCTGACGCTGGCCGGTGCGATCATCTCACTTTCGGCATTGCGCGCCGGCTCGCGCGTCAAGGCAACGCTGTGGAGCGGCAAGGATGATTACCAGACCACCGGCGAGTTCATTCGTAATGAGCATGACATTCTGAAAATTCTCACCGGCTACATCGGCGGCTGGACGGCGTTCCCGATTCACCTGCTGCGCGAAACCTTCAAAGATCGCAAGCCGAGCGACCGCCCTGTACACATCCTGGTGATCTCGGACGACGGCGTAGATACGATGTTCGCGAACGATGAGAAGGGCGCAAGCGGCTGGGACATCTCGCAGATGGCGCTGACGAATGGGCGCGGCGGCGCGACGATGGTGTTGAACCTCTGGCAGGAGTGGCAGCAAAATGCGACACTGGTGCGCGCGCACGAACAGGGCTGGCAGATTCACCGCGTGCAGACGTGGGATCAACTGACCGCCTTTGCCCGCGCCTTCAGCAAAGAAAAATACGGGGAATAGAATTCAGGAGGCAGGAAGCAGGAGGCAGTCCCGTAGGGACGCGATGTTTATAGTTACAGCCACCGAAAGGGATCAAGCCTCGTAGGGGCGAAATGGCGACATTGCGCTCCTGACGGAGCTTGAATCTTAAGAGCATCGGTGACTATAAACATTGCGCTCCTAACGGAGCTAGGGAATCAACTGCCTCCTGCCTCCTGCCTCCTGCTTCCTGCTTCCTGCCTCCTGCTTCCTGACGCGTGGCTTATGGACGAAGGGCCGCAGCTTGAAAGCCTGACTCGCCGGCTGGCGGAATGCCCGGCGGATTTTATGGCGGCGCCGCGCGACCGTGGCGGCAAAGGCGAAGTGTATGTCGCCGCCATCGTCTTCGATCTGCTGCGCGAGCTGGGTGGTGCGCCGCTTACGCCGCAGCAGCTCGACGCGTTCGAGTTCAAGCGCGGCGATGCGCGCCGCGAGCGCAATTTGCGCGTCGTGCTGGTGGCGGCGTGGCTGCTCTATGATCCGTGGTTTCGCTCGCGCAATCGTTTCGCGCCGGCGGCTTACGAGTTACTGGCTTCAGGATTGGACGATGTCGCGGCCATCGTGCCACCGCAGGCGTTCATCAATGACGCCGACCGCCGCGAAGAGCTGGCGCGGCTCTGCTTGCAGGCGCTTGGCTTGCGCCCGGCGGGCGAGACTGAGTCGCAAGCGGCTGACCGGCTCACGACGCTCGACAGCGTCGAGCGCGCCCACGTCATCCGCGAGGCTCGCGCCGCTGAAGCGCGCACTCGGCAAATCCGCGAAGAGATGGCGCGCAAGGCCGCCGAAGAAGCCGCCGCGGTTTACGGCAGAGAGTGAGCCGTGAATATCTGGGAGATCATCGCGACAATTCTTGGGCTGATTTCTGTCTGGCTCACCGTCAGGCAAAACATCTGGTGCTGGCCGACCGGCCTGGTGATGGTCGGGCTCTATGCAGTGATTTTTTTCCGCGCCCGGCTCTACGCCGACGCCGGCTTGCAGGTCGTCTACATCGTGCTGCAAATCTATGGCTGGTACGAATGGCGGCGTGGCGGCAAAGGTCACAGCAAGCTCACGGTGACGCGAATCACTTTGCGGCTGGGCCTCTTGCTTAGCGGTGTCGCCATCGTAGCGACCGCTTTAATGGGCTACGGGTTGGCGACAAAGACCGACGCGGCGTTGCCTTACTGGGATTCGGCGGCAACGGCTATGAGCTTAGTCGCGCAGTGGATGCTGGCGCGCAAGCTGATCGAAAACTGGCTCGTCTGGATCGCCGTTGATGTGTTGAGCATCGGCATCTACATCGTTAAAGGGCTGTATCCGACAACCGTGCTTTACGCGGCGTTTCTGGTGCTGGCGGCGCTCGGGTGGATCGAATGGAGAAAGACGCTCAGAAATTTGCAACCGGCATGATCCTGGGCAAATTCATGCCGCCGCATCGCGGCCATCAGCACTTGATCGATGTCGCCCGCGAGCGTGTAGCAGAGCTTACCATTCTTGTCTGTTCGCTTGAGCGCGAGCCGATACCGGGCCGCCTGCGCTACGAGTGGCTGAAAGAGATGTACCCGGACGTGCGCGCCATTCACGTCGCGGACGAAAACCCGCAGGAGCCGCACGAGCACCCGCGCTTCTGGGAAATCTGGACAGAAACCATCCGTCGCCGCCTGCCCGCAGGGCCGGATGTCGTCTTCACGTCGGAAGCGTATGGCGACGAGCTGGCGCGGCGGCTGGGCGCGCGTCACATCGTCGTAGACCTTGCGCGCCAACGAGTGCCGGTGTCGGCGACCGCGATTCGTCGTGACCCATACGCCAATTGGCAATTCATCCCTGAATGCGTGCGGCCTTACTTTGCCCGGCGTGTGGCCGTGGTTGGCGCGGAATCTACCGGCAAGACGACGCTGGCCAAGCAGCTCGCGACGCATTACCAGACGGCGTGGGTTCCCGAATTCGCCCGCGAGTATCTCGACGCGAAAGACGCCGAATGCCCGCTTGCCGCTCTTTCGCTTGCAGACATCGCTGAGATTGCCCGCGGCCAGATTCGTAGCGAAGAACAACTGGCGCGACAGGCAAACCGGGTGTTGATCTGTGACACCGAGCTGCTGACGACGCGGCTCTGGAGCGAGCATTTCTTTGGCTCCTGCGAAGACTGGATCGGTCGCGCCGCCGCCGAGCGCCGTTATGATCTGTATCTGCTCACCGACGTAGACGTAGCGTGGGTGGCCGACCCGCACCGCGACGCGCCGCAATTGCGCGAGCCGTTCTTGAATCGCCTGCGCCGCGAATTGCAATCCCGCGAGCGGCGATTCGTGATGATCTCCGGCACGCCCGACGAGCGCCTACGACAGGCGATTGCCGCAATCGATGCGCTTTTCTGCTATGAGTCGAACTTGCTCACTATCTGACGAAGACCGCTACCCGCTGCTCGACGACGCGGGTCGCCATTTGCTAGAGCGGCTGTTGGAGCACCCCTCGGCGCCGCGCTACAACTTTCGCTGCGGCGATCAACTGACCGCCGCCAGCCTGGAACGGGTGCGGGCGTATGAGCGAGAGCTGAAGGCTGGGCCTGCCATCTGGGCGCACGGCGAGCCGCCCGACTGGGTCGGCGATTACGCGGCGTGGTGTCTGCGCGAGGTACCTTTCTATCGCAAGCGCGGCGGTACGCCGGATGATTTCCTCGCGCTGCCGACTTGTGACCGCGCTGACCTGAGCCGCGAGCCGTGGTCGTTCGTGCCTGACTTGCAGTCGCTGGACGAGATGATCGTCTATGATTCGACCGGCACGACCGGCGCCCCGCTCTATGTGCCGTCGCACCCTGAAGTCTCTGCGAAGTATCTGCCGGCGCTGCGCGCGGCGCTCGCCCGTCAGGGAGTGAGGCTCGAAGGTGGCCCCGGCAGCGTAGCGATCATGACGGTCTGTGCGCAAGATTACACGCTGACCTATGCGACGGTTTCGGCGTTTCTCGATCAGGCCGCCTACGTCAAGATCAACCTGAATCCGAGCGACTGGCGCGACCCTGAGGACCGTGGGCGTTTCATTGATGATTGTCGCCCAGAGATTTTTTCCGGCGACCCGCTGGCGTTTGCGGCGCTCGCGCAATCGCCCATTCAGACGCGCCCGAAAGCGCTGGTCTCGTCGGCGATGACCTTGCTACCGGGTATGCAGCAGCGGCTCGAAGCGCGTTTCGGCTGCCCGGTGATTGATGTTTACTCGCTGTGCGAATCGCGCTTTATCGCGGCGCGGCGCAATGATGCCTTCGAGATCATCCCGCACGACATCTTCGTGGAAATCCTCGACCGCGATGGCCGACTGTGCGCGCCGGGCGAGCGCGGCGAGATTGCGCTGACCGGTGGGCGCAATCCGTTTCAAGCGATGCTGCGCTACCGCACAGACGATTACGCGGCGATGGCGTGGCGCGACGGGCGGCCCGTGCTTACAGACTTCGAAGGCCGCCAGCCGACGTTGTTCGTTGACACGCGCGGCGGCCTTGTCAACAACATCAACGTGACGCACGCACTCAGGCCGTTTGCGCTGGCGCAGTTTTCTCTGCATCAATTCGCTGACGGCGCTTTGTGGCTACGGCTACAAGGCGATGACGTTGACCAGGCGAGCCTCCGCCAGGCGCTCGTGCGACTGTTCGGCGATGGGCAAGCGCTGACGATTGAAGCGCTGTCCGGCACCGGCGCGCGCGGCGGAAAAGTGATTCAATATACGTCCGACATGACCAGCGACGGGCTGGCCGAAAAGCGGTTCAGCTTCCGCCGCGCGGCAGTGATAAAATCTCCTCTCAGCGTGCTATGAAGTTGCGGCGGCTTGCTGTATAATCCCGCGATTCGCAGCAAGAATAATCTGAAAGGAACGACAAGTATGATGAAAGCAAGACGACTGGGGCTCCTCACTTTGCTGACGCTGGCGCTGGTTGGCGCAGCGGCGTGCAAGTTCTATGAAACCGACAAAGCCAACAAGCTGGTCGAGGGCGCCAACGCCGCGATCACCGAGGCGAACAACAAGTGGCAGAGCGGCACGAGCAAGCTGGATCAGATGCAAAACGCCGCGCTGAAGATCGAGGACGAAGAGGGACTCGATAAAGTGCGCGGCGACGCCAAAGCGGTCATCGCCGACCTCGAAAAGGCGCGCGACGGCTTCACCGACGGCGGCAATAAGTTCATGGAAGCCGCCAAGATGAAGGTGCCGGATAAGCTCAAAGAGTATTGGGAGGCCAAAGGCCAGGAGATGAAGAAGCGCGGCGAACAGGCCACCGCTTTGCTCGCCGACCCGCAGGCCCTGCTCGATAGCCAGAACCGCGAAGATTATAAGACAAAGGCTGTCGAAGCTGAGAAGAAGTTCCAGACCGTAAAGAAAGAAGCGGACGACCTGGAAACCAAGGCCAACAAGATTTACGAAGATAACAAGGCGCTGTTCAAACAGAGCTAGATCATCAGTTCGAGCGACCAAAATTCGACGGGCGGGCGCTGCGGTGCCCGCCCGCACTGTTTGGTTACCGGCTCAAACAGCCGGCGGCGGACGGCGGAAAATATCTTAGCGAAACTGAAAATCCGAACGTGACTATTTCTCACACAGTGATATAATTTGCCGACTGGTCGGCGCGAAAACCCGCACGACTTGAAATTCCGTTATTGTCCGGTTGCATATAAGTCAAAGGAGATTCGCCATGCGTAAGTTTTCCATTGTCATTCTGGTGGCGCTGGCCGCCCTGTCCGCCGCCTCGCTGTTTACGGCGAGCGCGCAGCAAGTCAGCGAGGGACAGCGGCTGGCGATGTATTCCAAACCCGCCGTTGTACGTATCTACGACGGTTATTACGGCCAGGTCCTTTGGCCTCGGCTGAACAAGACCTACAATTGCTTTGCGGTCGGCAGCGGCTCGGGCGCGTTCATCAACCCGAACGGCTACATCGCCACCAACGCCCACGTCACCGACGCAACGCACCAGGGCGACGACAAGGGCAAAGAGTCGGTGTTAACCGCTTTTATCAACCAGTTGGCGCGCGATTATGGCAAAGACGCGCGCGCGATCTTCGCTGATGGCGACCTGCTGCGTGGCATTCTGTCTGAAGCGCGCTTGCAGAGTCTGACCCACATTCACCACGTCATCACGCCCGACGGCAGCAATTTCCCGTTCGAGATTAAAGCCTTTGGGGCACCGGTCGGCGAAGGCAAAGACGTGTCGATCATCAAGATCGAAGTCAAGAACGCGCCGGTGCTGAAGCTGGGCGATTCCGACAAGGTGCAGCTTCAGGATCACATCACGGTCTTTGGCTATCCGGGCGCTGCCGATACCAATGTCCTCGATCAGAAGTCGGCGCTCGAAGCCTCAATCACCGACGGCAAGGTATCGGCCAAGAAGAACGCCCAGGACGGCGCGCCGGTCTTGCAAGTGAGCGCGCCTTCGACGCACGGCAATTCGGGCGGCCCGGTCTTAAACGACAAGGGCGAGCTTATCGGCATGCTGACGTTCCGCGGCGACACCGTCAATGGCCAGGAAGTCCAGGGCTTCAACTTCGTCATCCCCTCCAGCACGATGAAAGAATTCATCAAGCAGGCCGGCACCGAAAACGATGAGGGCCTTGTTGACAAGCGCTACCGCGAAGGGCTGGAGCTTTACTGGGACAACAACTACAGCAAAGCCATTCAGAAGTTCGAAGAGGTGGCGCGGCTCTATCCGCAGCATTCGGAGACGGCACGGCTGATCCGCGACAGCCAGCAGGCGATTGCCGAAGGCAAAGAGAAATCGGGTCTCGGTGGCTTTCTGATGCTTGCCGTTCTCGGCATTCTCGGCCTGGTCGTTGTCGGTGGCATCATCGGCTTTGTCGTGATGCGCAGCAAGAAACAGCCGGCACGCCCGGCGGGGCAGGCGGCCTTCCAGGCCCATGCCAGTTACCCGCAACATCAGCAGCCGCAGCCGGGGCAGTACCCACAGCAACCGCAGCAGCCGGCTTACGGGCAACAGCCGCAACAGCCGCAACAACCGCAACAGCCGCAGTACCCGCAGCAGCCGGCTTATGGGCAGCAACCAGGCTACGCGCAGCAGTCGGGCTATGGCCAGCAGCAACAGCCGCAGTACCCGCAGCCGGCCAAACCGGCAGCACCGCAGCCGACGCAGGTCTTTTCGGCACAGCCGAAGACCGCTGGCCTCGGTGGCGCCGCCGCAGCGGTGGCGGGCTATGGGGCGATTCGCTGGACTTCGGGGCCGTTCAACGGCCAGCGCATGGATGTGCGACCGGAAGGCTTCTACATCGGGCGCGACGGCAACTACGCCCAGGTGAAGATCGAAGACCCGCGCGTTTCGAGCCGCCACCTGTGGGTCGGCGTGCGCGATGGCCGCGTCGTCGCCATCGATCAGAACTCGACCAACGGCACGTTCCTGAACCAGCTCGGCACCCAGCGCATTAAAGAAGTGGCGCTGAATGCCGGCGACACCGTCATCCTTTCGGAAGCCGACGTGGCACGCTTCGTCTACGAGAAATAAGGCGACGACGAGGCGACGCGGAGACACGGAGAAGGAACAACAGCAAGCCTTGTTGCCAAGTTCCCATTCTCCGCGTCCCCGTGTCGCCGCATCCCGCGTCCCTTCTCCCTGCCGGGAATAATCATGACCGATAATCGAAGAAGCAGAACCATCACCGAAGGCTTGCACCGTTCGCCGAATCGCGCCATGCTGCGCGCCGTCGGCTTCGGCGACGACGATTTCGCAAAGCCCATCATCGGCGTCGCCAACGGCTATAGCACCGTGACGCCGTGCAACATCGGCCTTAATGACCTGACCTCTGCGGCGGTCGCCGTCCTGCGCGAGCAAGGCGCGATGCCGCAGGTCTTCGGCACGATCACCGTCAGCGACGGCATCACTATGGGCACCGAAGGCATGAAGTATTCGCTGGTGTCGCGCGAAGTCATCGCCGACAGCATCGAGACCGTATGCAACGCTCAGAGCCATGACGGGCTGGTCGCCATCGGCGGCTGCGACAAGAACATGCCCGGCGCCATGATCGCCATCGCCCGGCTGAACATCCCGGCCATCTTCGTCTACGGCGGCACGATTAAAGCCGGCCACTGGAACGGCGAAGACCTGACCATCGTCAGCGTCTTTGAGACCTTCGGCAGCTACGTCGCCAAGAAGACCACAGAGGTTGAGCTACTCGAAGTCGAGCGCCACGCCTGTCCCGGCGCCGGCTCGTGCGGCGGCATGTTCACGGCCAACACCATGTCGAGCGCCATCGAAGCGATGGGCATGAGCTTGCCTTACTCTTCGACGATGGCCGCCGAGGACGCCGAGACAGTCGAGAGCGCCCGCCAGTCCGCCGAAGTGCTGGCCGCCGCCGTGCATAAGCAACTGCTGCCCAGCGACATCATGACGCGCAAGGCGTTCGAGAATGCCATCAGCGTGGTGATGGCGGTCGGCGGCTCGACCAACGCCGTGCTGCACCTGCTGGCGATTGCCCACGCGGCGCGCGTCCCACTGACGATTGACGACTTCGAAGCGATCCGCGCCCGCGTCCCTGTGCTGTGCAATCTAAAACCATCGGGCCGCTACGTCGCCACCGACCTGCACCGCGCCGGCGGCGTCCCGCTGGTGATGAAGATGCTGCTTAATCATGGCCTGCTGCACGGCGAGGCGCTGACGATCACCGGCAAGACGATTGCTGAAACGCTCGCCGAGGTGCCCGACGCGCCATCTGCCGGCCAGGACGTGATTCGCCCGTTTGATCAGCCGGTCTACGAGCAAGGCCATCTGGCCATCCTGAAAGGCAACCTCGCCGAAGAAGGTTGTGTGGCGAAGATCACAGGCATCAAGCACCACCAGATCAGCGGTCCGGCGCGCGTCTTTGACTGCGAAGACGATTGCCACCAGGCAATACTGGCGGGCAGCATCCGCCCCGGCGATGTCTTAGTGATTCGCTATGAAGGGCCGCGCGGCGGCCCCGGCATGCGCGAAATGCTGGCACCGACTTCGGCCATCATCGGCATGGGACTGGGCGATTCGGTAGGCTTGATTACCGACGGCAGATTCTCTGGCGCGACCTATGGCATGGTCGTCGGCCACGTTGCGCCCGAAGCGGCGGTCGGCGGCACGATTGCGCTCATCGAAGAAGGCGATTCCGTAACGATTGACGCCGACGCCCGATTGCTCCAGCTCAACGTCAGCGAAGAAGAGATCGCCCGGCGCCGCGCCGCGTGGCATCCGCCTGAGCCACGTTACCGGCGCGGTGTGCTGGCAAAGTACGCCCGGCTGGTGTCGAGCAGCAGCCTCGGCGCAGTCACTGACTGATGGGACGCGGAGACACGGGAAGAGAGACGCGGGGACGCGGGGACGCGGGGGCGCGGAGAAAGGAAGACAAGCAGTCCGTCTCTCTATCTTTCCCTCGCCGCGTCACCGTGTCTCCGCGTCCCCGCGTCGCTTTCTTCTCGCCGCGTCACCTCGGTCGCCTCGGTCTCCGCGTCGTCTTTCCTACACGTCGTAATACAACGAAAACTCCATCGGGTGCGGGCGCATGCGCACGACGTTGATCTCGCGCTCGCGTTTGTAATTAATCCAACGCTGAATCATCTTCTCGCTGAAGACATCGCCCTTGAGCAGGAACGAGTGATCCACTTCGAGCGCCGCGAGCGCTTCGTCGAGCGAGCCCGGCACACTCGGAATCTCGGCCAGTTCCTCAGGCGGCAGATCGTAGATGTCTTTGTCTAACGGCTCGCCCGGATCGATGCGGTTTTGGATGCCGTCGAGGCCCGCCATCAACATCGCCGAAAACGTCAGATAAGGGTTGCACGTCCCATCGGGGAAACGCACTTCCAGGCGCTTGGCTTTCGGGCTGGGCGAGAACATCGGGATGCGTACCGCCGCCGAGCGGTTGCGCGCCGAGTAGGCCAGGTTGACCGGCGCTTCAAAGCCCGGCACCAGCCGTTTGTAGCTATTCGTCGTCGGCGCGGCAAACGCAGCGATGGCCGGCGCGTGCTTGAGGATGCCGCCGATATAATACTTCGCCAGCTCGCTGATTCCGGCGTAGCCGTCGCCGGCAAACAACGGCTTTTCGTCTTTCCACAACGACTGGTGACAGTGCATGCCGTTGCCGTTATCGCCAAAGAGCGGTTTCGGCATGAAGGTCGCCGACTTGCCGAACTGGTGGGCGACGTTCTTGACCGTATACTTGAAGATCATCAAATTGTCTGCCGTGCCCAGCAGCGTCGAATAGCGGAAGTCAATCTCGCACTGCCCGGCGGTCGCGACTTCGTGGTGGTGGCACTCGACCGTGAGGCCGACGTCTTTGAGCTTGGCGGCAATCTCCGAGCGGATGTTATGGATCGAATCGAGCGGCGGGCAGGGCACATAACCTTCCTTGCCGCGGATCGCCCAGCCCAGCTTGTTGCTATCGCTCGCGGTGTTCCACCAGCCTTCGCTGCTGTCAACGGTCGCGCCCGACGAATGATTCTCGTTGTGAAAACTGACCTTGTCGAAGATGAAGAATTCGGCTTCCGGCCCGAAGAAGACGGTGTCGGCGATGCCCGTGAATTTCAGATAGTTCTCGGCGCGTTTGGCCAGGGCGCGCGGGTCGAGCCAGTAGCTCTCGCGGGTGATCGGGTCAACCACGTCCGTAGCGATGCAGAGCGTCGGGCGATCCATGAATTGATCGATCCAGAACCGCGAGATGTCAGGGATCAGGAGCATGTCGCTTTCGTTGATCGCCGCCCAGCCGCGCAAGGATGAAGCGTCAAAGCCGAAGCCGGCGGCGAACGAATCTTCAGTCAGCTCGGCAATCGGAAAGGTCAGGTGATGCCAGGCGCCAAGCAGGTCTGTGAAGCGCAGGTCTACGAACTCTGCCTTGGCGTCGGCAGCAAATTTCAGAACATCTTTGGGATTCATTGTTTCCTCCTGGTTTGGGTTTGAATTCCATGCGAGTGAAGCAAGCGTCGCCGGGCCACCACGCGTTCGGCTTCATCCTCAGGCCCCTCAAGCCTCTCTCCACTCACCATCACAAAAACTCATTTCATGTGGCGCAAGCTAACCGCTTGCGCCCCGTCAGAATGACACGCCGTAATAAACAAAAAGACCGTTGTTCTTGCGGCCCGCATTGCCGATGCTGTAGCCGATGTTCATCAGTCCGTTCCTGGGCAGCGCAAACGACAGGCCCGGCGTTACATAGCCCAAGCCGTTTTCGCCGCTGAACCAATCGGCAACGAAGCTGGCGCGGCTCGCGATTGCCTGCTCGTAGCCGAGCATCGCGCCGCCTTTGTCAACGGCAGCTTCGACGCCGCCGAGGCCATAGCCACCGGCGGTCAGGCGCGGCCCAAATCGGCCTTTGAACTTCTTGCTGACGTTCGCATAAAACATCGCGAAGCTATCATAATCGCCACGATTCTTGAGCGGCGTAAAAGCGATGGCTCCCGCCGACAGCGCCACGCCCGAACTTTCATTGGCGTAAAGCTGCCACTTGACGTTCGGCTGAACGTAGACCGTCGTCGGCAAAGCCGAAGCGGTCGCCGCGACGTTAACGCCGACTTCGACGCCACGGCCCAGGCCGACGACAACGCGCGGCACGGTGATCTGAAAGCCGCCGTCTGTGTGGCTTTCCATGTGGCTGATGAAATCGAACTCAAGATAAACCTTCTGTCGGGCGACGACATCGGTGCTGGGAATATTGAAGATCGTTGACTGCGCCCGCGCCGTCTGACATTGCCAGTTCGCCATCACACCAATAACTCCCAGAGCGATCACCATCCCGCTCAGCTTCGCAGCGACAGATGTGCTATTCAACATGGGTTCTCCTTGATCACCGCCCGGCGCGCCGCACGCGCAAGGCCGTGGTGAAGCGCGCGCCCGCAGGCGCTTGCCGGTTGATTGATTGCCCCGGCAGCACGCCCCACGAATCAAGAAGAACCCGCGACGTTTGACTTTCAATGCCGCGTTGATTACGGTTTTAGGGCTGCTGCACAGGTAACCGCCAGGTCATCTGAGCGCGGTGTGTGGGAGTCGCTCTTGAGAGATGGTCGCCAAATCATTCGCTCAATGGCGCCCCCACACCTTCCGCAAACTTTCATCAAACTTTCATCGCCTATCACACCCTCTGAATTCAGTCGCCGGACGCCGCATCGCCGGTCGCCGGAATCGCTGCGTAGGAGGATTCGCGCAGCGCCGAGCTGCTGATGCCGCTCATCCCCGGCTCCAGGAAGTTGTAGGCCACTTCGCCATGCAGGCTAAGGTCGAGGCCGATGATCTCTTCCTCTTCGCTGACGCGCAGCGGCACGACCAGATTGACGAGCTTGAGGATGACGAACGTGCCGACAATGGCCAGCCCCCAGCTTGCGGCCACCCCAATCAACTGGGTCACGAACTGCGGCGCGTTGCCGTAGAGCAGCCCATCAGCGCCCGCCGGGTTCACCGATTTTGTCGCGAATATCCCAGTCGCAATCGCCCCCCAGGTGCCGCCCAGCCCGTGAACGCCGAAGACGTCGAGCGTATCATCGTAACCGAAGCGTGGCTTTAGGGTGTTGAGACCGAAATAGCAGATCAGGCTGACGCCGATGCCGATGGCCATCGAGGCGGGCACCGTGACGTAGCCGGCAGCCGGCGTAATCGCGACCAGTCCGGCGACTGCGCCCGTCGCTGCGCCGAGAATCGTCGGCTTGCCGCGATGCAGCCATTCGATCATCGGCCAGGTTAGCCCTGCCGTCGCCGCCGCCGTGTGCGTCGTTGCAAAGGCGAGCGCCGCAAGCCCGCTCGCTCCAAGCGCGCTGCCGGCGTTGAAGCCGAACCAGCCAAACCACAGCAGACCGGCGCCAATCACCGTGTAAGAGATGTTATGCGGCGGCAGCGCCTTGTGTGGATAGCAGCGCCGCTTGCCGATGACAATAGCCGCCACCAGCGCCGAGACGCCTGAGCTGATATGCACGACGGTGCCGCCGGCAAAATCGAGCGCGCCTCTTTTCATCAACCAGCCGCCGCCCCAGACCCAGTGCGCCAGCGGGTCGTACACCAGTGTCGCCCACAACAGGCTGAACAGCGCGAACGCGCCAAACTTGATGCGCTCGGCGAACGCCCCCGTAATCAGCGCCACCGTGATGATCGCGAACATCCCCTGATACATCGCAAAGACCAGATGCGGGATGGTCGCCGTGCCCGATGGTTCTTGGCCGACGTTGCTGAAGCCGAGGTAATCCAGGCCGCCGAGCAGGCTGGAATGGTCTGTGCCGAACGACAGCGTGTAGCCGAACAGCACCCATTGAAGGCTGATCAAGCAGAGCAGAAAGAAGCTGTGCATCAGCGTTGAAAGCGCGTTGCGGTGGCTGACCAGTCCGCCGTAAAACAGCGCCAGCCCCGGCACAGTCATCATCATGACCAGCGCCGCAGAGGTCAGCATCCATGCCGTGTCGCCGCTGTTTGCGACGGGCGGCGCGGCATCCTGCGCGCAGGCCGGCAGCGCCAGGCCCAGCAATAAGGCGGCGCTGCCTATGGCAATTCGAGTTTGCGGAATCCTCCCGAATTTCATAACCCGATCTCTCCTCTTTAATGAATTGGTTTCGCCTACCCGGCAGCCGTTGAGAAGCGCTGCCGGCGGCAAGGAGTTACAGAGCCGCTTCGCCGCGCTCGCCGGTGCGAATGCGGATGACCTCTTCGACCGGCATGACGAAGATTTTGCCGTCGCCGAACTTGCCGGTCTTCGCCGTCTTCATGATGGCGTCAATCGCCTGGTCTACCATCTCCAGAGGCAGCGCCACTTCGACCTTCACCTTCGGCAGAAAATCGATCTTGTACTCGCTGCCGCGATAGGTTTCGGTGTGGCCCTTCTGGCGCCCAAAGCCGCGGACTTCGGTGACCGTCAGGCCATTAATGCCGACTTCCTGCAAGGCGTTCTTGACGGCGTCGAGCAGGTGCGGGCGGATGATCGCTTCTATCTTCTTCATACAGCCTCCTTCATAGGTTGATCTGTCGGCTCATTGCCGAGCGCGCCGACGAGCGCCTGTTCGACTGCCTGCATGGCGGCGGCGTCGAGTTTCTGACCGCGCGCGTCCGTCACATAAAACACATCGAGCGCGTGGCTCTTTTCGGTGCTGATCTTGGCGAATGTGATGTTGAAGTCGAGCCCGGCAATGGCGCTGGCGATCCTGTAAGCCAGGCCCGGCTGGTCATCGGCGCGCACTTCGATGACTGTGCTAAGGGCCGAGGCCTCTGTATCAAATCTTACAGATGGCCGCACAGGCTTGCGCGCCGTCTTGCGCCATGTGCGTCGCGGCCCGCGTGCAAGCTGTTGAGCGACCGCCGCCGCCACGTCATAACTGCCGGCGAGCGCCGCCTGCAAATTCTTTTCGACTTTGCCGTGCAAATCAGCGCGTACCGGCTGTGCGGTCTGCACCTCGCAGACTTTGAAGGTGTCAATCACCAGGCCGTCTTCGCGGGTGTTGAGGTCGGCGCTCAGGATGTTGATGCCGTGCGCCGTCAGCGTGCCGGCGATGCGCGCAAACAGCCCTGCGCGGTCGCGCGCACAGACCGACAGGTTCGTGCAGTGCTCGTTTGGTGCGACCTGCCAGTCGGTCGCAAGCGACTCTGTATCAAGCCGCCGCGCCAGCCTGAGGTGGCGGGCGATCTGCGACGGTTTGTTGGCCCGCTGATAGCGGTCGGGCATCATCGCGAAGTGGCGCTCGATGCCGCTCGGTGGAAACTCTGGCGCCAGCTCGCGAATCACCTGCTGCTTGAAGAGCATGCGCCGGTCGCGTTCGTAGCGCGCGGCATTCTCTTCGACAAAATGGGTGCGCGCGCGGGCGTAAAGCTCCCACAGCAGCGTCGCCTTCCAGTCGGTCCAGACGCCCGGCCCGACGCCGCTGATGTCGCCGTAGGTGAGCAGCAGCAGCTTGTTGAGGTTGTTCAAGCTTGTAACCCTGGCCACAAAACTTTCGATCAGCCCCTCTTCCGAGAGGTCGCGCCGCTGCGAGGTGTGCGACATCAACAGGTGCTCTTTGACCAGGAAGCGCACCTGCGCGGCGCTCTCGTCATCAAGCCTGAGCCGCTCGCAGACGCGCTCGGCGATGCGTGTGCCCTTCTGCACATGGCCGCCGCCGTGGCCTTTGCCGATGTCGTGCAGCAGCAAGCCGAGGTAGAGCGGCGCCGCCGTTTCGATCTCGCCAAAGACCTTCACCAGCCGCAACAGTCGCGGGTCGCATTCGTCGCTCAAGCGGTCGAGCGCTTCGATGGCTTTCAGTGTGTGCTCGTCAATGGTGTACTTGTGATAAAAGTCGTGCTGCACCAGAAAAGTGATGCGCGCGAATTCCGGCATCAGCTTTCCGAGGAAGCCGGTTTCGTGCATCATCCTGAGCACCGCGGCGACGCGCCCCTTGCGGTTGAGCAGGTCGAGGAAGGCGCGGCTCGCCTCTTTCGAGTCGCGGAAGCGGCGCGTCACCAGATGGAGTTGACTGCGGATCGTCGCTTTCAATTCTTCACTGAGCCCGACACGCTCGCTCTGCGCCACCGAGAACAATTCCAGCAAGTGCATGGCGTTCGAGCGAAAGTCGCTCGGCTCTTCCTTGAGGTAGAGCTTGCCCTGCTTGATCTCGTAGCCGGTCGCTTTGCCCGATGCCTGGGCGCCGCGCGTGATCGTCAAAAAGAGCTGACCCTGGCGCGACTCGAAGCTGGCGGTGACCCGCTTGACGAGATTGCGCTTTTCAGCCGGCGGCGCCAGCGCGCGGGCGATGAAGCTCTCGGCGAAGTCATTCAGCTCGCGGGCGCGCTGATAGTACTCGCGCATGAACAGCTCCGAAGCTTCGAGGCCGCGCTTCGCCTGGTAGCCGAAGCTCGCCGCCACCTGTGGCTGAAGGTCGAGTGTTAAGAGATCGGTTTTGCGCCCGGTCAGAAAGTGAGCTTCATTACGAACGCGTACGATGAAGTCGTAAGCCCGGCGGGCGGCGGCATACTCAGCGCCGGAGAGATGGTCGGCGGCGCGCAGGTCATCGAGATGGTTCAGTTGATAGCGCGCGTGGCCGACCCAGAGCGCCGTGTGCAGGTCGCGCAGGCCGCCGGCGCTCTCTTTGACGTTCGGCTCCTGCACGCAGACCGGCTTGCCAAACTTTTCGTAGCGCGCCCGCCGCTCGGCCATCATCGCTTCGAGAAAGCTGTCGGTCTCGCGCCGCGAGCGGAAGATTGCATCATCAAGCTGCCGCGTGAAGCGGCGGAATAACTCAGGATTGCCCGTCAGGTGGCGCGCTTCGGACATGGCGTTGCGCGACACCAGATCGGTGCGCGCCATTGCCACGCACTCTTTCGGCGAGCGGAAACTGTGACCGACAGTGAGCCCCATGTCCCAGAGCAGGTAGAGCGTATGCTCGACGAAGCGCTTGGCCTCAGAGGTGCGGCTGCCGGCGTGCAGGAACAACAGATCAACATCGGAGAATGGCGACAGCTCGCGCCGCCCATACCCGCCGAGCGCGACGACCGTATAATGGTTCAACTCGGCTTCCGAAGCATGCAGGTCAGCAGCAGCCAGTTGGCAGGCGCGGCAGACGACCATATCAATGAGGTAGCTGCGACCGCGGGCGATTTCGACGCCGCCCAGGCCGAAGCGATGGCGAATGCGCAGCCGCTCGGTCTCGATCTTCAAGAATTTCTTGAAGGCTTCGGCCTGCTGCTGGCGCTCGGTGGCCAGACTGATGTCGGCCAGCCGCTCGTTGGCATGAACCAGCATTTTCTCGAAATCAATCTGCATCGTTGAACCTTCGGAGGCTCGTTGCCGGAATACACCCGGCACAAGGAAGGTTGAAGGAGCAAGGGCCGTACCAATACCTCGCTTATGTTGCCGAAGCCTTTTATCTGATATCAATGCAGAGCTTTCAGGCCTATGGGGGAGCGAGCCCGTAGCTTCGGCCATCGCCAGAACCGACGATTTTGTCGGCACTATAGGGGCACCACAACAGAATTGTCGTCTGGTCATGCACAGCCATTCAGCAGGCGAGTACCCGGCAGGGGAGCCGCACCTCAGAGCCCTTCCGTCTGCGCTACGCTTTGCCCCAGGCCGAACGCCGGCGCAAGTAAAGCGCCCGGCATTGGGGCAAACCGGCGGCCCCGCTGATCAAGCGATATAGAGGCGCAGAATATGGGATAGAAAGCCTGACCGTCTCCTATATCTGGTAGGTCTTTCAGAGATGCTTAGCTGAGGGGGAGGCGACGGTGCAGAAGAACGGCCCGACAAAATTGTCTGCCTCGCGGTTAATCCCACGAAAATTGTCGCCCGCGATAAGCGCTCACACTCGTTTACATAAGAGCTTCGGCCACTGGCTTTTCCAGGCCCACCGCACCAACCGGCTGGCTACGCAGGAATTTTTCGGCCATGGCGTTGATGATCTCAAGAAAAGCCTGAGCGGCGTGCGAGTGCGCGTCGGTGCGGCGGCGCACCGCCCACAGGGTGCGCTCGTAGCGAAACCCCTCGACCTCGATCACGGCGAGGTCGCCGCGCTCGACGTCTTCTTGAACGCACATACGGGGCGTGAAGGCGAGGCCGAGATTCATCGTCACGAAGCGCTTGATCGTCTCGATAGTCGCAATCTCAATCGTGATGTTGAGCGGGATTTGAAAGCGGCGGAACGCTTCAATGACTTTATCGCGCGACGGCGACCGCACGTTGTGCGCGATGAAGCTTTCCTCGCCGAGTTCGCGGATATGAACGCGCTCGCGGCCCGCCAGTCTGTGCTGCGGGCTGGCAATCAAGACCAGTTCATCACGCCGGATCGGCGTCGCCTCCAGGTCGCTGGCGTCGGGCAAGAAGGACAGAATGGCGAAGTCGAGGTTGCGCTGGCGAAGCTCCTGCGGCAGCCGTGCTGACAACTGGCGGAAGACCTCGATTTTGATCTCCGGATAACGCGCACGGAAATCGAGAATGAGTTGCGGCAGCAGGTAAAGGCTGGTGCTTTCATTCGCGCCGATGCGAATGCGCCCGCGTTGCAGATTGTGGAGTTGCTGAAGCGTGATGACCGCCTCGTCCCGCAGATTCAGCAGCCGCTTGGCGTAATCGTAGAGGACTTCACCGGTATCCGTCAGCACACAGGCATTGCGGTTCGAGCGGTCGAAGAGCTGCGAGCCGAGATCGTGTTCGAGCTTGCGGATCGCCATGCTGACCGCCGGCTGGGTGCGGAAGACGCGCTCGGCGGCTTTGTGAAAGTTGCCCTCTTCGACCATCGCCACGAACATTTCAAGCTGCATCAACTCCATAATCTTTCCTCAATCCTCGCGAAACATCTGCTTGAGGCCGCGCGCGGCCTGGCGGATGCGCTGCTCGTTTTCAATCAGCGCGAAGCGCACATGGCCGTCGCCGGCTTCGCCAAACCCGATGCCGGGCGAAACCCCGACACGGGCGCGCGCCAGAACGTGCTTGGCGAATTCGAGCGACCCCATCGCCCAATAGCGTTCGGGGATGCGCGCCCAGACGAACATCGTCCCTTTTGGCTTTTCGATCTCCCAGCCGGCGCGCGCAAAGGTGTCAATCAGCACGTCGCGCCGCTTGCGATAGGTCTCAGCGATCTGTCCGACATAGGCTTCGCACTCGTTCAGCGCGATGATGGCGGCAATCTGAATGGGCTGAAAGGTTCCGTAATCTAGATAACTTTTGACCCGCGTGAGCGCGGCCACTACCTCGGCGTTGCCGACAACAAATCCCATGCGCCAGCCCGCCATGCTGTAGCTCTTTGACAACGAGAAGAGCTCGACGGCAACATCTTTCGCGCCCTCGACCTGAAGGATGCTCGGTGCGGTGTAGCCATCAAAGACCAGATCCGCATAGGCAAAATCGTGAATGATCAGCGTGCCATGCTGGCGCGCCAGTCGGACGACTTCTTCAAAGAAGCTCAGGTCAACGCACATCGTCGTCGGGTTGTTGGGGAACGACAGGGTGACGACCTTTGGGCGCTCGGTTTTGATGGCCGTCGCCAGGCGGTCCAGCAGGTCGGCAGGGTTATCTGCCGGCAGCTTGATCAGCCTGCCATTGGCGATAATCACCGAATGCGTATGAATCGGATAAGCCGGCACCGGCACGACGGCGGTTTCGCCCGGTGCCAGCACCGTCATAACCAGATGCGCGAGGCCCTCTTTCGCGCCGATGGTCTGCACGACCTCTGTGCCGGGGTCGAGGCGCACGCCCCACTTGCGCAGGTAGCGGGCGGCGATGGCTTCGCGCAAGTGCGGGATGCCACGCGACACCGAGTAGCGATGATTGCGCGGGTTGCGCGCCGCCTCGACGAGTTTCCTGACAATCGGCTTCGGCGTCGGCAAATCGGGATTGCCCATGCCGAGGTCAACGATATCTTCGCCCCTGGCTCTGGCCGCCGCCTTTAATTCGTTGGTGATGTTGAACACATAAGGCGGGAGCTTGCTGCTGAGTAAAAAACGGTCGCTCACAAAAACCCCAATCGCAAATTCAAAATGATGGCGGGCTCACGCTTGCGCCGGCTTCCACCACGCGCGCCGGTCACCGCCAATAGTCCGCGAGCCATTGCCGGCGCACCTGAGATTTCAAATTTGAGATCTGAAACTCAGACGCTAAGGGACGCGGGGCTGCCGACCGTGTGAAGCCAGTCGCTGTAGCGCCGGTCGCGGCCCAGCACGGCATCAAAAAACCCCTGCTGAATCGCTTCCGTCACCGGCCCGCGCCGGCCTGCGCCAATCGGCGTCTCGTTCAACTCGCGAATCGGCGTCACTTCTGCCGCCGTGCCTGTGAAGAACGCTTCATCCGCTCCATAGAGATCGTCGAGCGTAATCACCCCGACCTCGACTCGGTAGCCGAGATCGTCAGCAATCCGCATCACTGTGTCGCGCGTGACACCGAGCAGAATAGAGGACTGCTCATCGTTGGTCAACAAGCCGCCCTTGTGCACAATGAAGAGGTTTTCGCCTGAGCCTTCGGCGACGTTGCCGCGCTCGTCCAGCAGCAAAGCTTCGTCATAGCCGGCGGCCATCGCCTCGCGCACCGCCAGCATCGAGTTGATGTAGCCGCCGCACGCTTTGGCCGTCGTCGGCATCATGCGCGAATGGAATTTGGTGATCGGCGATACCTTGACGCGCACGCCGTTTTCCAGCCCCTCATCGCCCAGGTAAGCCGCCCACGGCCAGACGAGGATCGCTGTTTCAATGGGACAGTCGCGCGGATGCACGCCGAGGCTTGAGCTGCCGTAGTAAACAATGGGCCGCACATAACAGCCGGTGAAGCCGTTGCGGTCAATCACCTCGCAGATGGCTTCAGCGATTTCGTCCTGCGAATACGGAATCGGCATGCCGTAGAAATCCGCCGAAGCGTAGAGGCGGTCGAGATGCGCGTCGAGGCGAAAGAGCGCCGGGCCATCGGCGGTTTCATAACAGCGAATCCCTTCAAAGACGCCGCTGCCGTAATGTAGTGCGTGCGACGAAACGTGCAGCGTCGCCTCCTGCCAACGCACTACATCTCCGTTCATCCATACCCACTCGGTTTGCTCAAACGACATGACTCACCTCCGGTGACAAAGCCGACGCGGCGACAGGCGCAATCGAGCCTTCCGTCGCCGCATCGCCCCTTCGCCGCGTCTCCGCGTCGTGCCCGCCTTTTGCCTTCTGCCTTTCCTTGTTCAGCTTGTAATTGATCGAGTCGGCGAGCGCTTGCCAGCTCGCTTCGAAAATGTTCTCGGAAACGCCGACCGTGCTCCACGCCTCGTCGCTGTCGCGCGTACGCACCAAGACGCGGACTTTAGCCGCTGTCGCCCGGTCAGCGTCAAGCACGCGCACCTTGTAATCAACCAGGTGGACTTCGGCAAGGCACGCGAAGCCATCGCTCAAGGCGAGGCGCAAGGCACAGTCAAGCGCATGCACAGGGCCGCAGCCTTCCGCCGTCCCCTCGCGCAATGCGCCATCGAGGCTGACTCGCACCGTCGCGCGTGATGTCGGCCCGTGGCCTTTGCGGTGATGCGTCGTGACCTCGTAGCTTTCGAGCGAGAAGAATTCGCGGTAATCGCCGACCGCGCTTTCCAACAGCAAACGGAACGACGCTTCGGCAGCCTCGAATTGAAAGCCCTGATGCTCCAGCTCCTTGATGCGCTGGACAACGGGCCGCAGCCGCGCGTCATTCGCATTAACCGCGATGCCCATCTCGGCGGCTTTGTAAAGCACATTACTCTTGCCGGACAGGTCAGAGACCAGCACGCGGCGGCGGTTGCCCGTAAGCTGCGGATCGATGTGCTCGTAAGTCGCCGGGTCGCGCATCACGGCGCTCACGTGGATGCCGCCTTTGTGAGCAAAGGCGCTGCGGCCCACGAACGGCAGGTGATTCGGGTGCGGCAGGTTCGCCAGCTCTGCGACATAATGCGAAACCTGCGTCAGGCTGGTCAGCCGCTCGCTCCCGACCGTCTCGTGGCCGAGCTTCAATTCGAGCGCTGCAATCACCGAGCAGAGGTTCGCATTGCCGCAGCGCTCGCCGTAACCGTTGATCGTGCCCTGCACCTGGCGCGCTCCCTGCTCGACCGCCGCCAGCGAATTGGCGACGGCCAGCTCCGAATCGTTATGCGCGTGAATGCCGAACGGGATGGCGATGGCGCGCTTGGCCGCCGTGATGGCCTGCACTAATCGGCTGGTCAACGTGCCGCCATTGGTATCGCACAAGACAATTAGATCGGCGCCGCCGCGCTCTGCCGCAAGCAGCGTTTGAATAGCGTAATGCGGGTTCGCCTTATAGCCGTCGAAGAAATGCTCGGCGTCGTAGATGACTTCGCGCCCTTTAGATTTCAGATAAGCGATTGAGGCCGCGATCAGCTCGATGTTTTCGTCGAGCGTGATGCCGAGCGCTCGGGTAACGTGCAGATCCCATGTCTTGCCGAAGATGGTGACGACAGGTGTTTCTGCCGCGATCAACGCGCTCAGATTCGGGTCGTCTTCCGGGCGGTGCTTCGGGTGGCAGGTGCTGCCGAAAGCGGCGAGCCGGGCGCGGCGCAGGTCGAGCGTGCGGGCGCGCTCGAAGAACTCGGCGTCTTTGACGTTCGAGCCTGGCCAGCCGCCCTCGATGTAATCAACCCCAAGCTCATCGAGCTTGCGCGCCACGGCCAGCTTGTCTTCAACTGAAAAGGCGACGCCTTCGCCCTGCGTCCCATCACGCAATGTCGTGTCGTAGATTCTTATCCTCATAGCTGCTCGTTTCCCTGTCTGTAATGGAAGCTCCGTAGGAGCGTAATGTTTATAGTCGCTGATGTTAATAGGCTCCAAGCTCCGTAGGAGAGCAATGTCAACATTTCGCCCCTCCGGGGCTTGCGTTTTTTGAGCATCCGGTTGCTATAAACATGGCGTCCCTAACGGGACTGCTTCAGATGCGCTACACCGATGCATGACGACGTGGGGACTTGATGGGTGCTGATTTGACTGTTTCCGCCGCATCATCTGCGGCAGCAACTTCTGTCGCCTCGGCCTGACGCGCGGCGCGGGCGGCCAGCTCGCCTTGCGTCACCACCTGCCAGAAACGCGAGCGGTAGACAGCCCAGTGCCACAGCACCTCGCGCGCCCGCAGGCTGCCAGTCAATTCGTAATGCCGCTCGATCAAGCGGCGAAGTTGCTGCTCGGCGGCTTCCGTCAGCTCCTGCTCAAGCTGCACCATCTCTTGATTGCAACAGCGCTCGAAGCGCTCGTTGATGTCGAACACGAAAGCCGTGCCGCCAGTCATGCCCGCGCCAAAATTGCGCCCGGTGTCGCCAAGCACGACCACCGTGCCAGCAGTCATGTATTCGCAGCCGTGATCGCCGATACCTTCGACCACAGCCGCCGCGCCGCTGTTGCGCACGGCGAAGCGTTCACCGGCGCGTCCGGCCAGATACATCGAGCCGCCGGTCGCGCCGTACAGAATCGTGTTGCCGGCAATGACATTGTCGGCCCAATCAAAGCCGGCTTCGGCAGACGGGCGGATGATGATTTCGCCGCCGCTCATGCCTTTGCCGACGTAGTCGTTGGCCTCGCCCATGAGCGTCAGCTTCATTCCCCCGGCGCAGAACGCGCCGAAGCTCTGCCCCGCCGTACCGTTGAACACCGCGTCAATCGTGCCGTCAGGCAACCCCTGATTGCCGTAGCGCCGCGCGATGCTGCCGGCGACGCGCGCCCCGACCGTGCGATCCGTGTTGCTGATTGAATAAGTGAGCGCCAACGGCGCGACGTTAACGATGGCTTCGCGCGCATCCTGCAAGAACCGTTCGTTGAGCGGCGAGGTCAGCTTGCCATTGCATTCGCCGACCGAACGGCGTGCCCGCGTGCCCGAACTGTCGGCTTGAGCAATCAGCGGCTCAAGATCGAGCTTCACATCGCGCGCGGTTTTCGCGCTCGCCTTTTCAATCAGCAACTCGCTGCGACCGATGACCTCTGCCATCGAGCGAAAGCCCAGCTCAGCAAGCAAAGCGCGCAGGTCTTCGGCGAGCTGCATGAAAAACTGAACGACCATTTCCGGTTTGCCCGCGAAGCGCTCGCGCAGGTGGCCAAGCTGTGTGGCGATGCCAACGGGGCAGGTGTTCAGGTGGCACTGCCGCGCCATCACACAGCCGAGCGCCACCAGCAAGCTCGTGCCGAAGCCAAACTCTTCAGCGCCCATCATCGCGGCAACCATCACGTCGCGCGCCGTCTTCAAGCCACCGTCCACGCGCAGCCGCACGCGCCCGCGCAGGTCGTTCAAAACCAACGTCTGTTGCGTTTCAGCCAGGCCGATCTCCCACGGCGCGCCGGCATGCTTGATCGAGCCGAGCGGTGATGCGCCGGTGCCGCCATCGTGACCGGCAATGTGAACCACGTCTGCGAACGCTTTCACCACACCCGCCGCCACTGTGCCGACACCGGCTTCACTGACGAGTTTCACCGCGACGCGCGCCCGCGGATTGATCTGCTTTAAGTCGAAGATGAGCTGCGCGAGGTCTTCGATGGAATAGATGTCATGGTGCGGCGGCGGCGAAATCAATGTCACGCCCTGGACCGAATGGCGCAGCGCGGCGATCTCTGCCGTCACCTTGTGACCGGGCAACTGGCCGCCTTCGCCGGGCTTCGCGCCTTGAGCGATTTTGATTTCCAGCTCGTCGGCAGACATCAAATATTCGGGCGTCACACCGAAGCGCGCCGACGCCACCTGCTTGATCCGACTGTTGCCGAGGTCGCCGTTCGCGTCGGGATAATAACGCGCCGCGTCTTCGCCGCCTTCGCCGCTGTTGCTGCGCCCGCCGATGCGGTTCATGGCGATGGCAATCGTTTCGTGAGCTTCTCGCGAAAGCGCGCCCAACGACATCGCTGACGCCACAAAGCGCTTGACGATTTCGCTTGCCGGCTCGACTTCATCAATTGAAATCGGCTCGCCGCCGCGAAAGTCGAGTAGATCGCGCAATGTCATCGCCGGTCGTTCATTGACGGTGCTGCTATAGGTAGCGAACTCCGCTTGATTGCCGCGCGCGAACTTGTGCAGGGCGCGAAAGACCGCCGGGTTGAAGGCGTGATACTCGCCGCCGGAGCGATAGCGGAAATAGCCGGCGTCTTCAAGCGACGTGTCGCCGGCGTACGCCGCGTCGTGGAAGCGCAGCATATCGCGAGTAATCTCGCGGAGGCCGATGCCGCCGACGCGCGACGGCGTGCCGGTGAAGTATTTCTCGATCAACTGGCGGTCGAGGCCGATGGCTTCAAAGACCTGCGCGCCCGCGTAGCTCGCAATCGTCGCGATGCCCATCTTCGTCAGTATCTTGCGCAGGCCGCTTTCAACCGCCGCTTTGTAATTGCGTAGCGCGCCCGGAATGCTCATGCCGCGCTTGCGTGTTTCGTGAGCGACGATCTCGAACCCGAGATAAGGATTGACCGCCTGCGCGCCGTAGCCGAGCAGGCAAGCGAAGTGATGGTCTTCGCGCGCTTCACCGGTCTCGATGACGAGGCTGGCGCGCATCCTGAGACCCGCTCGAATCAAGTGATGATGCACGGCGCTGACCGCTAGCATCATCGGCATCGGCAACTGCAAATCGCTTGCGCCGCGGTCGCTCAAGATTACAATCGAGTGGCCGTCTTCGACCGCCGCCACGGCCTGCTCGCACAGCGCGTCAAGCACATTCTCTAAAGACCGCTTGCCGCCGCGCCTGCCGTACAATGTAGCCAACGTCACCGTCGCGTAGCCGCGGCGGCCACTGCCGCGCAGCCATTCAAGATCAGAATCCGTGAGAACGGGGGAGCGCAGCTTGATCAAGCGAGCACTCGCTTGCCGATCTTCGAGCAAGCTGCCGCGCGGCCCGATCAAGGTTTCAAGCGACATCACCAGCTTTTCGCGGATCGGGTCAATCGGCGGGTTGGTCACCTGCGCGAAGCGCTGCTTGAAGTAGGTATAAAGCAAGCGCGGCCTGGCCGACAGCACCGCCAGCGGCGTGTCGTCGCCCATCGAGCCAATCGGCTCGCGGCTCTTATCAAACATCGGCTCGATGATGCGCTGCACGTCTTCGACCGTGTAGCCGAAGTGTTTCATGCGAACGATCAAATCCGCTTCGTCCGACGTGACCGCATAGCCCATGTCGAGCGTCGAGGGGCAGACGGTCATCTGATTCTGCACCCACTGGCGATAAGGCTTGCGCCGCGCCCGTTCGAGCTTGATCTGCTGGTCGCGCAGCAGCAGGCCGCGCTCGGTATCAACCGCGATCATCTGCCCCGGCCCCAGGCGGCCCTTTTCAAGAATGCTTTCTTCATCGAGCTGGACAGCACCCGCTTCGCTCGCCATCACCACCAGGCCGTCGCGCGTCACCGCGTAGCGCGCCGGGCGCAGGCCGTTGCGGTCGAGCGCCGCGGCAACGAATCGCCCATCGCTGAAGGCGACTCCCGCCGGGCCATCCCAGGCTTCGGTCAAGCATGCCGCGTATTCGTAAAAGCCGCGCAGGTCGCCTTCCATATGCGGGGCGTTCTCGTGCGCTTCGGGCATCAACATCATCATCGCGTGCAGCGCGTCACGGCGGCTCATCGCCAGCAGCTCAAGCGCATTATCGAAGCTCGCCGAATCCGAACCCTGCGCCCAGATGATCGGCTTCAATCGCTCGACGCGGTGCTGCCAGACGCGCGAGCGCAGGCTGGCTTCGCGGGCACGTATCCAGTTGCGATTGCCGGCGACGGTGTTGATCTCGCCGTTGTGCGCAAGCATGCGGAATGGCTGCGCCAGCGCCCAGTTGGGGAAAGTGTTGGTCGAGTAACGCTGATGAAAGATGGCGAAGCGGGTTTCGTAATCCGTGTCGCGCAGGTCGCGGTAAAAGGTTGCAAGCTGCGTGGCGATCATCAAGCCTTTGTAGACGACGGTGCGTGACGACAGCGACGTGATATAGAAGCCTTTAACTTCAGTGGTCTGCCGCTCGATCTCTTTGCGGACGAGGTAAAGCGTCTGCTCGAACTCGAACGGCTCGACGTGCTGGCGGCCAATGAAGACTTGCTCGATCCGTGGCGCGGTGTGCGCGGCTTTCTGGCCAAGCGCCGCTTCGTCGACCGGCACACGCCGCCAATAATAGACCAGCAGGCCATAGCGTTCGAGCACCTGTTCGACGATGCGCCGGCAGTGGGCGGCTTCGTCCGCGGCGCGCGGCAGAAAGATCATGCCAAGAGCCAGGTCTTCGGATTGAGGGCGCAGGAAGCCACGACGTTCAATCTCGCGCACGAGCAGCCGCCGGGGAAGCTGCGTGAGCACGCCCGCGCCGTCGCCTGTGAGTCCATCGGCATCAACCGCGCCACGGTGCAAGAGGTTGCCGAGCGCTTCGAGTGCAGTGCCGAGCAGGCGGTGGCTGGCGCCGCCTGTAAGGTTGGCTACAAAGCCCACGCCGCAGGCGTCGTGCTCAAATTGCGAGTCATAGAGCAGGCGTTGAGGAACGTCGTCCTTCATTGCTGAAACCTTTCAAATGCGGATTGCGATTGCGGATTGCGGATTTCGTCTGCGAGCGAGCACCGGAGGATGCGATTTGAGAGGGAAGACTTCAAGCGGAAATGATGAATGAGAAATGATGAATGATGAATTAGGGAACGTGTGCCATTGCAATGGGCGCTAGCTCGGCAGTTCATCATTCATCATTCATACTTCATCATTTCCGCCCCAAGCCCTCCCTCTCAAATCAAGCTGGCAATCCGCAATCCGCAATCGGCAATCCGCCTTCACACAGCCCACAAGTACTGATCGGGGTCCTGGTGCAGGAAGCGGTCTTCGCCGGTGATCCAGTCCACACGCCGCGGCGTGCAGATGTCGAGAGCGACGGTGTCTTCTAACGCTTCCGACGAATGCTCGACTCCCGGCGAAATGGCGAGCATCTGATTTTCGCGTAGCGTCACATCGCCGGTCGGCAGGTGGAACAGCCACGCGCCTTTGAGCACGATAACGACTTCTTCGTGCTCGTGATGGTGGGTCTGCGTCACCGCGCCGCCCGTGACTTCGACGCGCGCGACAACCAGGTTTTCGCCGAGCGCCACTTTGCGCTTATACATCTCGGAAATCTCTTCCGGTCGCATCTTGTCCCAATCGTAGAAACCCATACTGCCTCCCTAATTCTTCGCCCGATCCACCAATCGTTTTTCACCGAGCCAGGGCATCATCGAGCGCAGCCGCTTGCCGACTTCTTCGATTTGATGGCCCTGAGCCTGTGACTCCAGCTCGCGGAAGCGCGGCTTGCCGGCTTCGTGCTCGGCCATCCATTCGTCGGCGAATTCGCCCGACTGAATCTCGTCGAGCAAGCGCCGCATCTCGGCGCGCGTCGTCGCGTTGATGATGCGCGGGCCGCGCGTCAGATCGCCGTATTCGGCGGTGTTCGACACCGAGTAACGCATATTGGCGATGCCGCCTTCATAGAGCAGGTCAACGATCAGCTTCACTTCATGGAGGCATTCAAAGTAAGCCATCTCCGGCGCGTAGCCCGCTTCTACGAGCGTCTCGTAGCCGGCTTGAATCAGCGAAGTCAGGCCGCCGCACAGCACCGCCTGCTCGCCGAAGAGGTCGGTTTCGGTCTCTTCGCGAAACGACGTTTCGAGAATGCCGGCGCGCCCGCCGCCGATGGCCGAGGCATAGGCGAGGCCGACCTGTCGCGTGTTGCCCGACGGGTCTTGATGCACGGCGAGCAGACAGGGCGTGCCGCGCCCTTGCGTGTATTCGTGACGCACCAGGTGGCCGGGCGCTTTCGGGGCTACCATGAAGACGTTCACGTCTTCGGGCGGCACGATCTTCTTGAAGTGAATCGAGAAGCCATGCGCGAAGGCCAGGTGCTTGCCCGGCAGCAGATTCGGCCCCACTTCGCTCGTGTAAATCCGTGGCGCTTGTTCGTCCGGCACCAACATCATCACCACGTCGCCGTTGAAAGCGGCTTCGGCGGTGTCCTGAACCATAAGCCCTGCGGCTTCGACTTTGGCGCGTGATGGGCTGTCGGCGCGCAAGCCAACGATCACCTCACAGCCCGATTCTTTCAGGTTGTTGGCGTGCGCGTAGCCTTGCGCGCCGTAGCCGATGATGGCCACCTTCTTTCCTCTGAGATAGTCAGGGTCGCAGTCCCTGTCATAGTAAGCTTTCATACTCTTCCTCCGGTGTCTCCTGTTTGACGTATCGAATCCATTGTCCGGGGCGTAACTCGTCCCTGCCTGAACCGCGTGGTTTTCAACCTGCGCATCACAATGTAAGCATCAGCTTTCGAAACCGATTCACGCAGGGACTAGCTCCGCCCCGACAATCCCCTTGATGTGGCGCAAGCTAACAGCGTGCGCCACCTTGTTACGCTTCTGCTGCCGCGATCATCGCGGCGACCTCTTCATCTAGGGTCTGCTCGGCCAGCCGGGCAATGGCGACCGTGCCGGTGCGAACGATCTCGCGGATGCCGAACGGCTTGAGCAGATCGATCATGGCGCTGACTTTGTTCCAGTCGCCGGTGGCCTCGACGATCATGCCTTCGTCGCTGACATCAACGACCTTGGCGCGGAAGATGCCAACCAGGCTCAAGACCTCCTGGCGCTCGGCACCGGCTCGTGCGCCGACATTGACCAGCGCCATCTCGCGCTCGATGTGGCGCACGCCGTTCATGTCAATGGCGCGCAGCACGCGAACCTGCTTGTCGAGCTGGCGCGTGATCTGTTCAATCGTGTCGTCATCGCCGCGCGTCACCAGCGTCATGCGCGAGATGTTGCCGTCGAGCGTCTCGGCGACCGTCAGGCTCTCGATGTTGTAGCCGCGGGCGCTGAACATGCCGACGATGCGCGACAGCTCGCCGAAGCGATTCTCAACTAAAATGGAAAGCGTATGTCTCATCGTGACCTTACTTGTTGGCGGTGATTACTTGAGCACCATGTCTTTGAGGCCCGCGCCGGCGGGAACCATCGGGTAAACGTTCACCTCTTCGGCGACCAGGATGTCCATGACGACGACGCCCGGCGTCGCAAGGCCGCGCTGCAAGGTGGCGCGCAGTTGTTCAGGCCGCGTCGCCCTGAGGCCGGTCGCACCGTAGGCTTCGGCGAGCTTCACGAAATCCGGCAACCACTCCATGTTGACGTGCGAATAGGCGCGGTCATAAAACAGCTCCTGCCACTGCCGCACCATGCCGAGATAGTTGTTGTTCATGATGACGATCTTGGTGTTCGCCTTGTACTGCACGGCAGTCGCCAGCTCCTGCGCCGTCATCTGAAAGCCGCCATCGCCGACGAACGCAATCACTTGCTTGTCGGGGTGCGCGATCTGCGCGCCGAGCGCCGCAGGGAAGCCAAAGCCCATCGTCCCCAAGCCCCCGGAAGTCAGCCACTGGCGCGGGCCGCTGAACGGGTAATACTGCGCTACCCACATCTGATGTTGCCCGACGTCGGTCGAGATAATCGCCTCGCCTTTCGTCAGCGCGTGCAGCTCTTCGACAAGCTGCTGCGGCATGATCACGTCGTCGCGCTTTTCGTAAGTCAGCGGCGCGTACTCTTTCCACTCCTCGATCTGCTCCCACCAATCGGCGAGCCGCGCACGGCTGGTCGCGCAGGCTTCGTCATGCAGCAGATCGATCATCTGCTGCATGACGCTGCGGGCGTCGCCGACGATGCCGACCTGAGCGCGACGGTTCTTGTGAATCGAGCTGGGGTCAACGTCTACATGAATGACTTCGGCCTGCGGCGCGAACTTGTCGAGCGCACCCGTCACGCGATCATCAAAGCGCACGCCGATGGCGATGATCAGATCAGATTCGGAAATCGCCATATTCGCCCAGTAGGTGCCGTGCATGCCGAGCATCCCAAGCGATAGCCGATGCCCCGACGGGAAGCAGCCCAGCCCCATCAAGGTCGGCGCGACAGGCAGGTTCAAGCGCGCCGCCAGCTCAAGCAATTCGTTTGCGCCGTTGGCATGAATGACGCCGCCGCCGACATAAAGAATCGGGCGGCGCGCTTTGCCGATCATCTCAACGGCGCGGCGCACCTCTTCGACATCGCCTCGTTGATAAGGCTGATAGCCGGGCAGAAAGACGCGCTCCGGGTAATCGAACTCGGTAGTCTCGGCGGTCACGTCTTTCGGGATGTCGATCAGCACCGGGCCGGGCCGCCCGGTGCTTGCGATGTGAAAAGCTTCTTTGACCACATCGGCCAGATCGCGCACGTCTTTGACCAGATAGTTGTACTTTGTGCAGGGCCGCGTGATGCCGACGGTGTCGGCTTCTTGAAAAGCATCGGTGCCGATGAGCTTGCGCGGCACCTGACCGCTGATGACGACCAGCGGCGTCGAATCCATGTAAGCGTTGGCGATGCCGGTGACCGCATTGGTCGCGCCGGGGCCTGAGGTGACCAGCGCGACGCCAGGCTTGCCGGTGGCTTTGGCATAGCCTTCAGCCATGTGAATCGCGCCCTGCTCGTGACGGCTGAGAACGTGATGCAGGCGGTCACGCATGCGGCACAGCTCGTCGTAGATGTGCAGCACCGCGCCGCCGGGATAGCCGAAGATCGTTTCGACGCCCTCTTTGAGAAGGGCTTCGCAAAGGATGCGGGCGCCGCGCATCACGGGCGCGCTTTGGTTGCTCGCTTCATCAAGCCGGGCGGCGGCAAGGGGTTTCGAGTTGGCTTTCGTCGTTGCCGACATGAATCGTTCTCCTATGCGTTCTTTGCTCTGAGGTGGTCTACCCGCGAGGGCTTGCCGAGCCCTATAAACTTGAAAGGCCATCATCCTTTGGCTTCGGATGATGGCCTTTCGCTTTCCTTTAGGCTTTGACCATCACCCGCTGCTGCCGATAAGCAGAATAATGCTGGTGATATTAATTACAATGGCCTTGACGAGCGATTTAGCGACGACCGGGCGCGCGGCAAGAGCGACGCGCGTTCCTGCCGGCTCTATGAGGCTGTCGAGTGTGCTTGGCGTATGCAGCGTCATAATTCTCGATTGATCGCCCAAACGATTGACCTTCAAGGCTCTTGAAACCAGCTTAAGTGGTATCACGATTCCCCGACACGGGCAAATAGATAATCCTTATCAGTTGATAAGCGGAACGGCAGTGACCGTGCCGGAGGCGCAAATCCAGATGAAGAGCAAACGTTTGATCAACTGTGAAGCCGCGCCCCGACTTCCGGTGACGCGGCCTCGCCGAGCGGCAGCACAGGCCCGAGCATGGCCGCTAGCTCCGTGTTGCTGTGGCGCAGGCAAAACGCTTGAAAGGTTTCGCCGTCATCGCGCTCCTGCTTGTAGCGCGTGAAGAGTTGCGCCATGCGCTCGGCCAATTCTTCTGACGGAATGCGAACGCCGATTCTGCGGCCAAAGCTCTCATGAAGGCCGACGCCGCCGCCGAGAAAGACCTGAAAGGTTTCGCGCTTCTTGCCGTTGATCGTCACCAGCGCCCCTTCAAGCCCAACATCGCAGATGTGGTGCTGGCCGCATGAGTTCGGGCAGCCGGTGACGCTGATCCGCACGCCATCATAAAGTGACACGGCGCGCGACAGATGCTCGTCCAGCTCGACGGCGCGGTTCTTGGTTTCAGCAATCGCCAGCTTGCAAAACTGTACGCCGGTGCAGGCAATGATGCCGCGCCGCGCCCAGTTCGGTTTATAGTCCAGACCGCTCTTGTCCAGCTCGCGGGTGAGCGCCGGCAGGTTCGCTTCGTTGATGTCGAGCAAGATGATGTTCTGCGTGTTGGTGGCGCGCAATCGCCCGCTGCCGTAGGTGGCCGCAAGCTCCGCGAGCCGCGCCAATTCGTCGCCCGAAGTGCGCCCGCCGAGCAGCGAGATGCCGACATAAAACTGATCGCCCTGGCGCTGGCGATGGATGCCGAGGTGTGTGCGGTCACGCTCGGTGATTGGCTCGGCTTCTGGCTGTTCGGCGCGGCGGAGCCTGTGACCGAGCCGCGCTTCGACGGCTTCGCGAAAGCGCGGAATCTGCCACTGCTCGACCAGGAACTTCAAGCGTGCCTTCTTGCGGTTGTTGCGGTTGCCTTCGTCGCGAAAGACCGAGGCGATAGCGGCGCACAGCTCGACGACTTCTTCCGGCTCGACCAGTACGCCGAGGTCTTTCGAAAACCGTGGCGTCGTCGACAAGCCGCCGCCGACGCGGGCGCGAAAGGCGACGCGGCCCGCTTCGCGCACTGCAAACAGGCCGATGTCATTGATCTCCGGGTATACGCAACGCGCCGCGCAGCCGGTAATCGCGATCTTGAATTTGCGCGGCAGATTCGAGAAATCACGGTTGCCGACAAAGAACTCGTTGACCTGCCGAATCAGCGGCGTCGTGTCGTACAACTCGTGCCCATCAACCCCTGACACCGGGCAGTTGATGATGTTGCGCACGCAATCGCCGCAAGCTTCGGTCGTGGACAACCCGATGCGAAACAGGCGGTCGAGAATGTCCGGCAAGCTTTGGACCCGCACCCAGTGAAGCTGAATATTCTGGCGCACGGTGATGTCGGCAAGGCCGCGCCCATGCTCGTTGGCGAGCGCGGCGATCTCGCGTAGTTGATGTGCGGTCAGATCGCCGCCCGGCATGCGCAGCCGCACCATGAAATAGCCGTCCGATGCGGGCCGCTGCGTGTAAATGCCGTACCAGCGAAACAGCGCTTCGTCCTCGGGCGTGATCGCCTGATGGCCAAGCTCTGCGTAACGGTAGATGTCGGCCAGCACGTCCAGGCCATCTTTGCGCTGCTTGATCTCTTCGATGTTCATACTGCCCTCAAGCGTTGAGCGACGGAGCCGATTCACACGGCGGCTTCGGCTGCCGTCGGAATGGCGCGTGGCGCGACGTGAGCCGCGAGCGCGTCGGTTTCGAGCAAATGATCGAGAATGCGGACGGCGCTCTCCTCGACCGTTTCTACGGAGCTGTCCACGACAACCTCGGGCGCAAGCGGCGCTTCATAAGGGTCCGAGACGCCGGTGAAGTTTTTGATCTCGCCGGCGAGCGCCTTCTTATAAAGCCCCTTGACATCGCGCTCGACCAGCACGGCGAGCGGGGCGCGCACAAAGACTTCGACGAAGTTGGCCGCGTCGCTTTCGACCGATTGACGAACATCATCACGCGACTGCCGGTACGGCGAGATGGCTGAGGCGAGCACAATCACGCCATTGCGTGCCAGCAGTCGCGCGACGAAACCGATACGGCGGACGTTGGTGTCGCGATCTTCTTTCGAAAAGCCGAGGCCGCGACTCAGGTTCTCGCGCACCTCGTCGCCATCGAGCGTTTCTACGCGATGGCCCGCCGCCGTCAGTTCATTCCTTAATACCGAGGCGAGCGTCGTTTTGCCCGCGCCTGAAAGCCCCGTAAGCCAGATAACAGTTCCCTTACTCATGTCGTTTTGTAATATTCCTTTCAAAGGTGTTTTCAGAGTTGCAGCTTGAGCGGCACGACCTTTGGCTCCTGGCCGTGCAGACCGCATTCCGTTTTGGCGCGGCCCGCCCAGCGCCCGGCGCGTTCCGGTTCGCCGGGGCTCACGGCGCGCGTGCAGTGTGTGCAGCCGATGCTCGGATAGCCGGCGTCGTGCAGCGGGTTGTAGGGCACGTCTTGTCGGGCGATGTAATCCCACACGTCGCGCTTCGTCCAGCCGACGAGCGGATTGATCTTCACGCGCTGCCAGCGATAGTCCCACTCGGCAGCCCGCGCCGTGGCGCGCGCCTCGGTCTGGTCGCGGCGAATCGCCGTGATCCATGTATCCAAGTCTTTGAGCGCTTCTTTTAGCGGTTCGAGTTTTCTGAGGCGGCAGCACAGGTCAGGGTCACGCGACCATAGGCGCGGGCCGAACATCTCGTCTTGACTCTCAGGCGTGATGGCGGTCTGCACAGCGCGAATCTCTATGCCGTAACGCGCTTCCATGCGGCGGCGCAGCTCGTAGGTTTCGGGAAAGAGAAAGCCTGTGTCGAGGAAGAAGATATTCGGGCGAGGATTGATCTTCACCGCCATATCGATCAGCGCCGCGCCCTCGGCCCCAAAGCCTGTGGCAATTGCAACGCGGTCGCCGAACTCATCGAATGCGGCGAAGAGAATCTCTTCGGGCGTTGCCGCTTCAAGACGGTCGGCAAGCGCGTCTACGCGACTGAGCGGGGTGTATTCAAGCTGCACAAGCTCGCTTTTTGGCAGTGCCATAACTTTGCTCCGATCAGACGCCGGCGACCTGCGTCGCGTGCTCAGATAATGAATGGAGTGAAAACTCTAATTCCGGCGAGCCGAACCAGCCGAGCGTTCGGCGCAGCGCGACGACTTCGCCAATGATGGCAATCGCCGGCGGCTCAATGTGAAAATCGGCGCTTCGGCTTGCGGCAATGTCTATGAGCACACCGGCGTAGACTTCCTGATGCGCATAGGTGCCCCAGCGGATGATGGCGATAGGCGTAGTCGCCGAGCGGCCCGCTTCAATCAGTCTGGCGGCGATCTCGGCAATCGTTTCAGCGCACATGAAGATCACCAGCGTGTCGGCAGCGTGCGCCGTCACCGACCAGTCAATCGGCTGGCGGCGCTTTTGCGGATTCTCGTGGCCGGTGATGAACGCCACACTCGAAGCCGCGCCGCGATGCGTCAGAGGGATGCCGGCATAAGCAGCAGCGGCCACGCCCGACGAAATGCCGGGTACGACTTCCCAGCGAATGCCCGCCGCGACCAGGGCTTCGGCTTCTTCACCGCCGCGCCCAAAGATAAACGGGTCGCCGCCTTTGAGCCGCGCCACTGTTCGACCTGCGCGCGCCTGCTCGATGAGGATTTGATTGATCTCGACTTGCGAAGCTGAAGGCTGGCCGGCGCGCTTGCCGACATACATCAATTCGACGCCGCGCCGCCCGTAGGCCAGCGTTTCGGGATTAACCAGATAGTCGTAAACGATCACATCGGCTTCGGCGATGGCTTCGGCGGCTTTGATCGTCAGCAGTTTGGGGTCGCCCGGCCCCGCGCCGATCAAATAAACCTTTCCAGCTTGTCGCGTTTGCTCGCTCATCGTTTGGCCAAAAATGAAAAACCCACCAGAGGCGCGGGGCCTGTGGTGGGTCGGTAGTAACTCTAACCGTTAAGTTCTAGAGCTTACGTTTTAGACTGAGTGACCTCCACTGAAGGCTCCGCCGGGCGCGCTTGTAGCGCGCAGCAACAGATGCAACATGCGAAGCCGTTTATCTGGTTCATCAGTCGTTTCATAACTCGTACAATAGAGACCTTACTCGCTTGCTACCATAACCAATTACCCGCAGAGCGTCAAGCACCAAGTTGTAAAAAGATTTTTTCATCAACTGAATTCATCATGCGATAAGCGGCTCGCCCCCATCCCCGACCGGCGGAAAATGAGCTTGAGATGGGCACGGCGGCTATCCTACAATTGCGTCGCCGCAGGGTTAATTCAGCAACAGTTTTGTAGGATCGCGGTTTTTCCATCTGAAAGGCAATTGATGACCGACCAGACGAGTGAGATCAAGAAGCTCTCGACGCTGCTCGAAGTCAGCCAGGGATTATCGGGCACGCTCAACCTCAAAGCAGCACTGCATCGCGTCCTGGAAATTCTCGAACAGCAGCACGGCATGATTCGCAGCGCCGTTATGCTGTTGCACGAAGAAGCCAGCGAGCTGACGATTGAGGCAGCCAACGGCATCACCGCCGACGGCCAGCGGCAGCGCTACCGGCTCGGCGAAGGCATCATGGGCCGCGTCGTCGAAAGCGGCAAGCCGGTCGTCGTACCGCAGGTCAGCCGCGAGCCGCTCTTCCTGCACCGCGCCACGCCGCACCGCGATCTCAGCCGGCAGGAACTGTCGTTCATCTCGGTGCCGATCACGCTCAACCGCAAAGCCGTCGGCGCCATCGGCGTTGACCTGAAGTTTAAGAAGGACCGCGACTTTGACCGCACCGTTCGCTTTTTGCGGGTCGTCGCCTCGATGATTGCTCAGGCATTGAAGATGCAGCGTTCGGTCGAAGCCGAGCGGCAGCGCCTGCTAAACGAAAACATTCACCTGCGACAAGAGCTGCGCGAGCGTTACGACTTCACCAACATCATCGGCAACAGCGGCCCGATGCGCCAGGTCTATGAGCAAGTGGCGCAGGTGGCGCCGACCAACACCACCGTGTTGATCCGCGGCGAATCGGGCACCGGCAAGGAGCTGATCGCTCATTCGATCCATTACAACTCGCCGCGCTCGCGCAAGCCGTTCGTCAAAGTCAGCATCGCGGCGCTCCCCGACACGCTCATCGAATCCGAGCTGTTCGGCTACGAGAAGGGTGCCTTCACAGGGGCGCAGGCGCGCAAGAAAGGCCGCTTCGAGCTGGCCGAGGGCGGCACACTGTTCCTCGACGAGATTGGCGATTTGAACCTGTCAACGCAGGTCAAGCTGCTGCGTGCTTTGCAGGAGCGCGAGTTCGAGCGGCTGGGCGGCATCGAAACGATTAAGATGAATGTCAGATTAGTCGCGGCGACCAACAAAGACCTCGAAAAGGCCATCGGCGAGGGCACGTTCCGCGAAGACCTCTATTACCGGCTGAACGTTTTTACGATCTTTGTGCCGCCGTTGCGTGAGCGCAAGTCCGATGTCTTGCAACTGGCCGATCACTTTCTTGAAAAGTTCGCGCGCGAGCACAACAAGCACATCAAGCGCATCTCGACGCCAGCGATTGATATGCTGACGGCTTATCACTGGCCGGGCAACGTGCGCGAGCTGGAAAATGCGCTTGAGCGCAGCGTGCTGGTCTGCGATGGCCAGGTCATTCACGGCCACCATCTGCCGCCAACCTTGCAGACGGCTTCCGAGAGCGGCACCGTGACCAGCCTGTCGCTCGACGCAGCGGTTGGGGCTTATGAAAAAGATATGATTCAGGACGCGCTCAAGACAGCGCGCGGCAACCGAGCCCGCGCCGCCAAGCTGCTCGGCACCACCGAGCGCATCATCGGCTACAAGGTGAAGAAGTACGGCATTGCCTGCGAGCGCTTCCGTTAAACCGCGGATAAGCACAGTTCGAGCCGCCTGTCGCGCAAAAACAAAATTGTCTGTGATTTAACAATCCCAAACAATTTTGTTAGCCCGGCGCTGTCTCCCGCATTGCCCTTAACAACCAAAAACCTGCGTTTTTCCTGGGTTTAAGCGTTATTTTCGGCATAGCTCGCTGCTGGCATAAAGATTGCCGTAGCAGTGGCGCGGGCAGCGGGTTCGCTGTCCGACAAGGCATTCAACAGACGTGAGGAAAAGATGATGAAGAAAGAACACGGCGAATTGATGGGCCACCTGCTGCGCTCACAAGGCCGCTATCCACGCGATGACGAATTCCGCGCTTTCTTACGCGAGTCGGTGCGCACGCTCGCCCGCGACTTGAAAGCGTTTGATATCGATCTGGCGCTCGTGCCGGAACCGAAAGCCGGCCAGGGGGCAGGCCGCGATGAAAAGACTTTGAAGATCGGCTGCGAATAGCGCCGCACGGATTCACGGATGAGTACCGGTGACAGTGATGCGCAGGTCAGATGTTTGCGTCGGTGCTCATCCGTGATGTCTCTCGTTGAGTTCCCTCGGCAGCCATGCCTCTGGCCCGTTTATCGGCAGGCATTGTCAAGGCGATAAACATTTCTTATTTGACTCCGCATGGCGGCTCGGTGTACTCTGACGCTTCCGATGATGGACGTGGCGATTTAAGGCAACTTGCTCCACGTAAAAAATGTGCTAAACCGCTGGCGAGTTTTCGAAGCCCTGCGACGGTTTGGCGCAGGGCTTTTCACTTTGCTCTTTCAAAAACCAACAACGTGGCGATTTAAGGTAACTTGCTCCACGTAAAAAACTGCTAAACAGCCCGGAAGGATTGAAGGCCCCGCGACGGTTTGGCGCGGGGCCTTTCTTTTTCCCAGTAGCCCGCGGCTGTGTTCGCTAACGCTGTTCCTGATCGTCAGGGACCT
>JBJMGU010000008.1:0-18067 GCA_045807765.1 Blastocatellia bacterium
GAAGCGCTGCGCGCGGCAGGCGTGCCGTTCGAGGTCGTGCCCGGCATCACCGCGGCGATCGCAGCGCCAGCGTACGCGGGCATTCCCGCAACGCATCGCGACTTCAACTCCAGCTTCACCTTCATCACCGGCCACGAGAAGGAAGAGGAGTACAAGGACCCGCAAGCCGCCAGCCGCGCGGCTGCGGAAGGCTCGTCGGACCTGGATTGGTCGGCGATCGCGAAGCTGCCGTGCGTCGCGTTCTACATGGGGGTGAAGTCGCTGCCGCGGATCTGCGGGCGGTTGATCGAGATGGCGGGTCGCGATGCGATTGTCTGGGTGGCTTCCGATCATGGCTTCGGCCCGGCGCATAAGTATTGCTCATTCAATCTCTGGCTGTTGCAAGAAGGCTTCTTGCACTTGAAGCGTGACGCGCGCACGCGGATCAAGCGCGCGCTGTTCCGGCTGGGAATCACGCCCGAAAACGCTTTCAAGCTGATTAAGAAGCTGCCGCTCGGACGCCTGCGCCCGGCCCGCGGGGCGAGCAATGAGCCGGGCACCTCGCGGTTGCTCTCGACCTTTTTCCTGTCGTTCAACGATGTGGATTGGTCGCGCACGCTGGCTTTCGCGAAAGGCAACTACGGGCAAATTTATGTCAACCTCAAAGGCCGCGAGCCGCGCGGCGTGGTCGAAGAGAAAGATTATGACGCGCTGTGCCGAAGAATCGTCGAGCGCTTGAGCGCTCTGCGCGATCCGCAGACCGGCGAGCCGTGGGCGGGCGAGGTCTTTCGCCGCGAAGAAGTCTATGACGGGCCGCGCGTCAGCGATGCGCCCGACATCGCCTTTCTGCCGCGCGATATGCGATACCTGCCGCTCGGCAACGCCGATTTCACGTCGAATAAGTTTATGGTGGACGCCTTTGGCATATCGGGCTGCCATCGAATGCATGGCGTGATGATCGGCAACGCGGCTCCTGTCAAACCGGCTATGCGATTGGAGGCGGCGCGCATTTACGATGTCGCGCCGACGCTGCTCTATTTGATGGGCGAGCCGGTGCCCGCAGATATGGACGGGCGCGTGCTGACCGAGATCGTCGAAGAAGATTACCTGTTGGCGAATCCTGTGGGTTATTCGCAAGCTGATGAGCGCGCGCAGCCCGACGAGATTGAATACTCGGACGCCGAGAACGCCGAGGTCATCGAGAGCCTGAAGAATCTCGGCTACATTGGTTAAGCGCGAAAGCGTGTGCAGAGGAACGCGGAGAAGAGATCATTGATGGCAGGCGTGATGCGAACAATCAAGCGGGCGTTGCGGCTTCCGGCAGAAGCGATGCTGAAGGTTTATCTCGCCGCCCGCCCGCGCCCGCGCTTCACGCCTGAGCGCGTCCGGCGTATTCTGGTCTTCGCCTATCACGGCCTGGGTAATTTCATCCTCTACACGCCGGCCCTGCGCGCTTTGCGTGAGCGCTACCCGGAAGCGCGCATCGATCTGCAAGTCGGCAACAACACCGGGTGCGAAGAAGTGCTGGCCGGCGCCGGGCTGTTCGATCACATCTACAACCTGCGCTATGGGGCCGGACTGCGCGCCTGGATCAATCGCGCCCGCGAGATTCGCGCCACGCGCTATGATCTAATCGTCAACGAATTCCATAGCCACTCGTGGCCGCTGGCGTTGCTGGTCGCCACGAGCCGTGCGCCTTATCGGCTCGGCCATGTCACCAGTCCCGGCTGGCCCACCCGATTCAGCCGGTACAGTTACGTATTCAATCTGCCGGTCGTCATGCGTGACGACGAGCATGAGGTCGAACGCTATTTCGATCTTGTGACCACGGTCGGTGCGGCCCGCGTCGCATTAGAGGATGCCCGGCCATTCATCTACCTGACCGCCGAAGACCGGCGCTTTGCCGATACCTTTTTGCAAGCCCACGAATGCGCCGGCACCGTCATCGGTGTACAGCCCGGCACTTCGCCGACCATGCGCTGGAAGCAATGGCCGACGGATCGTTATCGTCAGGTCATCGAGCGATTGCTGGCTGAACAGCCTCTTGCCCACGTCATCTTGTTCGGCGCGCCGAATGAGCGCGAGATGATCGAAGCGTTGGCGGCAGGGCTCGGGCCGCGCGTCTGCATCGCCGCAGGTCGAACCACCATCAAACAGGTTGCGGCGCTCATCGAGCGCTGCGAGGTGCTGGTTTGCAATGACAGCGGCTTGATGCACACCGCCGCCGCCGTCGGCACGCCGCTCGTGGCGATCTATGGCCCGACAGACATTCGCCGCACGCGCCCTGTGGGGTCGAGCCACTCGGTCATTCGCCACGCCCTGCCATGCAGTCCCTGTTTCCGACTGGAAGGCGACGCCGCGGTGAAGGCTTGCCCGCACCACGATTGCCTGATGACGATTGCGCCCGACGAAGTTCACGCCGCCATCGTGCGCTTGACGCGCGCCCGACCGCTTGAGCGCCTTGTCGGTGTCGCGTCGCAGCCGCTAGAATGACGGCTACTCGCAATCATCAACGGCCCGATGAAGTTTCGCGCCACAGCCAGGCGCTCTGGAACAGGTGATGAGGCAGCGGCTTGCACGGAATAAGCTTGAGCGAGATTTGACGCGCAGCGCAAAAGGAGAGCAAGTCAGAGGTGATGAGCAGGCCAAGCATCAGCGCATTCTTTCCAGCCTATAATGACGCTGGCACGATTGCCAGCATGGTGGTGCTGGCCGACCGGACGCTGCGCCAGTTGACCGACGATTACGAAGTCATCGTCGTCAACGACGGCAGTAAAGACCACACGGCGCAAATCCTCTCCGAGCTTGAAGCCGCCTATCCGCGCCTGCGCGTCGTCAACCATCCAACCAATCTTGGCTATGGCAGCGCCCTGCGCACAGGCTTTGCCAGCGCCACCAAAGATTGGATCTTCTACACAGACGGCGACGCGCAGTACGACGTGCGCGAGCTTGAAGAACTGGCACCGTTGATGACCGGCGACGTGGACATTGTGAACGGCTACAAGATCAGCCGCTCAGACCCGTGGCACCGCATCCTCATCGGCAACCTTTACTGCTGGTTCATCAAGTTGACGTTCGGCATCAAGATACGCGACGTAGACTGCGACTTCCGGCTGGTGCGCCGCGATTGTTACAACCGCGTGCGCCTGCATTCGACCAGCGGGACGATCTGCGTCGAGATGGTGCGCAGCTTTCAAGATGCCGGCCTGCGTTTCGCCGAATGTCCTGTGCATCACTTTCACCGCGCCTACGGTAAGTCGCAGTTCTTCAACTTCAAGCGCCTGTTCAAGACGGCCAAAGACCTCACGCGCCTCTGGTATCGACTGGTCTGGAAGAAGCAGGCGCAACTGGCCGCGCCGGAAAACAACTCGAAAGTAACAAGTGACAAGTGACAAGACCAGGAGTCAGGAGTCAGGAGTCAGAATAAAAGCAGAGGCGCGAGAAGTGTATTCACTGCCGCCGACTTCCTTGTTCATTCTGACTTCTTTACTCCTGACTCCCTTCTGCTTGTCACTCATCACTCATCGTTGTTGAGCTATGCGTGAAGACGAATACCGCGCGATGTACGACCTCGAAGACCGTATGTGGTGGTACGTTGGCATGCGGGAGATTACGGCGGCGCTGCTCGATGTTGAGATGGCGGGGCGCGCGAGGCTACGCGTCCTTGATGTTGGCTGCGGCACCGGCTATGCGCTCAACTGGTTGCGCGGGCGTTACGCGGTCGAGCGTGCGTATGGCGTTGACCTGTCGCCGCACGCCGCCGCGTTGTGGCGCTTGCGCGACCTCGACACCGTAGCGCTGGCAAGCGGCGACCGGCTGCCGTTTGGCGAGGGCGAATTCGATCTCATCACTTGCTTCGACGTCATCTATCAGTTGGATGATGAAGGCGCGCGGCGCGCCGTTTCCGAGATGCACCGAGCTTTGAAGCCGGGCGGCGTGTTGTTCATTCGTGAGCCGGCATACGAATGGATGCGCGGTGGCCACGATGTTGCCGTGGCGACGCGGCACCGTTACACGCGCGCCGAGCTGAAGCGATTATTAGAATCCGTTGGCTTCGCGCCGCGCCGCGCCACCTATGCGAACGCCTTGCTCTTCTGGGCGGCGGTGCCGCACCGCTTATGGTCACGCCTGCAAGGTTCAGGCGAATCGGATGTGAAGCCGGCATCACCACTGATGAACCGCATCTTTGGCGGCGCGCTCAATGTCGAGTCAAAGCTGATGCGCCGCATGGCTTTTCCCTTCGGACTTTCAGTCATCGTAGTGGCGCGGAAACCGGCCTAATACGCGGCACGTTCAATGATACTGATCAGGCGTTGTATTGTTCGTCGCTGACCTTTTCCATCCATTCGACGACCTTGCCGTTGAGCGCTTCCTGAATGGCGATGTGCGTCATTGCCGTGGTTGGCGTCGCGCCATGCCAATGCCTCTCATTCGGCGGGCACCAGACCACGTCGCCCGGCCTGATCTCCACTTTCGGGCCTCCCTCGCTTTGCACCCACCCACATCCCGAAGTGACGATTAGCGTCTGCCCCAGCGGGTGTGTGTGCCATGCGCTGCGGGCACCAGGCTCGAAGGTGACACTCGCGCCACGCGCTTGCGCCGGCGCGGGTGCCTCGAACAGCGGGTCAATGCGCACGGTGCCGGTGAAATACTCGTCCGGCCCTTTGCCGGAAGGCTGCGAACCATTTCGTTTGATCTCCATTTCCTTACGCCTCCTCTTCATTGAACCAAGAGCTTGTTGAGCGCGGCATCAGCTTGATCGTCGCGGCTCGCGCCTCAGGGGTCATCATAGGGTTGACCTACTGTGCTCCCAGAGCAAGCGCCTCAGGGCTTGACCATGACCTTGATTGCCTCCCGGTCATTCATCGCCCGATAGCCGTCGGGCACTGCGTCGAGGCCAACGACACGGTCGAAGACCCGGCCCGGCTCGATCCTGCCTTCGAGGATGTCGGGCAGCAACTCCTCGATGTAGGCGCGAACCGGCGCGGGGCCGCCGCTCACAGTGACGTTGTTGTAGAAGGCCGGGCGCGACGCCGGCATAGTCTCGGCCTGCGGAACGCCGACACGTCCGACCGCACCACCGGGACGCGCAATGCTGACCGCGGTAAGCATCGACTGATCGAGGCCGACGCATTCAAGCACGGAATGGACGCCGAAGCCGCCGGTCAGCTCGCGCACCCGTTCGACCGCCTCGTCGCCGCGCTCGCTGACAACATCGGTTGCGCCGAACTCTCTAGCGAGCGCGATGCGGTCGGCATGCCGGCCCATGATAATGATCTGCTCGGCGCCGAGGCGTCGTGCGGCGATCACGCCACACAGGCCGACGGCGCCGTCTCCGACAACCGCCACGGTCTTGCCTGGGCCGACCTTGGCAGTGACAGCCGCATGATGGCCTGTCCCCATCACATCCGAGAGGGTGAGCAACGACGGCATCAGCGCGTCGTCGCGGCCTACCGGCAGGACAAAGAGCGTGCCGTCCGCCTGTGGGACGCGCACCGCTTCGGCCTGTGCCCCGGCGATCTCTGGATTGCCGAAAAAGCCGCCGTGGATGCATGACGTTTGAAGCCCTTCGCGGCAGAAATCGCAGGTGCCGTCCGACCAGGCGAACGGCATGACGACGAGGTCGCCGGCCTTCAGCGTGCGAACGTCGGCGCCGGCCGCCTCGACGACGCCGATGGCCTCGTGCCCCATGACGGTGCCTGTGTCGCTGGGCGGCATCGCCTTGTACGGCCAGAGGTCGCTGCCACAGATGCAGGCGCGGGTGACGGTGACGAGCGCGTCGGTCGGCTCGATGAGACGCGCGTCAGGGAGGTTTTCGATACGAACGTCGCCGGCTCCAAACATGACAGTTGCGCGCATAGTGATTTATCCCTTTCTCAGTTCTTCCACAGACTTGTCCAAATATTTTCTTGGTTTGGTTACTAACCACTTTTGCGTCCTGCTCTAGTTCGATTATAAAACCTGGAAATAGGATATGCTATGACGATAGTCGCGAATATCTGGACAATCCTGCAAAAATCTCGCGCATTGCGTGCAGCCCGGCTAGCCGCGAAAGTGAAATCTTTATCCCTGCCTGCGTCTGCGTTATAATTGCCAGCCGAGGTAACGCTATGGGCTTGCATAGAAGAACGCTGACCCGCATCGCGCTGTTATTCTTTGTGCTTTTTCTTACACGGCTTGCGCCTGCCTGGGCACAAGACCCGTCGGGGCGACCCACCGAGCCGAAGCAGGACCCGTCAGGCCGACCGACCGACGCGCGCCCCGGTAAGCCATCCAAAAAACCGGCGAAGACACCGCCTCGGCGCACCGAAGCAACGCCGGCCACTGTCACCCTTACGGTTCTGACCGACCCGCCAGAGTCCAACGTTATCGTCGAAGGCGAAGAGCGCGGCGCGTCGAACGGCGAAGGCCGCCTGGTGCTGGACAGGCTGCGGCTTGGCCATTACAACATTGAGGTGCGCAAGGACGGCTATCGGGCGATGACGCGCGGCTTCAATGCCGGCACCGAAGCGCCTACACTGGTCTTCAAGCTGGAGCCTGACCTTGACTCCAAAGTGGCGCAATTCGATCAACTCATCACCGCCGGCAAGCTGATTGGGCCTGACACCCCGAACGCGCTTGAGATTGTCAACGACCTGAAGACGCGCTTTCCTGAACGGCCAGAGACTCAACGCCTGCGCGGCGTGCTGACGGCGCGTCTGGTTGACCGCCTCGCGCCGGTCATTACGAATTCAGTGACCAACTGGCAAGCCGTCACTCGTGAACAACTGGTGAGTGCCGCCGACGCGGCCAGCACCGCACTGGCGCTGGGCAAAGAAGACAACCGCCTGCGCGCCGAAGCGGCTTATTTGAAAGGCGCGGTGATCTTTCGCGACTGGCAGAACGGCACAACCGGCGCGGCGGTTCCCGCTGATGGTAAGCTGCGCACCGGCGATGGTGAAGCTGGTGGCGCTTCTTTGGCCCAGGCACGCGCCGAGTTTGAGAAAGCCGTCCGCGCCGACGAAGCCTTCGCGCCGGCGCAGTTGTTCCTGGGCCTGACGCTGGTGGCAATACAGGAATGGGCCAGCGCCGAGATGATCTTCATCAAAGTCATTCAACTGGAGCCGCGCTGGTCGCAGGCGGTCATCTCTCTCGGCATGGCCTATTACAATCAGGGCAAGTACAAGGAAGCCATCGAGACGTACCGCCGCGCCCTGGTGATTGAGCCGCAAAGCGCGCGGGCAACTGCCGGGCTTGGCCTGTCCCGCGCGATGAAGGGCGAGAAGGACGGTATCAAAGACATCGAGCGCGCCACGCTGATGGACCCGGCGAGCGCCACCGCGCAATTTTACCTCGGCATGGCACTGGCGCAATCGAAGGAGAGGAAGCAGCGCCAGCGCGCCGAGCCGGCTTTGCAAAAAGCCCTTGAGTTGAACGCCAAGAGCGGCGAATTTGCGCCGCGCCTCGCCGAGCAGGCTTTAGAGGACTTGAAGAAAAAGAAGTGAGCCGATATCAAAACCGCCAACTCAACTTGTCTCGATTCGGCTTTGCGGATATTCTCATCCAGAATCTACCAGCAACTCAGGAGGATCGAATAGATGAATTGGGATCGTCTGAAAAAACTTATCGCAGGGGCAGCGCTTATCCTGACGCTCTTGCTCGGCAGTGGGATAATTCTACCGACCACGGCGCAGGCGCAGTTTCGCGGTCGTGGCCGCTATGACCGCCGCGACGCTGACCGCCGCGAGGAGGTAGCCAGAGGCTATCGCGATGGTCAGGATCGGGGCGAAGAAGATGCGCGCGAGCGCCGCCGCTATGACCCGAACAACTCGGAGCATTATCGCCGTGGCAACAGCGCCTACCGCGATGGCTTCCGCCGCGGCTATGCCGATGGCTACCGCCGCCACGGTCGCCGTCGCTAGGCCAACCGCGGCAGCTCGAAAGGACAAAAGCGGCCAGAGCCCGTACGCTCTGGCCGCTTCGTTTTTCTTCCGCCTGCTTGAAGCAATCAATTGAGCTTCGCAGACTCTTGCTTGATGGTCTTGATCTGTTCGCGCACAAGGTCAGCGTCGGCAGCCGTCGGCGCCATCTTCAAGTAAAGTTCGAGCGTCGCGAGTGCCTGTGCCGTTTGGCCGACCAATGCCAGCAGCAAGCCATGATCGCGAACATGCGCCGCCGAGGTCGGCTGGATGATGAGGATGCGCTCGATGACCGCAAGCGCCCGGCGATGGTCGCTGCGCGCATAGATGCTCAGCAGGTTCGAGAGCATGCGCATCAGGATTTGCCGCCGGGTCACGGGCGACAGATGCGCCGGCAGCAACTCTGTCTTGCCGCCGCTTATTTCGGCGACCAGCTCGGCGCAGGCCATCTCGCCAAGCACCCGTCCACGGTTGAAGGGATCGATGTAAATGGTTTCGGTTGCCCGCTGGTGGCGCACGATGAAGTGGCCCGGCAAACCGACGCCTTCGACCGCGAAGCCGATGCGGCGCGCGACTTCCATATAAATCACCGATAGCGTAATGGGGATGCCGATCCGCCGGTCGATGACTTCGTTCAGAAAGCTGTTGCGCGGGTCGTAATAGTTGTCGCGATTCCCGTGAAAGCCATAATCATCGAAGAGCGTCGCGTTGATGGCCGTGATGTAATCCGAAGCGCCGACGCCAAGCGTGATGCGGTCGCGGGCGAGGTCGGCAATGCGGTCGAGCTTGTCGAGGTAGGCCGCGACATTCAGGCGCGGGTATTCTTCGGCGGCGATGAGCAGCGCGACTTCGGCGAGGTTGATCTTTTCATCAGGCAGCGCCAGGCGCTCTGCAAAGCGGTTGCGGACGCTGGCTGGCTGGTGCTTCGCCACGGCTAAGCGATCACTCCTTATCCAGTGAATTGGCGCGCTGAACGTAGCGCGACGATGCGCGCGCCACAGCAACCTTAAAAGGTTAGCCATCGATGTGGCGCAAATCAAAAGGGCCGGCGTTCATGCCAGCCCTTTATCATACCATGACCGCAAGAGCGGTTGCTTCAGCGGTTGCTTTTGGCGTGTGCCGGTGTCGCTTTGCCTTCGGTCTTGAAGTCTTTCCAGAGGAAGGCGTAAGAGTGATCGGCCACCGAAATCATGTACTCCCAGCCGTGTCTGCCGGGGAAGACGTGGAACTCGTGCGGGATGCCGAGCTTCGTCAGGCGCTCGTCGAACTGCTTGTTCGGCTCCGTGAAGCCGTAGTGATCCTGATCGCCAACGTCGAAGTAGATTTGCAGGCCCGACTTCTTGATGGCGGCGGCGTTCGTCTCAGCGATGTAGATCGGATTCACGGAACGGAAGTACGCCTCGTCGGGCGGGTTGCCGAAAATATTGCCGATCAGTTGCGTCATGAACTGCGAGCGGCGGTCGGTGCCGGTCGGCTGCGGCAATTCGGCGAACAGCGCGGCGCAATGCGTCGTCACCGACGAGAACATCTCCGGATGCTTGAACGCCAGCATCAGCGCGCCCCAGCCACCCATCGAGATGCCTTGAATGGCGCGGCCTTCGCGCTTGCCCGTGGCGCGGTAGGTCTTTTCGATGTAGGGGATCAAGTCCTGAATGATGGCGTCTTCGTAGCGCACGCCACTTTTGGAATTCAAATAAAAACTGCTTCTGCCGCCATCCACCGCGACGATGATGAACTCGCCGATCAGCCCTTGATCGCGCAAGGCGGTGACCTTGGCGGCGACGCCGCGTCGCTGGAACTCGCCTTCGTTGCCATTCATGCCGTGTAGGAAATAAAGCACCGGGTAGCGCCGCCTGGCGTCGGTCTTGTAAGACGGCGGCAGCATCACGGCGTATTTCAGCTCATGGCCGAGCGCCGCCGATTGTAGCGAGCTATTCTCGATGCCCAGTTCCGATGACTGCATTGGCGTTGACGCCTGCGCCGCCGGTTGCGCCTGCGGGCGCGGCAAAACATGCGCGGCACTGTTAGCAAGCAAAGTAATGACGAGCGAAAGAATCGCGATGCCGAGTTGTCCGAACAGTTCCATTAAGCGCCTCTGAATCGTGGCCCATCGCTGGGGAAGTGGTTGACGTTGAGGTTGCGCGCCGCGATGTCCGACAGGTCAATGATTGCAGCGGCGTTGACGGCGGCGGCGATGCACAGGGATTCGCTGATCTCCTGTTCGCTGGCGCCGGCTTGCAAGGCCTTCTTGATGTGGCCTTCGAGACAGCCCTGGCACTTCGCGGCCAGCGAGGCGGCAATCGAGATCAGTTCCTGCGTCTTGGTGTCGAGGACTTTGTTTTCCGAGTAGTAGAGTTCGCGGTAAAACTCGCCATAGATGCGGCGCATCTTCGGGTCCATCATCGAATAAGACTGCGGGCGGCCATCGTTTGGCTTGGGATCGGATTCCGGGGTTTCGTTCTCCGCCTGCGCTTCTTTAACTTCGGGTTGCGGTGCCAGTTTGCTATCCATTGAGTTGCGAATCTCCTTGCTGTAAAGATGGGTGCCCATCGAGCGGCGAGAGCAGGGCACTGATCGTCATCCTCGAATTATACGCGACCAGCGCGCAAGGGGTCTGAAAAAAATGTCTCCAATTTGTAAATTAAGCATTGAGACCAAAAGACGTTTTAGCACATCGGGGCGAGGCTTATCAATGCGGCATGGCGACCGATGCCCGCCGAGCGTTTACGTCGGTGCTCGCGAATTAGGACATTTGCGCCGTGCCAGCTATCATAACCATTGGCGTCCGGGGCGGTAGCGTGCAGGCGCGATCCCTGGCATAATTCCTGTTCGCTTGAGCGCGTTAACGGGTCATGGTTCAGAGTCATCCTTTCATCGGTAAGCCAAACGCGGCAGCCACGCTGATGCTGATGTTGGCGCTGCTCCTGCTTGTCGGCTGCGGCGCGAAAAACGCTTCCGACAGCGCGCGCAAGAAAGACCGGCCCGCTTACGTTTCAAAGGGCGATGAAGGCACGATCACCGGCAAGGTGGTTTTTGCCGGCACGCCGCAGCTCGAAGCGATCAATATGACGGGCGATGCCGTATGCGCGGCGGCGGGCGATTCCAGGCCCGATGTCGTGGTCATCAATAACGGCAGATTGAAAAATGTTTTCATCTACATCCGCGGCGCGAGCGTTGATGATTTCCGCTTTCCCACGGGCGGGCCGGTGACGCTCGATCAAAAGAACTGCCGCTATGTGCCGCACGTGCTCGGCGTGCAGACCGGCCAGATCGTCCGCATCAGCAACAGCGATCAGACCGATCACAACGTTCACCCAACGCCGAAGAAGAACGAAGGGTTTAACATTTCGCAAGCGCATGGCGACGCGCCGCTTGAGCGCGCCTTTGATAACCAAGAGGTGATGATCCCTGTGCAGTGCAATCAGCACAATTGGATGCGTGCCAACATCGGCGTGCTCGATCATCCTTTCTTTGCCGTGAGCGGCGATGATGGCGGCTATTCGATCAAGAACGTGCCGCCCGGCGATTACACGCTGGTCTTCTGGCACGAGGTTTACGGCGAACAGGCGATGTCTGTCAAAGTCGCGTCCAGAAGCACAGTGACACAGGATGCGGAATACAAGCCCGGCGCCAACGGCAAGCCGGCGACCTTTCTGCGCATTGCGCCGACCGTCGGCGTGCCATAGCCATTCATCATTCGAGGGAATGCATTTTGAGCAGTTCAGTTCATACCAGCGTTGATGCGAGGCCGAGTCGCGGCCTTCACCTGTTCGCGATCTTTGTCGCCGTGCTGACCGTCGTGCTGTTGCTTGCCGGCGCGCTTGTTACCAGCAATGAAGCCGGCGATTCGGTTCCCGATTGGCCGCTGTCGTTCGGGCGCTGGCTGATTGCTCCGCAGCGCTTCAATGGCGGCGTACGCTACGAATACTCGCACCGCTTCATCGCCGGCGCGGTCAGCTTTGCGACCTTCATTCTGGCGCTGTGGGCATGGTTCGGCGATCACCGCAAATGGGTCAGGCGCTTTGCGCTGCTCGTCTTTGCGGGCATTCTGGGGCAGGCAGCGATAGGCGGCGTGCGCGTCTTGTTTCCCGGCTACAAGCCGCTGATCGCCGTGCCGCACGCGCTCATCGCGCAGAGCTTCTTCGGGGCCATCGTCGCCATCGCGGTCTTCACTTCGCAGAGCTGGTTCGCTCGTCACGACCTGAAGCCGGACGGCGGCGGCCTCGCCTTGCGGCGGCTGACGGCGCTGAGCCTGGGCTGCGTGCTGGGGCAACTGGTACTGGGCGCGGCCTTTCGCCACGGCGCATTCGGCATCCTGCCTCACGCCCTCGGCGCGGTCGTGGTCGCCGCGGTCGTCGGCTGGACGGCGGTAGCGACGCGGCGACGGCATGGCAATGACCGCTATCTTGCGCGGCCCGCGTGGCTGCTTATTGTTCTGCTGGCGACACAGGTAACGCTCGGCGTGCTGGCTTACATCACGCGCATGGCCGTTGCCGGCCAGCCGCTTGCAGGGGTCGGTGATTTCTTCGCGCGCCTACAGCTTGCGCCGCTTCCATCACTGAGCCTGCAACAGCCGGTCGAGCCGATGATCTCGCTGACCGCGGCGCATCTGGTCGTCGGCGCGCTGACGCTGGCCACCATCGTTGTGTTGACGCTTAGAACTTATCAGGTGCTTACGCCGCAGCCCGATACGGTCGAGTCGGGCGCGAATGCGCTTGCATCATCACCCCGAAAGGCAGCAGTATAAGCCATATGGATTCAGTGGCAAACCAGGCCGTGAGCGATGATGCGCTACTCGCCGAGCAACCTGCCGTAAGCGCGCGCGCCGGCAAGCTTACCGCCTACCTCGACCTGACCAAGCCGCGCATCACCATGCTGGTGACGGCGACGGCGGCTGCCGGTTATTGCCTCGGCTCCGCGAGTGGCTTTGATTACTTTCGCTTTTTCCACACCGCAATCGGTATTGTGCTGCTCTCTTCAGGGATCGGCGCGCTCAACCAGTACATCGAGCGCGACCTCGACCGATTGATGCGCCGCACAGAGATGCGCCCGCTGCCGGCGGGCCGGTTACAGCCGCGACAGGCGCTGCGCTTCGGCTTAGCGTTGTCGCTGATCGCCACGGTTTATCTGGCTGTGCTGGTCAATCCGCTGTCGGCGGCGCTCGGCGTGCTGACGTTTGCGGCTTACCTGTTCGCCTACACGCCGCTGAAGACGCGCACCACGCTGTCAACGATCATCGGCGCGTTTCCGGGAGCGATGCCGCCGTTCATTGGCTGGGTGGCAGCCAACGGCCAGATCACCATCGAGGCGTGGGTGTTGTTTGCGATTCTCTTTCTCTGGCAGTTCCCGCACTTTCTCGCCATTGCCTGGATGTACCGCGACGATTATGCACGCGCCGGCATCAAGATGTTGCCGGTCGTCGAGCGCGAAGGCCGCATTACCGGCCAGCAGATCATCGCCTACACGGTCTTGCTGGTGCCGGTCAGCCTGATGCCGACGCTGGTGCGGCTGTCGGGCACGATCTATTTTTACGGCGCGCTGGCGCTCGGTCTCTGGTTCTTGTATTACAGCGTGCGCGCCGCCCGCCAGCGCACGACCTGGCAGGCGCGCAAGCTGTTGCTCGCCTCGGTCTTGTACCTGCCCGTTCTGTTCGCCTTGATGGTGCTGAATCGTTAAATGATAAACGATGAATGATGAATTACAGAGAGACCTCTGGGCCGCAATGGGCGCGGTAGGCTTAAGCCTGCCCTCCGGCAGTTCACCATTCATCATTTATCAATCATCATTTCCGGTGTCGTGATGGGCAAAGCGCTTGCCGTCTTGCTGACATTGCTGACCGCGATCACCGTCTGGATGTTTGCCGGTCAGCGGGCGCCCTGGTTTCCCGAAAACATTTCCACCGACGGCGCATTGATCGATGCGCAATTCCGCCGCACGTTTGTCGTTGTCGGACTGGCGTTCGTCGCCGCACAACTGGCGCTCGGTTATGCGGTGTGGCGCTTCAGCCGCAAGGCTGCCGGTCGCGCCGCTTACTTGCCGGGCAGCAGCAAAATTGATGTGGCGTGGACGATCTTCACTGCGGTCGTCTTCATCACGCTGGCGATCACCGGCCAGCGCCTCTGGTCGCGTTTGCAACTGACGAGCGCGGCATCCGTTGCAGCGCCCGCGGATACGTTGCATGTCGGTCTGGTCGCGCAGCAGTTTCAATTCACTTTCCATTACGCCGGCGCCGATGGCGTATTCGGCAGAACCGCACCGGCGTTTTATAATGACGCGATGGGCAATGCGATTGGCCTTGACCCCGACGATGCCGCAGGCAACGACGATTCACAATTGCCGGCGCTGGTCGTCCCCACAAATCGCTACATTGAATTGACCATGCGCTCGCGCGACGTGATCCATAATTTCTTCGTGCCCGCCATGCGCATCAAGCAAGACATCGTGCCCGGTCTGACGATCCGTTTGCGCTTCACGGCAATGCGACCGGGCAAGTATGAAATCCCCTGCGCCGAGCTCTGCGGCAACGGCCATTACAAAATGAAAAGCTGGCTGATCGTCGTGCCTGCGGACGAATATGCCGAGCTGGAAAGATCGAGCAAAGCACAACTGCGCGCCCGCGTCGAAGCGTTGCTGATGCCACAATGAGCGCGAAGAGCGAATGCCAATGGCAGATGTGATTCCGCCCATCCCCGAAGACGCGCCGCCCAGGCCGAAAGGCTTCCTGCGGCGCTACGTCTTCAGCACCGATCATCGGGTCATCGGCATACAGTACTGGCTATTGGCGCTGGTTTCGGTCTTCATCGGCATGGCGCTGTCGGCATTGATGCGGCTGCAACTCGGCTGGCCGGGGGCGCGCTTCGCCTTCCTCAAAGTGCTATTACCGAATGCCGCGCCGAGCGGCAACGTCTCGCCTGACCTTTACTTGTCGCTCGTCACCATGCACGGCACGATCATGATCTTCTTTGTGCTGACGACAGCGCCGCAGGGCGGCTTCGGCAATCTCTTCCTGCCGGCGCAGATCGGCGCTCGCCGCATGGCTTTCCCTGTTCTCAACATGCTGTCGTTCTGGCTGACATTGACAGCGCTGCTCGTGCTTCTATCCGCCTTCTTCGTTTCCGCGCCGAACGTCATCGGGCCGATTGCCGGGTGGACGATGTACCCGCCGTTGAGCGCGCTTGGCGAAATCAGCGGGCCAGGGCAGGGCGCAGGCGTTGTGCTATGGCTGCTGAGCATCTTGATCTTTTCCGTGGCGTCGCTGCTTGGCTCGATCAACTTCATCACGACGGTGCTAAAGATGCGCGCGCCGGGAATGACGCCGCTGCGTTTGCCGCTCACCTGCTGGTCATGGTTTACGACTGCCGGCATCGCCTTGTTATCGTTTCCAGTTCTACTGGCTGCCGCCATCCTGCTGCTGTCAGACCACCTCGCCGGCACCCACATTTTCATTCCGGCGAGCGAATATGTGAGCGGCCAGTTGATGACGGCTGATGCCGGCGGGTCGCCAATCTTGTGGCAACATCTCTTCTGGTTCTTCGGCCACCCGGAAGTCTATCTGGCCATCCTGCCGGGGATGGGACTGACTTCGCATTTGCTTGCGACCTTCGCGCGCAAGCCGGTCTTCGGCTACCGTGCGATGGTCGCGGCGACGGTCGGCATTGGCTTGCTCGGCTTTCTCATCTGGGGTCATCATATGTTCGCGAGCGGCATGAGCCCGTATGCGGCGACAGCGTTTTCATTGCTGACCCTGGTGATCGGCGTGCCGTCGGCGGTCAAGACGTTCAACTGGCTCGGCACCATCTGGCGCGGCCAGCTTCGCTTCACGACGCCGATGCTGTTTTCGCTGGGATTTGTCTCGCTGTTCGTTTCAGGCGGCCTGACGGGATTGTTTCTCGGCCAGGCCGCGCTGGACATTCCGCTCCATGATACCTATTTCGTCGTCGCCCACTTTCACCTGATTATGGGCGTCGCCGCGGTCTTCGCCTTGTTTGCCGGAACCTATTACTGGTTCCCACGCATGTTCGGGAGGATGATGAGCGAGCGGCTTGGTCGTGTTCATTTCGGGCTGACTTTCGTCGGCGTCTACGCGACCTTCATGCCGATGTACCTGATGGGCATCAGTGGAGCGCCGCGCCGCTATGCCTTCCATTACAACCCTGCAACCGGCGAAGGCTTACAGTATCTGGCAGGGATGGTGCCGTTGACGCGCTTCGTTTCGTTTGCGGCATTCGTGACCATCGCCGCGCAGTTCGTTTTCGTCTTCAATCTGGTATGGAGCTGGTGGCGCGGACGGCAAGCACCGGCGAATCCCTGGGAAGCGACAACGCTTGAATGGGCCGGCGCGGCGACCGCAGAAGGCGAAGCGGCACGCTCGCCGGTCGTTCATCGCGGGCCTTATGAATTCAGCGTACCGGGCGCGGCGCGCGACTTCTTGATGCAGGACGAGCCGCCGCTTTCAAAGAGCGAACCAGGCGAGCCATAGCCTAGATGTGGCGCAGGCGGTTAGCTTGCGCCACTATTTCGATTACCGTTTCACGATGCGAACGACAGTCACCTCAGAAGCTGGAGTCAAAGGCGCAAGCGTTGGCGCGGACCGCGTCGGCGCGGACCGCGTTGGCGCGGGCGGGGCGGGTCGGCGTGGCCCAGGCGGCGGCGGCAATCGGCCCAAACCGGGCGGCGATGATCCCTGGCCACCTGGATTCACGCGTGACGACGCCATTGAGCCGAGCAAGTTCCGCATTGGCATGTGGGTGGCAATGGCCAGCATTCTCATGCTGTTCGTCTCGCTCACCAGCGCTTACGTCCTGCGCCAGTCCAAAGGGCTTGGCGACCGGCGCGACTGGTTCCCTTTGCAAATGCCCGGCGTTTTGTGGCTGACGACGGCGGTGCTACTGGCAAGCAGCGTGACCATCGAGCTGGCACGCCGCGCCTTGCGCCGCAGCCGCTTCGGCTGGTTCCGCCTATTGATCAGCCTGACGACGTTGCTCGGCCTCGGATTTCTCGCCGGTCAGTTGCGGGCGTGGATGGTGATGGTCAATCAGGGCGTTTATGTGTACAGCCACCCACACAGCTCGTTCTTTTACATTTTGACCAGTCTGCACGCGGTTCACCTGTTCGGCGGCATCGTCGCACTGTTGATCGTCACCGTCGCGGCGCTCCGTTTGCGCATCACCCGCACGAAGCGCAACGCCGTGGATGTAACCGTCATGTACTGGCACTTCATGGACGTGCTATGGATTTACCTCTTCGTGTTGCTCTTCTTCTGGAAGCAATGAGGCGCAGATGACCATTCGGCGGATGATTCTATGCGGGCTGTTTGCGATGATCGCCGTGGCGACGATGAGCAGCCTTGCGCCTGCCTTCTGCCCGATGTGTAAGACTGTGGTCGAAGGCGCGAGCAGCGCGCAAGAAATGTCCGGCAGCCTGAACCTCGCGGCGCTCGTCCTGATGACGCCGCCGGTGATTCTGTTCGCGGCCCTCTTCGGCTTGTTCTATCGTTTGCGCAACGCCGGCAGCCGACCATCCGCGCCGGCTGAGCAATTAGAAGAGATAGCCCCGCCGCACGCTTTGACTGATTGACCCACCCTGGTTATAACCCTGACTATGCCGGTTGAATTGATCCGCTTCCTGCCGACGCTCAACGCTATGCTGAACGCCACGAGCGGTCTGCTCTTAACGGTCGGTTTCGTCTTTATTCGCCGCCGCAACATTCAAGCGCACCGCGCCTGTATGCTTGCGGCGCTCGTGTCGTCGTCGCTGTTCCTGGTCTCTTATTTGACGTACCACTACCACGTCGGCACAACACGCTTTGCCGGCACCGGCGCGGCGCGGACGATCTACTTCATTATTCTGACGACGCACACCATTCTTGCGGCGGTCATCGTCCCCTTCGTTCTGGTTACGGCGACGCGCGCCCTGCGCGGCCAGTTCCCGCGTCACCGGCGAGTGGCGCGCTGGACGCTGCCGATGTGGCTCTATGTTTCAGTCACCGGCGTCATCGTCTACCTGATGCTATATCACTGGTTCCCGTCCCGCCCATAAGCTGAAGCTAGTACGTTCTAGCTGCAAAGACTAACATTTAACCAGCGTTGCAGCCGCCAGTGTTCTGCATCTATGCCGTGGTATTTAGATGTGGCGCAGTCAAAACGGCATCACAGGCAGGGTCAACTCTCGACCTTTGTGTTATAGGAATA
>JBJMGU010000009.1:0-4325 GCA_045807765.1 Blastocatellia bacterium
CATCGCAGGCTCGTCGGGTTTTTCGCTGCGATGAATAAAACTGAAAGCAATTTTGCTTTTTGTCGTTTTACTGCTGCGATGAAATAGGCTCTCAGAGCCAGTTTCAGGGGTAATGCCTCAAAACTGGCTCTGAGAGCCTATTTGAGGGCGGTGTCACGAAACTTGCGTCAGGAGCCGATTCCGCGGCTTCACAAGCTGAGAAGCGCGTGATTGACTTCGCTTGATGCCGGCAGATAATATCCTCACCATGTCAGAACCGATCATCGATCTGCATTCGCACACCGTACATTCTGATGGCAGCGCCACGCCTGATGAGCTGCTCGCCGAAGCGCATGCCGCAGGTGCAATGGCGATTGCCATCACCGATCACGACACGGTTGCAGGTCTTGGCGAAGGTCGCGCTGCCGCCGCCGCACTCAACATTGAATTCATTGACGGTATCGAGATCAGCGCTGAGTATTCGCCAGGCACTCTGCACATGCTTGGTTATTTCATCAACTCTGAATCGGTGAGCTTGAACGCCGCGCTGGTCGAGCTGAGAGAAGCGCGCGAGCGACGTAATCCACAAATCGCCGAGCGCTTGCAATCACTCGGTTATGCGATCACCTATGAAGAGGTGGAGCGTCTTGCCGGCAACGATGTCGTCGGTCGTCCCCACTTCGCACGCTTGCTGGTCGAACGTGGTTATGCCGTTAGCATTCAAGATGCATTCGACCGCTTTCTTGGCAAAGGTGCAGCCGCTTATGTTGAAAAAGCGCGTCTGTCGCCGGCGGCATCTATTGCTTTGATCCACGAAGCGGGTGGGGTCGCCGTGCTGGCGCACCCGTATCAGTTGAAGCTCGCGTCGAGCGACGCGACCGAGCAGTTCATCGGCGAGCTGACGACGCTCGGACTCGACGGCGTCGAGGCGATCTACAGCCGCCACAGCGAGGACGAGCGCCGTCTCTATGCGCAGATGGCGCGACGTCAGGGGCTACTGGTCACTGGCGGCAGCGATTATCATGGGTCGTATAAGCCCAACATTCGTTTAGTGCGCGGCAAAGGCGACCTTGCGGTGCCTTACGAATTGCTCGACGAGCTAAAGCATCGTGCTGTGGCCCGCCGTCAGGCGGCGAAAGGCAATTGATATGCAGGACGACCCGAATATCGAAACGCTGGTGTCACAAATCACCGACGTGATTCTATCGCGGCTCGGTGCTGGAAGCGCCGCTGAGTGCGCCGTCTATCATGATGAATGTTTCGTCAAATGCCCCGACCGCATGCACTCGCTGATTGATAGCGGAGTGGAGCGCTTCGGGCTTTCCGGCCTGGAGAGCGAGGCGGCGCACAGCGTCGCTCGCTACATTGACCACACACTGTTGCGGCCCGATGCAACGCGCGACGAGATCATCAAGCTCTGCGAAGAGGGCGCTCGCTATGGCTTCGCTTCCGTCTGCATCAACCCGATGTGGGTGCGCGAGGCCGCCTGCGCGCTGCGCGGCAGCGGCGTCAAGACATGCACGGTGATTGGCTTTCCGCTCGGCGCCAACACCCTGGACGTGAAAGCCTACGAAGCGCGCCGCGCCGTATTTGATGGCGCCACCGAGCTCGACATGGTCATCAACCTCGGCGCCTTGAAGTCCGGCGACGACACGCTCGTGCTGCGTGACATCGCGAGCGTCGTCGAAGTCGCCCACGAGTACGATTATGTCTGCAAGGTGATCCTCGAAACGGCGCTGCTCACCGATGAAGAGAAGGTGCGCGCCTGTATGCTGGCCAAGCAGGCGGGCGCCGATTTCGTGAAGACCTCGACAGGCTTCAGCAAAGGCGGCGCAACCGCTGCGGACGTTGCCCTGATGCGCCGGGTTGTCGGCGGCGGCATGGGCGTCAAAGCGTCAGGCGGCGTGAAAGACTTACAGCAGGCACAGGAGATGATTCGCGCCGGCGCTACCCGCATCGGTGCGAGCGTCGGCGTCAAGATCGTCCAGGAAGCCGCCGGCGGCGCGGTGACGCCGAACGGCCAGACTGCGAGCGGCTATTAATCCAAGCGTAATCTTTCGGCGGGCCATGAACATGCAAAACGGCGCGGCTCTGAATCACTCAGAGCCGCGCCGTTCATCATTAATCACTCGTTTAAATCAATAAGCCCAGCGCATCAGCACCGCGCCGACCGTGTAGCCCGCGCCGACCGCGGCATAGACCACCAGCTTGCCTTTCTGCAAGCGGCCATCGTCAATCGCATCGCCGGTCGCCAGCGGGATCGTCGCCGCTGTCGTGTTGCCGAACTTGTGAATGTTCTTGACCACCTTTGATTCATCGAGGCCGAGCTTGTCGGCGGCGCTGCTAATGATCCGCATGTTTGCCTGGTGAGCGATGAACAGGTCAACGTCGTCGCCCGTCATGCCGTTGCGCTCAAGCACTGTGCGGCTGATCTCGCCCATCTTGCGCACGGCGTATTTAAAAACCGGCTGACCTTCCTGGTGGACGTAATGCATCTTCTTATCAACCGTTTCGTGCGACGCGGGGTTGAGGCTGCCGCCGGCGGGCATATAGAGAAACTGGCCACCCGACCCGTCAATCTCGTGCGCGTAATCGAGGATGCCGACGCTTTCGTCCTCGCTCGGCTCCAACAGCACGGCGCCGGCCCCATCGCCGAACAGCACGCAGGTCGAGCGATCATCAAAGTTGATGATGCTCGACATCACGTCGGCTCCGATGACGACGACCTTGTTGTGCGCGCCACTCTCGATGAACTGCGCGCCGACGGTCAGCGCGTAGAGAAAGCCTGAGCAAGCGCCCGACAGGTCGAAGCCCCAGGCGCGTTTCGCGTGAATCTTATCCTGCACGCGGCAGGCGGTCGCCGGAAACAGCATGTCCGGCGTCACGGTGGCGACGATGATCAACTCGATTTCGTTGGCTTCGATGCCGCGCTGCCCGAGCAGGTCGCCGACCGCCTGCGCCGCCAACTCCGAAGTCGGCGTCCCCGGCTCGACCATATGGCGTTCGATGATGCCGGTGCGCTCGACGATCCAGTCGTGGTTGGTGTCTACACGTTTGGCGAGATCATAGTTGGTGACGACCTTCGGCGGCACATAGCGGCCCAGCGCGGTGATCTTCGCCCTGCGTTTCGCATTCATGAATTCGCACCCTCCAAATGAGTCAATCCGATGAAACCTGATGGCCCTGCGTTCGGCCCCGTGAAAGTAAAATCAAATGTACCACCCGCCTGTTTCGCGGCGCAAGCAACCGCCTTTTCGATTTTGGATTGCCGGAGATGCGACTCATCCGAGAAACCAGACTGTTCCCTTAATCCAAAATCGAAAATCCAAAATCGGCAGCGTGATTGTTTACAATCAGCAGTTGTGATATAGGATGAACCGCTAGTCGTAAATCGTGCTTTCAATGATTCGGCGCTCAAGGCGACAAGTTAATTTTCGAGGTGCGCCACACCTGCCGTCACTTGGGCAGCGCACCTCACCAATCTAAAGGAGAGAATTTATGTCAAAAGGCCCCTCGATAAGCACAAGCAAGTTAATCTTCATTCCGGCAGTGATTACGCTGGCTGTGACCTTGCTCAGGTTAGTCGGCGAGCTGCAACACTGGCCGCGCGCATTGTTCAATCCCGACCCCGGCGGCCCCGGTGCGCTGATCGGCATTAGCTGGCTGCCGCTCGTCTTCGGCATCTATTTCGCGATAAAGCTGATTCAGGCCGGCGAAGGCCCGGCGAGCCCACTGCGCGCTTTTCTTCATGTGCTGGTCGGCGCGGCGGTCGGCATCGGCGGCACCATGCTCTGGGCAAAGTTCAGCCCGGGCTTCTACGGGCAGTTGCTAGGCATCTGCGTCATGTTTCCTATTGCGGCGGCGATTCAATACCCGGCGTGGCCGGCGCTGTGCAAGACTCTGTTTGCTTACGCGCTCGCGGCGCGCATCCCCGTCGCCATCCTGATGTACTTTGCGATGCGCGGCAACTGGGGCACACATTACGACGCGGTGCCGCCCGAAGCCCCCGCAGAGTTGCAGCAGTTCGGGCCAAAGTTCATCTGGCTGGCGCTGCTGCCACAGCTTACGGTGTGGATCGGCATGACGGTGCTGAGTGGCTCGTTGACCGGCAGCATCACAGCTCTGGTCAAGCGGCGCAAGCCCGCCGAGCAGGCTGCTGCCAGCGCTTAATGAAAGAGGCCGCCGGCTCGATTGACCGGCGGCCTTTCGGTTTTAAGCTCATTCGCGAATGATGGCTTCAGGGCGCGTCAAAGACTCAGCTCATAGCGCTGCTCGGTGATGAGCCCGCCCCACAGCTCGTGCGTCTCTTCCTGCATTAACCGAAATCCTGTTGCGATGTAGAGGCG
>JBJMGU010000010.1:0-42937 GCA_045807765.1 Blastocatellia bacterium
AATCGCGTGGTGTTTGCCAACAGCATGCTCAAGGTTGAGAGAATATCCTTCTAGCTTTTCACGCAGAATTACCGCCTTTTGATAATTCGGCAAAGCATTCGGATGTATGCTCCTATTTGCATTCGCCATTATACATCCTCGTCAAGCGCCAAGCTCGCGCAGGCGATTCAGGTTCCAAACATCATCGCGTTCACGGTCAATCGGCGTTTCTAAGATAAAAGGGATGCGGCGGAACTTCAAGGTGTGCGTCAGCCGCCGAAATGCTGCTGCGCCAATGTGGCCTTCGCCAATGTGCTGGTGGCGGTCAACGCGCGCCCCACACGGCGCCTTCGAGTCATTGCAATGAATCAGCTTGATGCGCTCAAAGCCAAACGACTGCTCGATCAGGCGCATCGTCGCGCGCAATCCCTTCTCAGTCGTAATGTCATAGCCGGCGGCCAGCGTGTGCGCCGTGTCTAAACAGACGCCGACCGGCAGGCCGTCGAGCATCGCCAGCATATCGGCAACCTGGTCGAAGTGGCAGCCGATGGATGAGCCTTGCCCGGCAGTGTTTTCAATCAGGATTGTTAATCCATTTAGGTTCAGATCGCGCGCCGCTTCGCGGATCGATGCAACCGCCGTGATGATGCCGACATCGGCGGGCGCAGTTACAGGGCTGCCGGGATGCACAACCAGATAATCTGCGCCGAGCAGCAAAGCGCGCTCGATCTCTTCACGAAAGCCGAGGCGCGAGCGTTCGAGCACTACAGGGTCTTGCGCCGCCAGATTGATCAGATAAACCGCGTGGATCGCCAGCGGCCATAGATTCGCCCGCTCTCTGGCTTCACGAAACGCCTGTACTTCATCACGCTCAAGCTCGCGCGCCATCCAGCCGCGCGGGTTGCGCGCGAAGATCTGAAAGCCATCGCAGCCCTTGGCGACCGCCGACTCAACCGCTTTCGGCAAGCCGCCGGCGATTGAGGTATGGACGCCGACTCTGAATCTGTTTTCTGTCATGTGCCTGATGTTCGAGTGACCGCGGAACCGTTTCCTTTCAAAGATAGCTTTCGCCCATATGCCTGTAAAGCAGCGCCCTGTGATAGACTCACAGCCGTATGAGAGCCGATCCGGTCAAGCTCGAAATCTTCAAGTCGCTTTATTCGTCGGTCGCCGAAGAGATGGGCGTCAGCTTGCGGCGCTCGGCCTTCTCCCCGAACATCAAAGAGCGGCGCGATTACTCGTGCGCCGTCTTCGACCGCGAAGGCATACTCATCGCGCAAGGCGATCACATGCCGGTGCATCTCGGCTCGATGCCCATGTCTGTGCGCGCCGCATTGGATGCGTTACAACTTGGGCCGGGCGATATCGCCGTGCTAAACGATCCTTACGCCGGCGGCACGCATCTGCCCGACGTGACCATGGTCGCCGCCGTCTACGGCGACACGGCCTCGCGTCCGCTGTTTTACGTTGCGAACCGCGCACATCACGCAGACATCGGCGGCGCAACGCCCGGCTCAATGGGCCGCGCCGACGAGATTTATCAGGAAGGCTTGCGCATCCCGCCCGTCAAGTTAATGATCGGCGGTCAGGTGAATCAGGATGTGATGCGCTTGATTGCCGCCAATGTGCGGTTACCGGAAGAACGTGAAGGCGATTTGACGGCACAGCTCGGCGCCATCCGCACCGGCGAGACAAGGTTGCTGGAAATCGTCGAACGCTACGGCTTCAAAGAGGCTGACGCTTATGCGCGGCATCTCATCAACTACACCGCCGCATTGATGCGCCGCCGGATTCGCGACCTGCCCGATGGCACCTACAACGCAGAAGACTTTCTTGACGACGACGGCTTCACAGACCAGCCTGTGCGCATTGCGGCACGAATTACTATCGGCGGCGAGCGCGCGACGGTTGATTTCACCGGCAGCGCGCCGCAGGTTCGCGGGCCTATCAATGCCGTCGAAGCCATCACCGTGTCGGCAGTCTATTACGTCTTTCGCTGCTTGATTCCCGGCGATGTGCCGGCGAGCTGGGGCATCATCGAGCCGATCAAGGTCATCGCGCCTGCGGGCACCGTTGTCAACGCCCGCCCGCCCGCGCCGGTCGCCGGCGGCAATGTCGAAACCTCGCAGCGCATCGTAGACACCGTGCTGCGGGCGCTCGCCGAAACCGGCGCGGCAATTCCCGCGGCCAGTCAGGGCACGATGAACAACCTGACTATCGGCGGCATCGATCAGCGCAGCCAGCGCCCGTTCGCTTATTACGAAACGGTCGCCGGCGGCATGGGCGCGCGGCCCACAGCCGACGGCATTGACGGCGTTCACACGCACATGACCAACTCGCTCAACACACCTGCGGAAGCGATGGAATACGCTTACCCGATGCGCGTGCGGCGCTACGCGATCCGTCACGGCTCAGGAGGCCGCGGGCTTTATCGCGGCGGCGATGGCGTCGTGCGCGAGCTTGAGTTATTGACCGAAGCGCAGGTCACTTTGCTGGCCGACCGGCGCAAGACGCGGCCTTATGGCTTGCGCGGCGGCGAGGCCGGTCGCGCCGGTCGCGCCGTTTTAGTCAGCGCCGACGGCGAACAGGAGATTGGCAGCAAACAATCTCTTCACGCCGCCGCCGGCGACCGCATCCGCATCGAAACGCCCGGCGGCGGCGGCTATGGCGCGGCGCGGCGAAAGCGCGTCACGGCGACGCGGCGAAAAGATGAAGAGGTCAAAAAATCGCTTTGCTACTGTCGCCGCGTCGCCGTGACGCCCGTCGGGAATGCTTGTCGCCGTTCAAGCATCGTTGCTAACATCAATTCGGCAATGACAGAAGGCATTAAAGACAATCTGGCGCAGGTCGAAGCGGCCATCGCGCAAGCGGCAAGGCGCGCCGGTCGCCAGCCTGAAGAGGTGCGACTGATCGCTGTCTCGAAGACCTTCGACGCCGCGACCGTGCAGCAGGCGGTGGTTGCCGGCGCCCGCGACCTCGGCGAGAATCGCGTTCAGGAAGCTGCCGGCAAAGTCGGCATCGTCAAGGCAGAGGGCTTGCGCTGGCACTTGATCGGTCACCTGCAATCAAACAAAGCCCGCCTCGCCGTCAAGACCTTTGACGTGATTCATACGGTTGATCGCGCCGAGCTGGCCGAACGGCTCGACCGCATCTGCGGCGAAGAAGAGCGGCGGCTCGATGTGCTGGTGCAGGTTGATCTCGGCCACGAAGCAACCAAGACCGGCGCCGACGAATCGGAAATTCCCAGCATCATCGAAGCGCTCGACCGCACACAACACCTATCGCTCATCGGCCTGATGACGGTGCCGCCGTTGTTTGAAGAGGCCGAGCGGGTGCGGCCTTTCTTTCGCCACCTGCGCGAAATCCGCGACCGGTTGAACGAGCAGCGCCCAATCGAGCGGCGGCTGACAGAGTTGTCTATGGGCATGAGTCACGATTTCCAGGTGGCGATTGAAGAAGGCGCGACGATGGTGCGCGTCGGCACGGCGGTGTTCGGGCGGCGAACTAAACTGTAAGGAGGAGTGGAGAGAGATTGAACTTACTTGTGCTGGCTCTTTACTGGTTGTCGTGGATAATCACGGCGGGGACGATTATCTTTGCCGGTCTCTTCTTTCTGCGGGTCATCCTGAAATGGATGAACGTCAACCCGTTTGCCAAAATTCCCTATCACCTGACGCGCATCACCGAGCCGATGGTGCGCCCGCTGCGCGCGCAATTTGCCGGGCCGACGCTGCGCTATGATCTCATCCCGCTGCTGATGGGGATAATGATCCTGGTCGTTGGGCTGTTCATCGCCAGCATGCTCGGCCAGCTCGGCGCGATCATGCAACTGGTCGGCTTCCTGGTCAACAGCGGCCAGACGGTGTCGTCAGGAATGCTCGCTGCACTGGTGCGGCTACTCGGCCTGCTCTACGTCGTGGCGATTTTCCTGCGGCTCTTTCTGCCCTTCTTCGGCGTCGGTTATATGAATCGATTCTTCCGCTTTCTCTTCGTCATCACCGAGCCGCTGCTCAAGCCGCTGCGCCGCTTTCTGGTCTTCGGCATGTTCGACTTTTCGCCCATCGTGGCGATGTTCCTGGTGCAGTTGTTGGTCGGCTTGATCGCCAATGCCATCGCCGGCGTCGGTTAAGCAAGGTGGTTGAGATTACTGAGAAAGATGGCGCGGTGATTTTCCGTGTGCGCGTGCAACCGCGCGCGGCGCGCGACGGCCTTGCGGGCGAGTATGGCGGCGCGATCAAGCTGCGCATCAGCGCGCCGCCGGTTGATGGCCGTGCGAACGAAGCTTGCCGGCGACTGATTGCCAAACTGGTCGGCGTCCCTGCGTCTGCGGTCGAGATCATTGCCGGCGCATCATCCAGAGACAAGGTGATCCGCGTCAACAACGTCAACGCCGAACGCCTCCGGCAGCTTATCGCTCAGAGCCCGTAGCCGTGCTCTGCTCTTGCAATTGCTTGCCGTAAGCAAAGACGAAATTCTTCAACGCCGAGTGGTCGCCGTTCTTCAGGAACTCATACCGCTTCATCTCATCAAAGGCATGCTCGACCGTCCAGCCGTCGTGCGTCATCCGGTAAATCGCCGTCAGCGTGCCGGTGCGGTGGCGACCGCCAGCACAGTGGACGAAGACCGGCTGATTCGCCGGGTCGTTGACCAGGCTTAGAAACTGAGCGACCTGGGCTGCCGACGGCGGCTCGGTTTCGTTCAGCGGGATGCGGACGAACTTCATGCCTGCGGCCTCAGCGGCGGCGGCTTCACCCTTCGGCCCGTTTTTGTGAACATCAATGATGGTCTTGACGCCGAGCGCGGCAAGCGCGGCATAATCCTGGCCCCCAGGTTGTGCGCCGCGATAATACTGATTGTTAACCGAACCGAAATTCTTGATACGAACCGCCGGCGAATTAACCGCCGCAGTTTGCGCGAAAGACATGGCGACGAGGGCGAACAGAGCCGCGCCGACAAATACAGATTTCATAAACCGATTTTGAAAATTCACTGCACATTCTCCCTGATGGAATCTGTTCAGTCCGACTCATTGCTTTAGTTTCATGTTAGGCGAGCGGCTGGCATAAGACAATGGGTGAAAAGTTGTCTTTTTCTTGCGCCTTGCCGCGCGTTTCATTTGAGGCTTTGCAACTGGCGTATGCGCTCGCGCAGGACGTGCACATAGGTAGCCACTTCTGCGTCGTCAAAACCGCCGGCGCGACAGGCATCGGCGAGTTGTTTATCCGAGAGCCGGCCAAGCAGCTCGCCCATCCAGCGAGCGTTTTCGACCGTCACGCCTTCAAGGACGTACCGGGCAAACTTGCGCTGCCAGTGAAAGACGACGTGGCCATCGCGCACGCCTTCGATGAAGGGGTGGAGAGCGAAGGCATCGGCGTCGCCGCGCGAGCCGGGGCCGGCAGCATCCGCATTACCGGGCAGCCGCGTCAGCCATGAGCCGGTCGTCCCCAGCGACGCGCCGAGATCCGAAATGTAATAGACCAGCTTGCCCTGCGCATCATTGGTGTCGCGCACAATCTTGGTGTTGGCGTCAGAGAGGTCCCAATTATTAATCAGCGCCATCAGCACTTTCAGCCCTTGCAGGTCGCGCGTGTTGTCAAAAGGGTTCTGCTTCCATGACCAGTTGCCCTGATCGTCAAAGCCGTCATTGCGCCGCTCGAAGCGCACGTTCCAGACATCGAACCCGCCGCGCCCATCAATGTGCGCCCGTTTGACGAAGTAATCTTGATCCGTATGATAGCCGACGGCCCAGACGATGCGCGCGGCGGTGGTTTCGGGACGCGCTTCGGGGCCGAACTTCACCGTCCAGCGGCGTCCGCGCTCATCTTCGACGATGATTTTTTCCGACGGGTCGGTGGGCAAGCCATGTCGCCGGATGAACTGGAAGCGGCTCGCCGGGTCGGGCGCGCCAGAGCTGCCGCCGCTTCCATAAAACAGGTCGCGGCTCTCAAGGTCGCGCGGCTCCTGCCACATCACGCGCACCGCTTTGTCTGCGGCAGCGGCTTGAGGTGTGCCTGGCTTGTTGGCGGTTCGGTCTTTCTGAATCAACCGCCACGGGTTGACGCCTGCAAAGAGAAGAAAGATGGAGAGAGAAACAACAATCTGGGTTTGGGTCATCAACGCTTCACCAAAGAGCGCGTCCGCAAATATTCTAGCATAAACGCGCCGCCGGGCGACGATCCCAGCCGTGCTTGCTGCTGCAAGTTGATTGCCGAAGGCGCGGAGCCTATTTTATACTGCCTGAGAGTTGCGACACCGCAATCAAACTACTTTTTTAACGAGCAAGGATTTATACTCTACTGTTCTCTGCTCAGGCTTTGGCTGCACAAGCGCCGCCATTGAAACGGAGGTTAGAAATTAAGCTATGTCTGGACATTCCAAGTGGCATTCGATCAAGCACAAGAAGGGCGCGATTGACGCCAAGCGCGGCAAGGCATTCTCGCGGCTCATTAAAGAGCTGACGGTCGCGGCGCGCGGCGGCGGCGATCCGGCGGGCAACGCGCGCCTGCGCAAAGCGATGGATGACGCCAAGTCGCTGAACATGCCGAAAGACACCATGATGAACGCCGTCAAGCGCGGCACAGGCGAAATCGCCGGCGCCGCCATCGAAGAGCTGACCTACGAAGGCTACGGACCGGGCGGCGTCGCCATCTTCGTCGAAGCGCAGACCGACAACCGCGTGCGCACGGTCGCCGAAATCCGCCATATGTTTAACAAGAACGGCGGCAACCTCGGCGAGACTGGCTCGGTCGGCTGGATGTTTCAGAAGAAGGGCGCGATCATCATCGAGAGCAGCGCCGCCGACGAAGAGAAGATGATGGAGCTGGCGCTCGAAGCCGGCGCCGAAGATGTCAGCGGCGATGAAGAGTCGTGGGAGGTCATTACCTCGCCGGAAGATTTCAACACTGTCTTAGACGCCATCAAAGCCGCAGGCATCGAGCCGTTGTCAGCAGAGATTGTCATGCGCCCGACGAATTCCGTCCGCGTCACCGGCGGCACCGCGCAACAGGTGCTGCGCCTGGTCGAAGCTCTAGAAGACCATGACGATGTCGCCTCGGTGGCGGCTAACTTTGATATTCCTGCCGAAGAGATGGAGGTTGCCGGTTGAGCGACCAGCCCGGCAATCCGTCAACCGGCGCGAGTCGGGCCGATGTGATCTTTGCCGGCCCGACCCGTGTGCTGGGTGTTGACCCGGGATCGGAGACCACCGGCTACGGCGTTGTTGAAAGCGACGGCCGTCGCCTCAAGCTCGTCGAATACGCAGGCATTCGCGCCCCCGCCCGCTTCACCTTCGCTGAACGTTTGTTGATCATCACCGAAAAGCTCGAAGAGGTCATCGCTCGCCTGCGCCCGCGCGTCTGCGCCGTCGAAGAGACGTTTTACGCGGTCAACGTCAAGACGGCCCTGAAGCTCGGCCACGTGCGCGGCGTCATCCTGGTGGCGGCGGCACGCGCCGGCCTTGAGGTCGCCGAATACTCGCCGCTTGAAATCAAATCGGCGCTCGTCGGCTATGGCCGCGCTGAAAAACATCAGGTGCAGGAGATGGTGCGTCTGCTGCTCGGATTGAAAGAAGCGCCCAGCCCGCTCGACGCCAGCGACGCGCTCGCCGCTGCCATCTGTCACATCAACACCGCCTCCACCCACCGGCGAATGGGGATGAAGGGATGAGGGAAACGGGTCTTGAGTCGGCTGGCGCAGGCGAGTAGAATTGAAAGGACCACAAGGGTCAGCGACCGACCTGCGCCGGGCCGGTCGCCTTTAGGTCGGAGCTTCTCGGAATCAGCCAATCACCTGTCACCGAAGCCATAGCCGCTTTGCCGAAGCAGCTTCGCCACAGGCCCACAGGTCGAGCGCCTACTTTCTCAGTACAGGGCAGCAACCCGTATGGAAGACCTTTACGGCATTCTCGGACTTACGAATCGGGCGACTCCCGGCGATATCAAATCGGCTTACCGCCGCCTGGCGCGCAGGTTTCACCCCGACGTATCGCAATCTGACGACGCCCAGGCGCGCTTCGTCAAAATCAACGAAGCCTACCAGATTCTCAGCGACCCACAGCGCCGCTGGATGTACGACCAGGGCATGTATGCCGATGGCGAGCGCACATTTTACGCCTCGCGGCAGGCCGAGGTCGTCGCCAAGCAGCGCCACTTCGACCGCATCATAGACGAATGGATGGCGCGCGAGCGCCAGGAAGCTGAGCAGCGCGCTCATGCGGTGCTGCTGGTCGTGCCGCTATTCTTGTCAACCTTTTATGTGATGGCGGCCAAGACGACGATCATTGACCGGGTGAATTTCCTCGGGCGCGTCGGGATTATCGGGCTGGCGATTTACGGGCTGGTCTATCTGATCAAGAACCTTTCGCTGGTGCTGGCGCGCTACACCTATCACGAGCCGCCGCAGATGACATCGGTATTCGGCAAAACCGAAGCGCCGCCCGATAAGCCTATCAGCCGCACGGCGGCGCTCTGCTTCCTGGTCTGCGGTTACTGCGTGTCGCTGGGCCTCGGCTACGTCGTCAGCAAGCTGCTGCCGGGCCGTTATGCGCCGCACTTCCCCGTCAGCACGCTGATCGGCGCATTTCTTTATCCGCCCATCGCCGTGCTGCTGGTCGGCGGCATCCGCCGCATCGCAAACATTATTGACCGACTGTAGGCAGTAGGCAGTAGTCAGGAAGCAGGAGGCAGTAAGAAGCAGCGAAGGCAGCAGGCGACGGAATTCACCGGCCTGCTGCCTTCTACGTTTATCCGAATGTCCCAGACTGCTTCCTGCTTCCTGCCTACTTCTTAAAAATCTTCTTTGCAAATGAGCCGAAGTCTTTTTTCCACATGCTACCTTCCGGGCCTTTCTTGGACGGTTGCATGGACAGTTCTTTGCGGGCATGGCGGTTCTCGGGGTCGAGTTGCAAGGCGGCGCGGTAGAAGGCTTCGGCTTTCTTTGGCAGGCCCACCTCTTTATAGATGTTCCCCAGCTTGATGCGAATCTGCGGGTTGTAGGGCTCCAGCTCGGCGGCGCGCTGCAAATGCTCGTCGGCCTCGCGGCGTGTGCGCGGGTTGCGCAGCAGCGCAATGCCGAGGTGAAAATGATAAGACGGCTTGCTGCCATCGAGCTTCACGGATTCGCGCAGCAGATGCACTGCCGCGTGATATTCCTTGCGCTCATAACGGGCGCGGCCCTGGTTGAAATAATGCTCGGCCAGTTGCGCCTGGTTGCCGTTGGCCTGATTGCCATTGGTGTGGCTGCCGTTAGTGTGGTTGCCGTTGGCCTGCTTGGCCGCATCAGTCGCGTGCGCTTCATCAGGCATCGGCTGTGGCCTGGCAGTCTGTGGCAGCGGCTCGCTTTTGGCAGCGCTGACAGACGGGCGGTCGAAGTCGCCGCTCGGCGGCCTCATGTCGGCGCGCGAGCGCAGTTGGTCGCTCGGTATTGGTCGCGGCAGCGGCACAGACAGCGGGACAGGCGCGGGCTTCGGCTCCGACCTCTGGGCGTGCGGCTCGTTGACAAAGGCCGGTGGCGGCTTGAGCGGCGTCGTCTGGAAAGCGGCTGCCGGTTTCTTCAGACGCGCATCATAGACGGCTCGCTGCGCCGCTTCGCTGAGCGTCTGGTAAGCCTGCGTAATCAGCGAGAAGAGGGCGTCGAGCTGCGCTTTCAGCTCCGTAAGGCCCGGCTGCCGGTGGCGGTCGGGGTGAAACTTCTTGGCGAGCTGGTAATAGGCCGCCTTGATCTCGGCAGTCGAGGCGTTGCGGCTGACGCTGAGCACTTCGTAGAAATCAGCCTGCGAAAAGTAGTGGAGCTTGCGCCCGACTTCCAGGCGTAGCCGGTCGGCGCTTTCGTCCGCCTCCGGCACCGCCTCTTCAGTGACATCGCGGTCGTCGCCGACCAGTTTCAGGAATCCCGCCGCCACCAGCGACACGACCGCGCGGTGTGCATCCTCGTCGGCAAGCCCGCTTAACATGCCGACATCACTCACGGCGATGGGTTCTTCAATGCGCGATAGGATGTAACTCTCGACCGGCAGCAAGACTCCCGAATCGATTGGCCCGCTTTTCATCTGGCCACGCATCAACACAGCGTCGGGCGGCGCGATGGCTTCGGCCAGTTGCTGGTTTCGCGCCATGCGTCGCGAGCCTTCAAGGAGGACGTCGGCGGCGCTCATGTCGAGCGTGTAATCGTGAGCGGCGCGGATGCGCTCATCCAGTTGGTAATCGCCCTGTGTCCATTCAAACAGCGACAGGATAATTGCCATCACCTGCTCGCGCACCGCTTTGCGCATGGCTTCGGAGCCGATGATTCCCATGTCAACCAGTTCGCTGGCCAGGCGCGGCACCTTGCCGGCGCGGGACTTGGCGGCTTCAAGCTGAGCGGAGGTGACCAGGGATTGATTGACCAGCAGATGGTCGAGCTGTTCGCCTGTGAGATTGCTGATGGCAAACTTCGGCTCGCCGTTCTCGAAGAAGATGGCTTTGATCGTCTTGCCGCGCGTCAGGCGCAACAAGCCGTTATGTTGCTTCTGCGCGATTTCACGGATGAGATCGGTGACGAGTTTTGCGCCGAGCTGTCCTTGCACCGGGAAACCTGAAGTGATGGACTACAGGGAGCGGTAGCCACGATCATGTTAAACCGGGGATCAATACAGGGGCAGGGCGAATCCATTTTAAGCGGGAAGCCATAACCACGCAATAGTATTGAGCGCGCCGCGAGGAAAGCGGAGATGAAACCACAGATGAACACCGATGAACGCAGATGGAAAGACAGCGGAATCCAGGCTCTTCTCTTTGATCCGTGTTCATCGGTGTTCATCTGTGGTTCCTTTTCCTCCGCCCGCATTGACGGCCAATGCTCCTGCCTTTACCATTAAAATGCTGCCGGCGTTCAACGTACCGCTATGAGCAAGACCCGTAACACATCAACCGACGCCGAAAACGAGGCCGTGAAGCCCACGACCAGCGCCGATCAACAACCAGCCGATCAAGACATCTTCGACGCCCTGACCCGCATTGCGCAGGGTGATCTGACATTTCGGATTAACGGCACATCGGCGGTCGGCGAAGATCGGCAGTTGCTCCATAACCTCGATGGTCTCGCCCGCCGCCTGCGCTACATCGTCGGTCGCCTGCAACGCGCCGCCGATTCAATCGAGACCGTGGTCGGCGAAGTCCTGCGCGGCACTCAGACGCTCTCGGCAGGCGTCATCGATGAAGCCAAGTCGGTCGAAGAGACTTCAAGCTCAATCTCGGAAATCAACGCTTCGATGCATTCCGTGGGCGGCAGCCTCAGCACGCTGTCGAACCTCTCGCAATCCACCTCGACCTCGGTGATGGAGATGGCGACCTCCATCAATCAGGTCTCGGAAAACGCCGGCGAGCTGGCGCAATTCGTTGAAGAAACCGCCTCGGCCATCGAAGAGATGGCCGTCAGCATCCGCAAGGTTGCGGAATCCACCGAGGCGCTTGCCGAGTCTGCCGAGAAGACCGCCGGCGCGATGGAAGCCATTGACAGCTCGACGCGCAGCATCGGCGAGTCGGTGAACGAAACCACGGTACTGTCAGACGAGGTGGCGCGCTCCGCCGACGCCGGCAGCCAGGTAGTCGCCGACACCGCCGCCAGCATGAGCAACATCAAAGGCGCGATTGACGCCGCCACCGATACGATCACGCGGCTCGGCAGGCGCTCGGAACAGATCGGCGAAGTTACTCACGTCATCAACGAGATTGCCGACCGCACACACCTGCTCGCCTTGAACGCCGCGATACTGGCGGCGCAAGCCGGCACGCAGGGGCGTGGCTTCCGCATCGTCGCCGACGAGATCAAAGAGTTGAGCGAGCGCACCGCCGCTTCGACACGCGAGATTGAAGACATGATCAAGGCGGTGCGTGAAGAGGTCGCTGAAGCCATCGAGCGTGTTGCGGTTGGCGGCGAGCGCGCCGACGAAGGTGTCGAGCTGGCCTCACGCGCCTCAGAGCTGCTCGCGGAGATTCGCGTCAAGACCAACGCTGCTTCTGACCGCATCCGGCTGATTGCCGACGCTACTGCCGTGCAGGCGACAGAGAGCCACACGGTGCTTGAAGCCGTCGAGCTGGTGCGCCAGCAGGCGCGCGGCATCGAGCGCGCCACCAGCGAACAGGCACTCACCTCGCGCCACATCGGCGAGCGCGCTTTGCATATGAGCGAGCTCACCGAGCAAGTGCGCCGCGCCACCGGCGAGCAGGCGCAGGTGTCGAAGTACATCGCCCAGGCGATGGAAGAGCTGACGATGGTCGTCGAGCAGATTCGCCAGGCGTCGAATGAGCAGTCCGCCGGCACAGACCAGGTGCTGCGCGCCATCGAGACCATCAAAGAAGTCGTCGGGCGCAATCAGGCATCGATCTCCGGCATCAACAGCGCGGTTGATCTGCTGGTGCGCGAGGCCGAATTGCTCAACCGCGAAGTCGAAGCCTTCTCGCTGCCGGTGCCTGAGCGCGGCGGCCATTTGCGCTTCGCATTGCGAACCTCTTCGCTGGCGCTCGACCCGGCGACACTCTCATCGATCTCGCGCATCGAGGTGATGTCGAACGTCTTTGAAGGGCTGGTGCAGTTCGGCGAGCGCGCCGACATCCGCCCCGGCATTGCCGAGCGTTGGGAGATTTCGCCTGACGGTCGCGTCTACACTTTCTACCTGCGCGAAGCGGCGCGCTTTCACAATGGGCGGCGGGTACGCGGCGACGACGTGAAGTATTCCTTCGAGCGGCAGATGCGCCAGAACGAAGACGCCGCCGCCTGGGTCTTCCGGCCCATTGTTGGCGCCGATCAGTTCATCAGCGGCGAGAGCGAGACCGTGGCCGGCATCACGGTCAGCAGCGAGCACGTCATCAAGATCGAATTGATTCAGCCGATGGCCTTCTTTCTGGCGACGCTCTGCATGGATTACTGCTCGGTGGTACCGCGCGAAGAGGTCGAGCGCCCGGCAATGGATTTCGCCCTGCGGCCCGTCGGCTCTGGCCCCTTCCGCGTCGTCGAGCCGGTCGTCGGCCAAGAAGTGCTGCTCGAACGCTTTCCACATTACTGGAACCCTGAGCTGCCTTACGTGGATCGGCTGACGGTACAGTTTCACATGAGCGCCGAAGAGATACTCGACGCCTTCCTGCGCAAAGAGGTGGATTATGTCAGCGACTTGCCGCTTACGAGCCTTGCCGAGTTGCGGGCGCAGCCGGACGAGGTTCACCTACTCGAAGCGGTGCAGTTGCAGACCCGCATGCTGGTCTTTGACTGCGAGCGCCCGCCGTTTGCCGACAAGCGCGTGCGGCAGGCGATCTGTTATGCGATCAACCGCGAGAAGTTTTTGCGTGACGTGTATGGCAACATGGCCGAGCCAGCGACCGGACCGATCCCGCCGGGCGTGCTGGGATATGATGCAAGCCTGCGCGGTTATGAGTATGACCCGGAGCGGGCGCGGGCCATGCTCGAAGAGGCCGGTTATGACGGCGGCTTTGATACGGAAATCTGGTGGCCGCAATCGGTGAACCCGAACGTCGAGTGCTTGAAAGACGATCTCGCCGAAGTCGGCATCCGCGCAGAGTTCCGTTATGTCGTGCAGGCCGAGATGCAGCGCGCCTTGCGTTTGCGCATGGTGCCGATTGCCGGGCGCGACTGGTACGCCGATTATCCCGACCCCGACAACTTCACTTACGTCCTGTTCAACTCGCACAACCGTGAGCTGTTCATCAATGCCTACGTCAACGAAGAGATTGACCGCCTGACGAACGAGGCGCGTTCGGTGATGAACCGCGAACAGCGCGAGGCACTCTATGGCGAAGTCACGCGGCTGTTGCTCGAAGACGCGCCGTGCGCTTTCCTGGCACATCGCCGCAGCTTTGTGGCGCACCGCGCCAACCTCGAAGGCGTAACCCTACACCTGCTCGCGCCCTTTATCACACCGAAAGATTTGTGGTTTGCTAAGGTAGAGGAAAGGGACTAGGAACTAGGGGGTAGGGGCTAGGGAGTAGAAAAATAGAGCATAAAAACATGAAGCTAGAGTTTGGCTTTCAATGATTTCTGTAAACCACGAAGCATCCTGCCCACGTCTGTTGCCTTATTCAATGTCGCATCGGCGTCCGATTGCTGAATGTAAGCCAAGCGCTTGGCGACGATCACTTGCGTTTCAAGCTCTGCCAGCGATCCTAACGCTATTGAAAGATGATGCAGATACTCTTTCGTCGAATCGCGAGCGTGTCCTTCAGCAATGTTGGAGGGGATCGAAACAGTTGCTCTTTGCATTTGATTGCACAATGCATAAACCTCTTTTTGTGGCAATGCTTGCGTAAGCCGGTATACCGTTTCGACGAGATCCATGCTGGCCTGCCAGACATGCAAATCTCTGTAGCTCTGAACCGCCATCCCCCCTCCCCTCCCTAGCCCCAAGTCCCTAGCCCCTAGCCCCTACTTGAGGTTTCTGAGCCGGTCGATGCGGGCGCGCGTCGCTTTGACGTAAGTGATGATCTCAGCATCCGTGAAGCCGCCGGCGCGATAAGCATCGGCCAGTTGCTTGTCCGAAAGTCGGCCCAGCAACTCGCCCATCCAGCGGGCGTTTTCGACCGTTACGCCTTCAAGCGCCTTCGGGTCTTTGCCTTTGTAATGAAAGACCACCTGCCCATTTTGCACGCCATCAATAAACATCTGGCCGGCATAGGCATCGGGCTCGCCTTTGCTGCCCGCCGGGGCGCTGCCGAAGAAAGGCAGCTTGGTGAAAAAGCTGCCGGTCGAGCCGAGCGTGCCGCCGAGATCGGCGATGTAATAGATTTTCGCATCGCGGTCGCCGCCGCTCTTTTTGCCGGCGCGGACGATCTTGTTGTTGACCTCTTTCAAGTCCCAGTTGTTCAACAGCGCCATCAAAACTTTCAGGCCTTGCAGCTCGCGCGTGCCCATAAACGGGTTCGTGTGCCACGACCACAGGCCATCTTCTTTGTAGCCGTCATCGCGGCGCTCGAAGCGCACGTCCCAGACGTCGAAGCCGCCGCGCCCTTCGATGTGCGTGCGCTTGACGAAGTAATCCTGATCAACGTGGTAGCCTGCGGCCCAGACGATGCGCGAGGCGGCGGTTTCGGGCTTGGCTTCGGGGCCGAATTTGACCGTCCACTTGCGGCCTTTGTCGTCCGAGACTTGGATTTTTTCCGAGGTGCCGGAACTGCTGCGCTTCTCGAAGGTGAACTTGCCCTGCGGGTCAGGAGCGCCGTCGGCTCCGCCCGGGCCGTTAAACAGGTCGAGGCTTTCGATGTTTGTCGGCTCTGTCCATAAGACGTTGCGCATCTCGCGGTCGCTCGCGGTCGGCGACTGATCCGCGTCGTCTTTGTCCTTCTTTGCTTTCTTGTCTGCTTTGTCTGCCTTGTCGGCCTTATCCTTCTTCGCCTTTTTGTCTTTATCCTGAACGCCTGCCGGCGCGCTCGCAGTGAACCCCGCCAGTAAACAAAGGACTGCCAGGGCGGCAACCATCTTCCTGATTCGCATCATGATTCGGTCCTCCACGCACAGTGAATAAGCCTCATTATAGACATTCAAGCAGCCGTCGCAAAGCGGCTTTGTGAATCGATGATGCGAAAAAAGTTAATTAAGGTCAGGGCTTTCCCTGAGGTGACGAGCAGTCGCCCAGGAAAAGGCCGCCGTAAGGCGAGTATGGCGGGTGGGCGAACAGGAAGGGAGGGCCGGAGCGGCAATTTGCGGCTCCGGCCATTCGCAGCTTAATTAGAGCGTTCGACGAAATCGCCGATAGTCACTTCGGCGGTCGTGCGCGTGATCATGGCGACACAGGTATGGTTTTCGACTTTCAGCACCACCATCTCGCCCAGCACATGGCGCGGGATGGGCGGGCGCTCTTTCATGATCTGTTCGAGCGGTTTGTTGGTCGCCTGTACCGAATACTCGCCGCCCTGATAGCGGTCGCTGCCAAAATCCTTGTCGCGCTTGCGGACGATGTCGTTCTTCGGCGTCCGGGTGATGCCTTCGGTCGGGCCGGTCTGCCGGTAGATTGTGAAGTAATCGCCCGGCTGGACGTTCTGTTGCCGCCCCAGGTCCAGGAAGACGACGCGGTTGGCCGAAAGGTGTTCATGAAAGCCCGGAGCCATGATGATCTGACCTTTGGTCTCGTTGGTTCCTTCGCCGTAGCGCGGCAGCGGTCGCGCCTCGCGCGCAACCGGCGGCGCGATCTCTTCATAAGGACGCAGCAGGTCGCCGAACTCGACGGTGTCGCACGACACCAGGATCTGCGCCGTGGCGGTCTGATCCTGGACTTCGAGGACGCGCAGCAGGCCGACTTCGCGGACATAGACGCCCATCTTCTTCTTGTTGAATGGATGTTTGAACTCGCCGAGCGGGCGGATGATGAAATAGGCGGCTCCCGGCTGGATGCCTGCGCCGCGACCGCGGTTGAGAAAGACGACATCGCCCTGCGCGAACGTCACCTTCATGTTCTCCTGCTCGGCGCCGATGATCTGCAATGACGTGCTCGGCATGACGTCGGCAATATAGCCCGTGCAATAGACGTCTGTGCCTCTGGTGATGGGATCGGCGCCGTGCTGCTGCGAGGCGGCGGGCAGCGCCAGCCACACAAGGGACACCGCCGCAAGGACGGCGACGCGGGCAATGATTCTCATGGCGACTCCTTCGAGTTTGCGGGGGAGCGAAATGAACCGGACTTCGGGGGCAGACTTGATCGCTGCAACTGCCGGCAAAGTACCAGAGTGGCCGGGCCAAGTCAATAATAAATGCCGCGCCCGCATGCTTCGCTCACCCCTTTTTCTCTATGTGGCAATCCCATCACGGTTCGGGAATTTTGACTACTCTACAATGATAGCGATTCGGTCTGGGGAAACACGATAATTTTCTTGACAGTCAGGCAAATAAAGCGATAATGGCTGGCAGCCACTTAGGTTGATTATTTACGCAGTCATACGTAGCAGTCGCTCCGAAAATTAATCGAGGTAACATCGAGCGAGAAATTAAAGGGTCAGTCACCTGGGAGGGGTATCAGCAGATTCAGCTCACGCCTGCCGCTCACGAAACCCTCTCACACCAGATTACTTTCCCTGAAAACTGATGGCCGGACATAAGGGACGACAAGGAGTAGGAGGCCCAAAGTGTACGAGTACAAGGATAAGGTTATTCACTGCGTAGATTGCGCCGAAGAGTTTATCTTTACGGCTGGCGAACAGCTATTCTTCGCCGACAAGGGCTTAAAGAACGACCCGAAGCGCTGCAAAGGCTGCAAGACGAAAAAGAATGATCGGATCGCCGCCAACATGGCGAGCTTCGGACAGCCGTTTCCGCGCGAGCGCGTCGAAGTCCTGGTGCGCTGCGCCTTGTGCGCCGTCGAGACGACCGTGCCGTTTCGCCCGACCCAGGGACGCCCGGTTTATTGCCGGGATTGTTTCCTGAGGATGCGCGCTTCGTCCGCACACGTTCACGCGCCACTCCCTTAGCCCCTTCGCCTCACAACCACATTTGCGTCCGTCCAACCGCCTTGCCGCCTTTTCGGCGGCAGTGTGCGCGCCATCAATCGCCGAGTTCGCTCAGATAGTCACGCACTTTCTTCATATCTTCCCAGGCTTCGCGCTTTTTATCCGGCGAGCGCAGCAGATAGGCCGGATGAAAGGTCGGCATCACCTTGATGCCGTTCCAATCGCGCCACTCGCCGCGTGACCGCGTGATCGTGTCTTTCGTCCGCAGCAGACATTGAAAGGCTGGCGAGCCGAGCGCCACAATCACCTGCGGCTTGATGAAGGCAAGTTGCCGGAAGAGGAACTGCTCGCAGGTGGCGATTTCATCGCGCTCCGGCGTGCGGTTTCCGGGCGGGCGGCACTTGACCACGTTGGCAATGTAGCACTCCTCACGTTTCAGGCCGATGGCGGCGATGATTTTATCGAGCAATTGGCCGGCGCGACCGACGAAGGGCCGCCCCGTGGCGTCCTCATCGGCCCCCGGCCCTTCACCGACGAAGACCAGCCGGGCGTGCGAGTCGCCTTCGCCGTAGACGATGTGCGTGCGATGCTCGTGCAGCTTACAGCGCGTGCATTCGCCGATCTCTTCGCGGATCGCCTCAAGCGAAGGGTCTTGTGAATGAATGACGGGCAGCGGACGAGCAGCGGGCGCGGCCTCGTCCGTCGGCCCGAGGTCGCCGAACAGGGCAGCCTGCCCGGGCGCGTCTTTCTTCTTTGGCATAGGCTCCTGCCTGGCATCATGGCTATCTGGCGGCGCCGCATCAACGACCGATCTATTCGATGGAATCGCAAGGCCAGCCTCCACAGCCGGTTTCGCGGCAGGCAGCGAATCGCCGATCTCGGTGATGCCGATCTCACGATAGAACTTCAATTGCTCTTCGAGCTGCCGCGCGACGGCGGCCATTGCTTCGATCATTTCCTCTGACATGCGCCTTGATTTTCGCCCCTACGCTTTCGTTCGTCAATTGATCGCGAGTCCACAAACACATTCCGCCCGGGGTGGATTTGTGCTAAGGTCGGATCAACCATTGGCGATCATTGACAGATCGAAGGCGCACCCACGGGAGGTGTATGATGCTCTCAAAATTCCATGTGCGACGGATGCCGGCGGCGATCCTGTGTCTCTTCCTGCTTGCGAGCCTGGCGCGGGCACAACTCGGCGGCGGTGGCGCGCCGTCCTCGATCCAGTTCTTTATGCCCGATGGCTCGCTGCCGACGCACGAGATTCGCTTCACTCTGGAGAGCGACAGCGGGCGGGTCGAGACCTACTTCTCCGACTCGAAAGGCAAGTTCCTCCTGTCACGCATCCTCGGCATGAAATCCGACGCCGGTTACCAGCTCACGGTAATCAGCGACGGCAGCTCGTATGGCACGACGACGGCGCGCTTCAGGGAGTATGGCGTATATTACATTACGGTCTTCCTGCTGCCGCTGCGCCGCTCGGCGCCCAAGCCCGCCGGCATAGTTGACCTCGCCGAATTCGATGTCCTCGCGCCCGACAAGGCGCGCGAAGTCTATCAGGCCGCATGGCGCGCTTATCAAAATGGACAGTTTGATGAAGCGGTGCGCGGTCTCGAACGCGCTCTGAAAATTTATCCGAACTACTTTCGCGCCCTGAACGATCTCGGGGTGATCTATATGCGAGCGGGCCGCCTGGAACCGGCAGCGCAGATGTTTGAGCGCGCCATGAAGGTCGCGCCGCGCGTCTATCACCCGCGCCTGAACCTGGCGCTGATTCAGGCGCGGCGCGGCAAGAACCGCGAAGCTGTTTCCTTGCTCGAACCTCTCTTGAAGGAGAACCCGACCATCGGCGACGCGCACATCGCGATGGCTGATGCGCTGGTCGCGCTCCACCAAACGGACGAGGCGGAGGCGCATTATCGCGCGGCGCTCGGCGTCAATAAAGCCGGCCAAGAGGCGGCAGGCGATCTGCATTACAAGCTCGGTCTGCTGTTGAACCAGAAGCAAGACTACAAGGCGGCGGCAGCAGAATTGAGACTGGCGGCGGCAGCCCTGCCTGATTCGCCGAAAATTCACCTGCAACTCGGCGGTGCGCTGCTGCAAATGAATCAGCTCGACGGGGCCGAACGGGCGCTGCTGGCAGCCTATCGCCTGGGTGGCGCTCAGATGGGCGGCGCACAACTGATGCTCGGACAGATTTATTTCGCGCAGAAAAAATACCCGGCGGCCCGGCAAGCCTTCAGGCAGTACCTGATAGACGTGCCGCAAGCGCCGAACCGCGCCGAGGTCGAAGGGGTGATTGAAAAGATCAACGCCGCGCTCGGCAGCAACTGACTCGCAGACCCTGGCCCGCACCTGCTCAGACCATCGCTTTTGCTCTCCACGGTCCCCATCAATCTGCTAACATGGCAGATGGATACAAAACGGGGCAGCACATTTTTAGTAACCGGTTGCGCCGCCCGCGCGTCTTATCCGGTGGTAGTCGAGAAGCTCGGTTATCACGGCTCTTTGCCAGAGAAGTTCGCGGAGAGGCGCTGCGATTGGCGAAAGGCTGAACGGAGTTGACGTAAAAGCGTTCATTCAGGGCTTTGGCTCGACCAAAGCGCGTTGGCGCAGTCGTTAGCGTCGTCAACCAGTGAGCGACCATCACCCTGCCCTAACCAGTGGAGTGGATTTTGCGAAAGGGCGATCATCGCAGTGCGCAGAGCACGGCCCCAGGCATGGCTGCTGGGGCGCGCGACGACGTTTACCCGTTGTCGTCGCCGCCCGCAGAGGCTGCGCCTTCTGACATCGAAGCGGCAGAGGTGCGCGAGCCGGTCAACCCGGCAGAAGATGCCCTCGTCGAGCGCAGCCTGGCCGGTGACCACGACGCCTTTGAAGTCCTGGTGCGCCGCTACAGCCCGCGCGTCTTTGCCATCATCGGCAGCTTCTTCCGCCGCCGTGACCAGATCGAAGACATCGCCCAGGAGGTCTTTGCCAAAGCTTTCTTTTCGCTGGCGACCTTCACGCTGGGGCGTTCGTTTGAAGCCTGGGTGGCGCGCATCGCCGTCAACGCCTGTTACGACCAGTTGCGGGCTCAGCGGCGGCGCGGCGAACAGCAGACGCCGCACGAGTCTCAGGAAGAGGACGACTGGCTGGAGTTGCAGATGCTCGAAACGGCGCGGGCGCGGCACCTGTCGGAAGAGCGCCAGCGCGACGCCAGCGAGATCGCCGACCGCTTGCTTGCCAAGCTGGAGCCTGAAGACCGGCTGGTCGTGGTGCTGATTGACCGCGACGGCTACTCAGTCAAAGAAGTCAGCGAGCTAACAGGGTGGGGTCAGTCGAAAGTCAAAGTTCGCGCCTTCCGGGCGCGCCGCGTGTTGCGCAACGCGATGAAGCGACTGATCCTCAGTGGGGAGCGCATGCAGAGGAGTAAGAAATGAGTCAGAAGATGGCCAATCAGGAAACGATTACCTGTCGTGGAGCGCGCCGACAATCGCCGGCGCTGCTCGCCGTCAAGGAGGCGCGCGTCGTGCCCATTCGCCAGGCGCTCAGCGCCGCGGAGCGCGCCTCCATCGAACGGCACCTCGAAACCTGCGAGGGCTGCGCGATGGAGTACAGACTGCTTGCGCTCAGCCGCGCGACGCTCGACGCGGCGGCGGTCAGCGATATGCCCGCGCCCGACGAAGATTTCTTCAAGGCGGTGCGCGCACGCCTTCACCGCGGCGAGCCGGCGGTCGAGCGCGCCGACGAATCGTGGACGGCAGCCCTCTTCGTCACGGCGCGGCAGTTGATCCCGGCCATGGCTTTGCTGCTGCTGCTGATTATCGGCGCAACCTTCCTCTGGAGCAGCGCCGCACCGAAGGGCGGCCAACCGCTGCAAAGCACCAACCATTTGCCGCGACTGTTCGACGATCCGGCGCCGTCGGTTGATGACGCTCTCGATAGCGTCATGGCCATTGAGGAGAAGAAGAATGGAAAGTAAGACCAGCAGCCAGGCGAAAGCGCGCCTCGTCATCGCCGCGGTGTTTGTCATCGGCTTTGCGGCGGGGGCGCTGTCGCTGAACCTCTATCAAAGATTCACCAGCAACGCGCCGGACAAAGGAGAGTCGCACGACCGCGCCGGCGTGATCATCCAGCGCATCGATGAGAAGGTCAGCCTGAGCGACGCGCAGAAGGCGCAGATTCGCCAGATTCTCGATAACAGCCGCGAGAAATACGCCGAGATTCGCAAAGAGACCGACCCGCTGATGAAGCCGTTCGAGCCCAAGTTCGACGCCGTGCGCCAGCAGACGCGCAACGAGATTCGCGCCGTGCTTACCGACAGGCAGTTGCCGAAGGTCGAAGAGATGTTTAAAGAACAGGATCGCGAGCGCGAGCGTATGCAGCAGGAAGAGAAAGAAAGACACAAGAAGTAGAGCCCCTACTTGCATCCGGCGCTGTGAGTCCGGCAACCGAGAACCGACAGGATGTATGAAGACTATGAAGAGAATTGTTACCGCATCACTGATTTTGCTCTCATTGCTCACGAATCTTACCGCCATCGCCTTTGCCGACGAAGGCGAGCCGCAGGCGTCGGTCGAGTTGCGCGGCACTATCATTGACGAGCAGAACGCCTACATCGCCGCCGCGCCCATCACGCTTGATGACGGGCAGGGCCATCATTACACGGCGACGGCGGACGCCACGGGCCGCTATCGCATCAGTGTGCTGCCCGGCGTTTATACGATGACTGTCGAAGTCGAAGGCTTCGCGAAGTTCGTTGAACAGGTTGATCTGACGCAGAAACGCAAAGACCCGTTCGACGTCAAGCTGGCCGTCATGATCACCGATCAGGTCGAAGTAAAAGACAACACGCCAGGCGTTTCGACCGACCCCGACCGCAACCTGTCGGCGATCACGCTGACCGAAAAAGACCTTGAAGCGCTGCCCGATGACCCGGACGAGTTGCTGCAAACTTTGAAGCAGATGGCGGGCGCGGCGGGCGGCGTTGACGACGCGGCGGTCTATGTCGGCGGCTTCCGCGAGCGCGGCCAGCTTCCGCCCAAAGAAGCCATTCTGCGAATCAACATCAATCAGAATCCCTACTCCGCGGAATTTTCCGAGCCCGGGCATGGGCGCATCGAGATCATCACCAAGCCGGGCACGGACACCTATCACGGTGGCTTCAATATGAACTTCAACGACGAGTCGTTGAATGCCCGCGACCCGTTTGCGAACTTCCGCGCGCCCTATCAGGTGCGGCGCTTCGGCGGTAACTTCAGCGGGCCGATCATCCACAACCGCCTCGGCTTCTTCTTCGACTTCCAGAAATTCGCCACCGACGGCAACGATATCGTCAACGCCATCGTGCTAAACCCTGTGACGTTGCAGCCAGAGCCGTTCAGCGCAACGCTGCTGGCGCCGATGCGAGGCTTTAATTTCTCGATCCGCACAGACTATCTGCTCAACAGCAAGCACACACTGGGCTTTCAGTACCGGCGTTCGACCAATGAGTCACAGCGGTCCAGCGGCGGCGGCTTCAGCCTGCCGGAGCGGGCGACGCAATCATCTTCGAGCGAAGACACGCTGCGTTTTGCGCTGACGACGATTGCCAGCGAGCATGCCGTTAATGAGTTGCGCTTGCAGCTCAGCCGGCGCAACAGCGACGCGGCGGCGCTGTCGGACGCTATCGCAATCAACGTGCTTGACGCCTTCAACGGCGGCGGCAGCCAGTCGTTTACCGACAACGTCAACCGCAACCTCGACCTCACGGACACGCTGACTTACAGCTACAAGTCGCACACCTTCAAAGGTGGGTGGCGCGCTGAAGGCTTGCAGTTCGACAATCTCAACCGCTCGAACTTCGGCGGCACCTTCGTCTTCGGCAGGGACTTCGAGCGCGACGCGCAGGGCAACCTCCTGCTGAACGCGCAAGGGGTGGCGACGCCGATCAGCCCGATCGAGCTTTACCAGCGCGTCGTCACAGGCGTTCCCGGATACCGCGCGTCGCAGTTTTCGATCAACCGCGGCGACCCGTTCATCGGCTTCTCGCAGTGGCAGTATGGCCTGTTCGCGCAGGACGATTGGAAAGTCTCGCAGCGCCTGACTCTATCGTATGGCCTGCGCAGCGAGTTCCAGACGCACCTGCAAGACAAGCTGAACATCGCGCCGCGCCTTGCGATGGCCTGGAATCCCGACAAGGCGCGCAAGAGCACGATACGCGGCGGCGCGGGCGTCTTCTACTCGCAGCTCGACAGCGGCATCACGGCTGACACGATCCGCCTGGACGGCGAGCATCAGCAGCAATTCACGATTCCGCAGCCGGCCTTCTACCCGGTGATCCCTGACAACTTCAATGCGTTGTCGCGGGTGCAGCCGACGATTCGCATCAAAGCCGAAGACCTGAATGCGCCCTATACGATTCAGAGCACCATCGGCTATGAGCGGCGGTTGCCGCGCAACATCTTTGCCGCGGTGACCTACACCTGGATGCGCGGCGTCCACCTGCTGCGGACGCGCAACATCAATGCGCCGCTCGGATTTACTGATGGGCAGGCGGTGCTGCCGTTCCCCGGCCAAGGGCCGATCCTACAGTTCGAGTCCACCGGCCTTTCGACGCGCCACCAGTTGATATTCAACATAAACGCGAACATCAACCAGCGGCTCAACATTCTGGCCTTCTACACGCTCGCCTCGACGCGCAGCAACGCTGATGGCGCCTACTCGACTCCGGCCAACCCTTATGACCTGACGACCGAGTGGGGCCGCGCCTCGGGCGACGTTCGCCACAACTTTTTCATGATGACCAACCTGACGTTGCCGTGGAGCCTGCGCCTCACGCCGTCGGTTGTCATCCGCAGCGGCGCGCCGTTCAACATCCTGACCGGGCGCGATAACAACCGCGATAACATCTACTCCGACCGCCCGTCGTTTGCGCAGGTGGGCGATCCGGGCGCGATTGTGACGCCCTTCGGCGTCTTCAACCCTGACCCGCATCTAGGCGACCAGATCATTCCGCGCAATTACGGCGATGGGCCGGGAGCCATTAGCGCCAACCTCACGGTGTCGAAAACCTTCGGCTTCGGCGCGCCGGCCAATAGCTGGGGCAATCGCGCTGCGGCTCAAGGCAATCAATCGAAGCAGGCGGACGGGCAATCCAATCAGAACCAGCGCGGCAACAATCGTGGTGGCAACAATCGCGGCGGGAATACCCGCGGCGGCGGCGGCGCCAGCCCGATGATGATGCAACGCGGCGGTGGCGGCCCGATGATGATGGGCGGCTTCGGCGGCGACACGCGTCACAAGTACAACCTGACGATCGGGGTCAACGCCATCAATATCTTCAATCATCTCAACCCGGGGAATTATAACGGCGTGCTGACCTCGCCCTTCTTCGGCATCGCCAACCGCTCTGGCGGCGGAGGAGGAGGCGGCTTCGGCGGCTTCTTCGGTGGCGCCGGCGCGCGGCGCGTTGAGTTAAATATGCGATTCAGTTTCTAGGTCGGACTGAGTGAATAGATTTAAGGAGCAAGCAGAATGAAGAGATTTTGGGGATTATTTTTTGTAATGGCGGTGATGCTGTGCGCGACCTCAATCGCGAACGCGCAAGACATGCCGCCGCAAGGCCCGCCGCCCGGCGGCTTCGGCGGCGGTGGCCAGCGCATGCAGATGCAGATACCGGAATTCAAAGACCTCGACAAAAACAAAGACGGCAAGATCAGCAAAGACGAGTGGCAGGGACCGGCGCAGTTCTTTGACCGTCTCGACGCCAACCGCGACGGCTTCATTGACGAGGCCGAGTGGGGTGCGATGCGCAATCGCATGGGCGGCGGCGGCGGTCGCGGCTCCGGCGAATCGCTGACGAAATTCCTCGACGCCAACAAAGACAGCAAAGTCTCGCGCGACGAGTTCGCCAAGCTGCTGACGCTGTTCGACGCGCTCGACACCAACCACGACGGTGAATTGTCACAGGAAGAACTGAACGGCCTCTTCCGCGCCATCAACGCGGCGCAGAGCGAAGCGGCGAATCAGGCGACCGGCGGCGTCGATGTCACCAACCTGTTCACCAAGTTTGACAAGAACAAAGACGGCAAGCTGACGGCTGATGAAGTGACCGACGAGCGCACGTTCAAAGCGCTCGACCTCAACAAAGACGGCTCGGTGACCCGCGACGAAGCCGAAACGGCGCTTAAACAGATGGCCGAACGCGCCAAAGCCAAAAAGCAGGCACAGCAATAAATCAGGAGTCAGGAGGAAGAAGTCAGAAGTCAGAATAAAAACCGGAGCGGAGCCGACTTCCGCTTTTATTCTGACTCCTGACTCCTGACTTCTGACTTCTTCCTCCTGATGTTAAAAGCCATCATCTTTGACTGCGACGGAGTGATTGCCGATAGCGAGCCGCTGCACCTTGCAGCCTTGCAGCATGCGCTCAGCGAAGAAGGCATCACGCTTACCGAAGAGATTTACTTTCGCGAATACCTCGCCTTAGACGACCGCGGCTGTTTTACCAAAGCCTTCCACACTCACGAGAAAGAGCTGACCGCAGATAAGCTGCGCGAGCTGATCGAGCGCAAAGCGGCGCGACTTGAGCCGGTGATGCGCGCACACCTGCGCATCTTTCCCGGCGTCGCCGAATTCATTCGCACGGCGGCGGCGCGCTATCCGCTGGCTGTTGCATCGGGGGCGCTCAGCCACGAGATCAACTTGATCCTCGAATTTGCCGGCGTGCGCGATTGCTTTGTCGCAGTCGTGAGCGCCGAAGATGTAACGCGCGGCAAACCTGATCCTGAAGCGTTCAGAAAAGCTCACGCGGCTTTAAGCGCCCGGCAAGCCAGTGGCATCGCCGCCGCCGAGTGCCTGGTCATCGAAGATTCGCTGCACGGCGTCGATGCCGGCAAGCGCGCCGGCATGGCGGTGCTGGCCGTGACCAATTCGTACCCGCGCGAACGGTTGCAGGCCGCCGATCTGGTGATCGATAGCTTCGATGGACTGGCGCTCAGCGACCTTGAGCGGCTGATGCGCTAAATCTGCAAGGCTCGCAAGCAGATAGCATTTATCTCGCCAACGCCCTTCCCTTCTCGTGTTTTCGATAGACATGGCGTTTTTGGTCTTGATGGACATTCGCCGGGCTTCAAAGTAATATAGATTTTCACTGATAGGGAAAGGATCAGAGCAAACCGATGGCGCAGCCTGAAATCGAAAGTGTCGAGCCCGCAGCCGGTGTCGAAGGCGGCGAGGTGATCATCACCTGCCGGGGCTTTGCCTTTTCGACCTACGATCAGGCGCTCGTCCAATTCGGCGGTGCCGACACGCGTCCCATCAGTTGCTCGCCAACGCGCGTCATCGCGCCGATCCCTGCAAGCGACTTGGTGGCGGGCGAAACTAGCATCACGCTTTCGGCCAACGGCAAGCATAGCAAAGGCCGCCCGTTTGTCGCCGGTGAAAAGATCGCTGAAAACCTGCACCCGGTTTCCAATCCGGCTTACGACCGCGACAATGGCGCGATCTACACGACGCTATCGGGGACGCGCGGCCAGAAGGTGCCGGTTTCGGTTTACAAAATCACGCCCGATGGCGAAAGCGAGCCGTTTCTGACCGATATCGTCAACCCGTCGGGCCTGGCCTTTAGCCCCGACGGCGAGATGTACATCACCAGCCGTTTCGACGGCACGGTCTATCGCGTCACGCCTTTCAAGGAAGCCGAAGCCTTTGCCCACAATCTCGGCATTGCCACCGGCATCGCCTTTGACAACGAAGGCCGCATGTACGTCGGCGACCGCGGCGGCACCATCTACAGCATCAATGACATCGGCGAAGCGACGAGCTTTGCGACGCTCGAACCGAGCATGGCCGCTTATCATCTGGCGTTCGGGCCGGACGGTCATCTCTACGTTTCCGGCCCGTCACTCTCGAGCTTTGACAGCATCGTCCGCATCTCGCCGGAAGGCGAAGTGATCCGCTTCTTCACTGGCCTGGGCCGCCCGCAAGGCATGGCGTTTGACCGACAAGGGAACCTCTATGTCGCGGCGAGCCGGCGCGGCCATCGCGGCGTCGTCAAGATTACGCCGGATGCCGAAGCCGAGATCATTGTCGCCGGCATCGGACTGGTCGGCCTGTGCTTCGACGATCACGGCCAGATGATCGTCGCCTCAAATCGCGAATTGTATAGCCTGCCTCTCGGCATCGAAGGCTACTGGCCTTTCTAATCCAGCAAACGACATGAAGATCAGCAACCACGGCAGACGCCCGCATCGGCTTGAGTGGGAGTAAAGATTGGAACAACTGCTACAAAAAATTCAGATCGGCAACCTGATTATCTGGTTTATCGTGTTGCTGTTTTCGCTGTCGTTTCATGAAGCGGCGCATGCCTGGACTTCCTATCGCTTCGGCGACGACACCGGGCGATTGCAGGGGCGAATTACGCTCAATCCGATTGCTCACATAGACCCGATTGGCACGATTCTCTTTCCGATTCTGAGCGCCATCGGCGGCATCCCGCTGCTCGGCTGGGCCAAGCCTGTGCAGACCAACCCGCTGCTGTGGCGCGACAAGACGAAGGCCAATATTATGGTCAGCGCCGCCGGGCCGATCAGCAATTTCATCCTGGCGGTGATCGCTTTCATCATCATCAAGGCGCTGCTAATGAGTGGTGTGCTGATGCTGAATGGCGGCTATTACACGCTGGTAATGCCTGCGCCGGGACAGGCGGCATTCATGGCGCCGCTCGCGGTTTTTCTCAGCGTCATGCTACTGCTCAACGTCCTGCTTGGCGTCTTTAATTTTATTCCGGTGCCGCCGCTCGACGGCAGCCATATCCTTGAAGAGATGTTGCCTTCCGGCATGCAGGAAGCCTATTACCAGATCCGCCCATTCGGTTTCATCCTGCTTTACCTGTTGATGTTTCTCGGCGTATTTAATGCGATTCTAAAGCCGGTCTACAGCGCCGTGCTCTACGTGCTCGGCGCCTAGAATTAAACGAGGGAGTTTGCCTTGTCCGACACACCACAAAAGAAGAAGCGTATCGTCAGCGGCATGCGGCCTACGGGAAATCTTCATCTCGGCAACTACGAGGGCGCGCTCAAGAATTGGATTCGCCTGCAAGATTCGGGCGACTATGACTGCTTTTTCTTCATCGCCGACTGGCACGCGCTGACCAGCGATTACGCCGACACCAGCGCCATCCGTCAGAACACGCTCGATATGGTGAGCGACTGGATAGCCTCGGGGCTCGACCCGCAGCGCTCGACGATCTTTGTGCAGTCCGCCGTCCCCGAACACGCCGAGCTGCATTTGATCCTGTCTGCGGTGACGCCGCTCGGCTGGCTCGAACGCGTGCCGACTTACAAAGAGCAGCGCGAGAACATCACTGAAAAAGACATCGGCAACTATGCCTTTCTCGGCTACCCTGTGCTGCAAGCCGCCGACATCATCATGTACAAAGCCGACGCCGTGCCGGTCGGGAAAGATCAAGCGCCGCACGTCGAGATGACCCGCGAGATCGTCCGCCGTTTCAATAATTTTTATGGTGAGGTCTTCCCGGAGCCGGCGACCTTGCACACCGAAGTGCCGGTCTTGCCTGGAACCGATGGGCGCAAGATGTCGAAGAGCTATGGCAACGCCATCTACCTGATAGATTCTGCCGACGTGGTGCGCGAGAAAGCGCGAATGATGATTACCGACCGCACACGCATTCGCCGCACAGACCCCGGCCACCCCGAAAATTGCGACGTGTGCCAGATGCATCGCTTCTTTGTGGCAGGGGAAACCGCCGACCGCCTTGACGACGACTGCCGCAATGCCCGCATCGGCTGTGTGGATCGAAAGCGCGCGCTCGCCGATTCGATCATCGAGCGCTACGGCGCGATTGCCGAGCGCAGTCGCCAGCTCCGCGAGCATCCCGAAGAGGTGATCGCCATCCTGAAAGACGGCACGGCGCGCGCCAGCCAGGAAGCCAGGCACACAATGCAGGAAGTCCGCCGCGCCATTAAGATGAGTTGGGAATGAAAGAGGTAGACCGCAAAGCCGAATCCGCCGCGCCCGCCGAGGTTGCTGCCGAATTCGCTGAAACCACCGATCAGTACAAGGTCAAGCTGCCTGACTTTGAAGGGCCGCTCGACCTGCTGCTCTTTTTGATTCGCAAAGAGGAGGTGTCCATCTATGACATTCCCATCGCGCGGATCACGGCGCAGTATCTCGAATACCTCAACGCCATGCGCGAACTCGACATCGCCGTCGCCGGCGAGTTCTTATTGATGGCGGCGACGTTGATTCACATCAAGTCGCAGACGTTGTTGCCGCGCGATCCGAATGTGCTCGAGGAAGAGCTTGAAGACCCGCGCAACGAGCTGGTGCAGCAACTTCTTGAGCATCAAAAATTCATGGGCGCGGCCAACGCCCTGCATCAACGCGCTTTGATCGAGGCGGCGACCTTCACGCGCGGCTCGCTTGAAACTGACGAAGAAAACACGGAAGTGTCGGCGACCGTCTTCCAGCTCTTTGAGGTCTTCCGCGAAGTGCTGAACCGCCAGCGAGCGCTGGTCGAAATCGAGATCGAGCGCGAGCAGGTGACGATGGCCCAAAAGATCGCCGAGATTCGCGAGGCCATTAGCGAGCAGGCAGAAATCAGCGCCCGCCATATGTTCGAGCGCGCCCGGTCACGGCGCGAGATGGTGCTGATCTTTCTCGCCATTCTCGAAATGGTCAAGGAATTGATCATCGGCCTGAAGCAAGCCGAGACCTTCGGCGACATCCTGATCACCAAACGCGAGCCGATAGCAGAGAACACGACAGGTGAAGAAATCAGCAGTCAGGAATCCGTCGGCAGAATCGAAGAAATTCGCGAAGAAGCGGTCGTCGAAGAACCCATTACCGAACTGGAAATCCAAGAGGTCAGAGCCAACGCCGTAGAAGCGCAAGCCGCATTTTCCAAGACTAACATTGAGGACACAGATTCTGACTCGTGACTGCTGACTCCCATTGCCCATTATGACGATTGAGGAATTAAAGCCGATTATCGAATCACTGATCTTCGTTTCCGAAGAGCCGATCACCGCCAAACAACTCGCCGCCATTCTCGACGGCGAATCGAAGGCCGACATCGAGGCGGCAGCCGAAGCGCTGGTCGAAGAGTTCCAGACGCGCGCCGGCGGCCTGGAGATTCGCCGTCTGGCCGACGGCTACCAGGTACGCACGCGCCCCGAATACAGCGAATATGTGCGGCGTTATCTGAAGTCGCAGCCATCAGCGCGGTTGTCGCTGGCGGCGCTCGAAACCCTCGCGGTCATCGCTTACAAACAGCCGATCACCATCCCGGAGATACTGGAGATTCGCGGCGTCACCTCGACTTCGGCGATCAAGACCTTGCTCGACCGTCGGCTGATTGTCGCCAAAGGGCACAAGCAAGTCGTCGGTCGCCCGATGCTGTACGGCACGTCGGATGACTTTCTGATTCAGTTTGGCTTGAACGACCTGTCGGAGCTGCCGAACCTCGAAGACTTCGAAGACTTGATGACGAGTTAAAACCAATGGCGCAAGAGAGATTGCAAAAGATCATCGCGACGGCAGGCGTCGCATCACGCCGCGCGGCGGAAGAGATGATGCAGCGCGGCGAGGTCACCATTAATGGCCGCGTTGTCACCGAGCTTGGCACCCGCGCTGATCCGCAGACGGACGCCATCAAAGTCAAAGGCAAGCTGATCAACGCGCAGTTGTTGAAGCGCGAGATGAAATATTATCTCGTCAACAAACCGCGCGGTTACGTTTCGACCGTTAGCGACCCGCAGGGCCGCACCATCGTCGCCCACCTGCTGCCGGCGTCGAAGCGACGCGGCATTCATCCCGTCGGTCGCCTGGATTACAACTCGGAAGGCTTGATCGTGCTGACGAATGATGGCGACCTGACGCAGTTGTTGACCAAAGGCGGCAAGGTCGAAAAAGTCTATCACGTTAAAGTCAAAGGCTCGCCGGGCGAAGAGAACCTTGATCGCCTGCGGCGCGGCATCAAGATCGGCCAGTCGCGCACCGCGCCGGCGGTGATCAACTTGCTGGAGCGCACCAAAGAGGGCGGCAATGACTGGTACGAGGTCATCTTGAAAGAGGGCAAGAACCAGCAGATCCGCAAGATGTTTGACAGCATCCGTCATTCAGTGACCAAGCTGCGCCGTGTACGCATCGGCCACCTGACCGACAAAGACCTGCCGGTCGGCCAGTTTCGCGAGCTGACGCCCGGCGAAGTCAAACGTTTCTTTCAGCCGGTTCAGGCTCCGCTTAAGAAAAAGCCGAAGAAGGCCCGGCCCGGCGCCCGCCCGCGCTCGCGCTCGTAACTGCCCGCCCCGTTTGGCCGCACATGATTTTTTTGCCTCCGCCGTGTACAATGATGAATTCGCATGGGCAGGAATTTGCGCGCAATGACCTGAGCTATCGTGCGAGTGGAGCGTACCGGAGGAAAGATGGATTTCGAGCTGAACGAAGAACAGCAACAGATCAAGCGAACCATCCGTGAGTTTGCCGAAGCCGAGCTGAGGCCGCACGTTTCCGAGTGGGACGAAGCGGCACACTTCCCTATCGAGATGAGGCCGAAGTTCGCCGAGCTTGGCATTCTCGGCGTCCTCGTTCCCGAAGCCTACGGCGGCGCCGGCCTGGGTTACATCGAATACGCGACGATTATTGAAGAGCTGGCGCGCGTTGATCCTTCAATTGGCCTCGCTATCGCCGCGCACAATTCGCTAGGGGCCGGTCACCTGCTGGTCGCCGCGAGCCACGAGCAGAAAGAGAAGTACCTGACGCCGCTGGCGCGCGGCGATGCGTTTGCGGCGTGGGGACTGACCGAGCCAAGCTCCGGCTCTGACGCCAGCTCGATGCACACGACGGCGACGCGACGGCGCAATGGCTGGATGCTGAACGGCTCGAAGAATTTCATCACTAACGCGACGTTTGCGGAAACCCTGGTGGTGCTGGCCATCACTAACCGGGCTGCCGGCTCGCACGGCATCTCGGCCTTCATCGTCGAACGCGGCAGCAAAGGGTTTCAGGTCGCCAAGAAAGAGAACAAGCTCGGCATGCGCGCCAGCGACACGGCGGCGCTGGTCTTTGACGATTGCCTGGTGCCGGACGCCAACCTGATCGGCGAGCCGGGCCAGGGCTTCATTCAGGCAATGAACGTGCTTGACGGCGGGCGCATCTCGATTGCCGCGCTTGCGGTCGGCATCGCGCAGGGCGCTTACGAGGCGGCCTTGAAATACGCTCGCGAGCGCCATCAATTCGGGCGGGCGATTGCCGAATTCCAGGCTATCCAATTCAAGCTCGCCGACATGGCGACCGAAATCGAAGCGGCGCGATTGCTGACCTATCACGCCGCCGCTTTGAAGATGGCCGGCAAGCCGACGACGAAAGAGTCTTCGATGGCCAAGCTCTATTCCAGCGAAGTCGCCGTGCGCGTCGCCGAACAGTCTGTGCAGATTCACGGCGGTTATGGCTACATCAAAGATTACCCGGCAGAGAAATACTGGCGCGATTCGAAGCTCTGCACCATCGGCGAAGGAACCAGCGAGATTCAACGCATCGTCATCGCGCGACAGATTCTCAGAGGTTAATAGTGACAAGTGACCAGTGACAAGAAGGATTCGTCGTTCACTTGTCACTCGTCACTCGTCACCTGTCACTCTATGAGCGTGGCACTGGTTGAAAAAATCCTAAGCGGCGACAAGCGGGCCATCGCGCGCGCCATCAGCACGGTCGAAGACGGTCACACTGAAGCGGCGCCTCTGCTGAAAGCGCTCTTCGCGCACACCGGCCATGCGCTGGTCGTCGGCATTACCGGAGCGCCAGGCGCCGGCAAGAGCACGCTGGTTGACCGGCTGGCCGCCGCTTATCGCGCCCGCGGCGAGCGCGTCGGCATCATTGCCGTAGACCCGTCGAGCCCGTTTACGGGCGGCGCCATTCTCGGCGACCGCATACGCATGCAGGGGATGGCAACCGACGCCGGCATCTTCATTCGCAGCATGGCGGCGCGCGGCAATCTCGGCGGACTGGCGCGCGCCACCGTTGATGCAGTAGCGATACTGGATGCCGCGGGGTATAATAAAGTCATCATTGAAACGGTCGGCGTCGGGCAAGATGAGGTTGACATCGTCAAGACGGCAGATGTCACAGTCGTCGTCCTGGTGCCCGGAATGGGCGATGATATTCAAGCCATTAAAGCTGGAATCATGGAGATTGGCGACGTGTTCGCCATCAATAAGGCCGACCGCGATGGGGTACTCAGGACAGAGCGTGAGCTGGAACAGTTGTTGTCGATATCGGAACGGCCCGACGGTTGGAAGCCGCTTATTGTTAAGACTGTAGCGACGGAAAACAACGGCATCGAAGCGCTTGCCGATGCGGTTGCGAGCTATGACGGGTTTGTCGCCGCGCACCGCGAGCAGGGCGCCAGCCGCCGCGCCAGCGTCGCCGAGCATCGCCTCATCGAGCTGTTGCGCGACCGCCTGTTGCGCGCCGCGTTGAATCAGCGAGACAACCGCGAGACGTTGCGGCGCGAGGCCATAGCGGTCGCCGAACGCCGCCGCGATCCGTACTCGGTCGTTGATGAGATTATTGCGAAATTAGGAATTGAGAAGGAGTCAGGAGTCAGGAGTCAGGAGTCAGAATAAATGCCGCAGCGATAGCCGACTTCCTTATTCATTCTGACTCCTGACTCCTGACTCCTGAATTCATTCGTATGAAGATTGATCATCTAGGCATTGCCGTTCACTCGATTGCCGACTCGCTGGGCTTTTATCGCGAGGCGCTGGGGCTGGAGCTGAAAGGCAAAGAGGTGGTGGCCGACCAGGGCGTTACGGTCGCGATGCTGCCGGTCGGCGAATCGCGAATCGAGCTTCTGGAGCCACTTTCAGAGGATTCGACGGTGGCACGCTTCATCGCGAAACGCGGCGAGGGGCTACATCACATTTGCTACGAGGTGGAGAACCTCGCGGCGAAACTCGCAGAACTCGGGGCGCGCGGCGTGCGCGTCCTCGACGGCTACCCGCGTCGCGGCGCGGAAGGTAAACTGGTCGCCTTTCTGCACCCGGCGAGCGCTAACGGCGTTCTCGTCGAACTGGTCGAGAAGGCAAGCCACTTTGAAGGAGAATAAATGACTTTGGATCCCGACACGAACAAGCAACACGAAGCCACGGACGCGACGCCGGACAGCGACAGCGAAACGCCTACTGCCGAAAGCGCGACTCACACTATCACGACTGAGGCCGCATCTACCGAAACCAGCGAAGCGGCGGCTGAGACCCACGAAGCCAACCTTGAAGACGAACCAACAGTGACCGAGGCGGCGGAAGCCGGCGAAGCGGCTGATGAGGAAGCTGACGTGGAAGCCTCGGACGAGGCGGCTGAAACATCGGCTCACGCGGCAACGGTATCATCTGCAACGGCGGCTTCTAAATCGAGCCTGCCGACCAAGGCCGTCGCGGCGGTGCTTATGCTGGCCTTCGTCGGCGCGGCGTTTCTCTTCATTCAACGCTCATCATCGAAGTCCGTATCTTATAACCTGTCGAAGCACGATATGGAGGTGATATTCCAGGAGATTATCCCGCCGCCCCAACAAGCTGACATCGCCGCGAACCCCGACAAGAAGAAACAGCTCGTTGACGAGATTCGCAAGCTGCTGTCGGTCGCCTCATACGCCGAAGGTGAAGGTTATGCCCAGAAGCCGGAAGTGCAGGGCCAGATCGCGCTGCAAACTGACCTGGCGCTGAACGACGCTTATCGCGAGAAGAACCCTACGGCTGAAGTCAGCGATGACGAGACCAACGCTTACTTCCAAGGGCACCCGAACGATTTTGAGGCTTTCCTGCAAAACAACCCGCGCTTCCAGCAGCAGGCGGCGGGGCCGAACCGCGAGGGCTTCAAGAAGGAATACGGCAAGCTCAAGGTTCTGGCCGAGCGCGCCCGCAAAGACAAGCTCGATCAAGAAGACAAGGTGCGCCTGGAGATGCTGATCAAGCGCAGCGCCGTTCTGGAGAACGCTTACCTGAGCGACCTCGACAAGAATGCCGACAAACTGATCAGCGACGACGAGATTGCGAACTATTACAACGAGCACCTGCCAGAGTTTGAAGAAGTGCGCGCCCGCCACATCCTGATCAGCACGCAGCCGCAGCCGCCGGACCCGACAAAGAAGGGTGAACAACCGAAGCCGCTGACCAAAGAAGAGGCCCGCAAGAAGGGTGAAGAAGTTCTGGCCAAAGTCCGCAAAGGCGAAGATTTCGCTGCCCTCGCCAAGCAGTACTCCGACGATGCCGGCTCGAAAGACAAAGGTGGTGAATACACTTTCAAGCGCGGCGAGTTTGTCCCCGAGTTCGAGAAGGCCGCTTTCAGCATGAAGCCCGGCGAGATCAGCGACCTGGTCGAGACGCAGTTCGGCTTTCACATCATTAAGCTCGAAGAACGTAAGGGCGGCACTGGCCCAAGCGATCCGAAGGCGCGCCAGCAGATCATCGGCAAGCTGAAGAAAGATAAGATCGACGCCAAGATTGACGAGATCGCCAAAAACGCCAAGGTCACGGTGCCCGAAGACTTTGACATGAACGTCAAGCCGTCGGAAACTCCGCAACTGCCCACAGGCCACCCGGCAGTGCCCGGCCAACAGCAGTAAAACAGGGGCTGGGGCTAGGGGTTAGGGACTAGGGGGCTAGAGAAAACCTCTCCTGTCCCTAGCCCCTAGCCCCTAGTCCCTAGCCCCTAATTGTATGCGCCTCGGCTCATTTGAACTTCAGATCGTTTCCGACGGTACGATTGCGCTCGATGGCGGCGCGATGTTCGGCGTCGTGCCGCGCCCGTTGTGGGAGCGAAAGCTTCCTGCTGATGCGCAACACCGCGTGCGAATCGGCTTGAACTGTTTGTTAATCTGCACTGCCACCGACAACATTTTGATCGATACAGGGATCGGCACGAAGTGGGACGAGCGCTCGCGGTCACGCTATGGCATCGCGCACGAAACGACGCTGCTTGACGAGATGGCCAAGCACGGGCTCACCGCCGAAGCGATCACCGTCGTCATCAACACACATCTACACTTCGACCACGCCGGCACCAACACCATCGAGCGCGCGGGCCGCATCGTGCCAACCTTTCCACGCGCCCGCTATGTGGTACAGCGCGGCGAATTCGAACACGCCGGCGAGCCGCACGAGCGCGACCGCGCCAGTTACGTCGAGGCGGATTTCGCGCCGGTCTTCGAAGCTGGCCAGTTCGACCTGATTGATGGCGACAAAGATATTGTTCCAGGCATATCAGTGATCAAAGTCTCTGGCCACAACCGCGATCTGCAATGTGTGAAGATTGAAAGCGGGGGCGAAACGGCGTTCGTCTTTGCCGACCTGATCCCAACGACCGCGCACCTGCCGGCGGCGTGGGTGATGGGTTACGATCTCTACCCGCTTGAATCGGTCGAGCAAAAGAAACGGCTCGTGCCGCAAGCCGTGCGCGAAGGCTGGCTCTGTCATTTTTATCATGATCCGCAGACGCCGCTTGCGCGCCTCGGCGAGCGCGACGGCAAGATTACGTTCACACGGGAGGCTTGAATTGTCACAGGTAAAGATTGGTGTAATCGGCGGCAGCGGCCTATATCAGATGGCGGCGCTCACCGAGGTTGAAGAAGTGCGAGTGACGACGCCTTATGGCGAGCCGTCGGATGCATTCATCATCGGCACATTAAACGGTGTGCGCGTCACCTTCCTGCCGCGCCACGGTCGCGGCCACCGCTTCACGCCCACCGAAGTGCCTTATCGCGCCAACATCTACGGAATGAAGTTGCTCGGCGTCGAGCGTATCATCTCGGCCAGCGCCGTGGGCTCGTTGCGCAAAGAATTCAAGCCGATGGACATCGCCTTCCCCGATCAATTCTTTGACCGCACACGGCAGCGGCCCTCGACCTTTTTCGGCGATGGCATCGTGGCGCATGTTTCGATGGCGCATCCGGTATGTAGCGACCTGTGTGACACCCTGGAAACGGCTGCCAGAGCCGAATTGACGGGGATTGACATTCACCGCGGCGGTACTTATCTCTGCATGGAAGGGCCGGCGTTTTCGACCGTAGCCGAATCAAACGTCTATCGCTCGTGGGACATGTCTGTGATCGGTATGACCAACCTTCAAGAGGCCAAGCTGGCGCGTGAAGCCGAGATTTGCTACGCAACAATGGCGCTGGTGACGGATTACGATTGCTGGCACCCGGAACACGACGCCGTCACCGTCGAGATGATTATCGAATACTTGAACCACAACGCCGAGAACGCGCAGAAGCTGATCGCCGCGGCGGTGGCACGGCTGGCGACGGCAGAGCGCGCCTGCAAATGCGGCCACTCGCTGCGCCATGCTATCATTACGGCGCCGGACAAGATCACTGCTGAAGCCAAACAACGGTTGCAGGCGATCATCGGCAAGTACGTCAGTTGAATCAGAGGTATTGAAGATGTGGGGCATGAAGTTTATGGCCAGAGCACTGATGTCGGTATTGACGGCATTCATGTTGGTCGGCATCGCCGTGGCGCAAGGGCCGGCGCGCGGCCCGGTCGAGCCGGCGCGCGACAAAGAGATGGAGATTACGGCCAAGCATAATCTGGTGGTGGCGCGCTATTACCTGGAGAAGCGCAAAGCCTACTCAGGGGCGCTCGACCGCTTGCAGGAGATCAGGGAGACCTATGCCGACTTCTCGCGCATGGACGAAGTGCTATTCCTGATGGGCGAGGCCAATTACAAGCTCAATAAGCCAGAGAAGGCCGGTGAGTTTTACAACCAGATGCTCAAAGACTTTCCGAGCAGCGAGTTTGTCAAGCGGGCGCGCGAACGGCTCGCCGAGCTGAACATCAGCCCGGCAACGACGGATGACAAGAAGCCAGCGGACGACAAAAAACCTTTGTGACGCGGCGTCTGTAATCAATAACGTGTAACAATGAACGGTTTGATGTAGCGCAATCTGATAGATGGCGCTGTGGCTCGTGCAATCTATCAGATTGCGCTACAGAGGAAATCATAAATGGCGATTGTGGTGGTCGGGTCGGTGGCGTTTGATTCGCTCAAGACGCCTTTCGGAGAGCGCGAAAAGATTTTAGGTGGGTCGGCGACGTACTTCAGCGTCGCCGCTTCTTTTTTCACCGACGTGCGCGTGGTCGCGGTGGTCGGCGACGATTTCGGCGAGGAAGAAGAGGCCGTCTTTCGCGAGCGCGACGTTGACCTGTCTGACTTGGAGCGGGTTCCGGGACAGAAGTCTTTCTTCTGGAAAGGCGAGTACGGCTTTGATCTCAACGTCGCGAAAACGCTCGATACCCAATTGAATGTCTTCGCCGACTTTCAGCCGAAACTCTCGGCAGCGGCGCGGGCGACGCCTTACCTGTTTCTCGGCAACATTCAGCCGACACTGCAAAAGCAGGTGCGCGAGCAGGTAGATGCCAAGCTGGTCGCCGCTGATACGATGAATTACTGGATTCACAAGACGCCGGACGAGCTGTGCGAGATGCTCAAGGTCATTGACGTTTTAATCATCAATGATTCGGAAGCGCGCGAGCTGGCGGGCGAAGCCAATCTGATCCGCGCAGCGCGGGCGATCCTTTCGATGGGGCCGAAGCGCCTGGTCGTCAAGCGCGGCGAATACGGCGCGGCGATGTTCAGTGGGGGGACTTACTTTGCGACGCCGGCCTACCCGCTCGAAGCGGTCTTTGATCCAACCGGCGCGGGCGACACCTTTGCCGGCGGCTTCATGGGATACCTGGCGGCAATTAACGCGACCGACGAAGCGGCCATGCGGCAGGCGATCATTTACGGCTCGGTGATGGCATCGTTCAATGTTGAGCAGTTCGGATGCGAGCGTACGCGGCGGCTGACTTATGACGAGATCAACGCTCGCTTCCGCGAGCTGAAATCGTATTCGCATTTTGAAGAAGTCGCAATTAGCCCGCGTACCCGCAAAGGCACACGCGATTAAGACCGCTGAAGACACGAGCAGGAGCAAGCGGAAACGAGCCCGCACGTTGCGGGCTCGTTTCTCGTGGCATTCTGTTTATTTCTTCGTCGCTTCGGGGAGCAACCTTATTCGGGGAGGCAGGCGTGACACCGTTTCAAGCCACGCGTCAACGCCGCTTCTTCGCTCATCGCTGTGCGGTCGCATCGCGATGGCAGGTGCGTCGAGTTATGGTAAAACTGCTGATCGCCGGCGCACGAATAGACCATACGGACGGGCAGGCGAACCGTCTTTGCTTCAGCCGTCGCCTCGCTCGACGGCACCGCAGCGCTACTGGCGGACGGCGCGGTTTCGCTGTGCCAGCGGGTTAACACTTCATTTTTGAGATAGTTGACGGCTACCCATCCGGCGGCGAGCAGAAACATGAAGGCAGTGAAGGAAATCAGCTTATTGACAACGATCAGTGGGTGGGCACTGCGTAAAGAACTTCGGGCTTGGAGGCTTGCCAAAGTTTACGCTCCTTTCAAGAATCCTGCTGTAGTTTTATTGCTTGAAAGCCTGGAAAGTAACATACCCATACAGGCGAGTCAAGCGCGAAAAAGGCGATAGCAGACGGGCTGGAAGGCCGCGGCGGCGTGTCCAAGGAGAATGCAAGTGAGGGAAGCAACGTTTACAAAACTGCAAGGCATGGGCAATGACTTCCTGGTTGTCGAGGTTGATGACGTCAGCGCCTTGCCGGACGCCGGGAGGCTAGCCATCGAGATGTGCAACCGCAACTACGGGGCGGGCGCTGACGGCCTGATCTTCGTGGCCGCGACGCCGAGCAACGGAGCGGACTTCGATTCGCGCATCTTCAATTCGGACGGCAGCGAGGCCGGCGTATCCGGCAACGGCACGCGCTGCGTTGCGGCTTATGTTTATTTCAAGCAGCTCTGGCGAGGCGAAGAGGTACGCATTCATACTGCCGCAGGCATCAAGCGTGGCCGGCTGGCGGCACAAGACGGTAATCGCTTTGAATTTGAATTCGACATGGGCGAGCCGCGCCTGCACAGCGAACAAGTGCCGATGCTGCTCGATTACCCGCTTGAGCATGTCGTGCGTTACCCGCTGCATCTCGGCGGCGACATGATCGAAGTCACCTGCCTGTCTATGGGCAATCCGCAATGCCTGATCTTTGTGTCGGAGCTGGAGCGCGTTAATCTGGCGGAACTGGGGCCGCTGCTCGAACATCATCCGGTCTTCCCCGACCGCGCCAATGTCGAATTCATCCGTGTCCTTTCGCGCGACGAGATCGCGATACGCATCTGGGAGCGCGGCGCCGGCCACACCTTGTCGAGCGGCACAGGATCGTGCGCCTCGGCGGTCGCTGCTGCTTTGAATGGTTACACGAATCGTGCCGTGCACGTGCTTACGGAAGGTGGATCGTTGCATGTTGAGTGGCGCGACGACAACCGCGTCGCCTTGACCGGCGCAGCAGAAGTCATCTACGAAGGCCGCTGGCTGCGCGCATGAGCGGTCACGAAAGTATTGCGCTACCACACGGCAGCGCATATGATAACGGCGGGTTGTAGTTCGCCTGAAACTGCCTCGCGGGCGCCGAGGCCGACGACTGGGGGAGCGATGGCATTCTGCCCGAATTGCGAAGCGGAGTACAAAGAAGGCATCACGGTCTGTCCGGATTGCCAGGTCAAGCTGGTTGACGAATTGACGCCTGAGAACCGCGTCCACGACCGCAGCGACGGCGAGCCTGTGCCGCTGCAATCGTTCAAGACCGGAGCTGAAGCCGAGATGGTGCGCGAGCTGCTCAATCAAAACGGCATCCGTTCGTTCGTCGAAGGCGGCGATTTCGCCGTCATCCCCAGCAGCTTTTCGCAGGAAGTCGTGGTCATGGTTGACGAACGCGACCTGCCCCGCGCCGTCGAAATCTACAACGCCTACTTCGACGCCGACGAGACTGCCCCTACATCAGAAAACCAGACTGACAGCGAGTAGTGATCCGTTGTCGGTTGCCAGTTATCAGTGATCAGCCCGGAGAGTCACTCGCTGTTCGGGTTGCGGTGTCTACGCACGGCTCGCAAGACCGATCCTGAAAACTGACAACCGATAACTGGCAGCTAACCACTGTCCGAGAGGTTTGTGATGAAGGACATATTTCGCTTCTGCTGCGCACTGCTTACTCTAGCCACCCTGGCCGCCGTCGCCTTCGCGCAAGAAGGCCCGACGCGCGCCGAATTCGAGTGCTTATCACTAAACACATCATCGGGGGTGGCGTTTGCGACCGGCACAACGTCTGCCGATTCATACCACCACATCTGGACGCCTGTGCTGACCTACGGCAAGTTCAAATCGCATGGCCTTGAGCTGTTGTACGAAACTCAAGGCGATGGCAGCGAAGTCGTCGTCGTGCTGCACGGCGGGCCGGGACTGCCGCACGAGTACTATCACCCGATGCTGTCAAACCTGAGCCGCTATGCCAAGGTCGTCTACTTCGACCGCCGCGCTAACATGGCAAGTCAGAGCGAGCCGCATCGGGCGGTTCGGGTCGCAGAGATGGCCGACGACGTAGAGGCGTTGCGGCAGGCGCTCGGAGTCGAGCGGGTGACATTGCTCGGCCATAGCTTTGGGACAACCATCGCTCTCGACTACGCGCTGCGCTACCCCAACCACACACGGCGCTTGATCCTGGTGAGCGGCGCAGCGGCGGTCGAAAATCCCGCCGAGGCCGAGAAACGTCTGGTCGGCGCGCTCTCGCCGGTCGAGATGGAACGCTATCGCAGCGAAGGCGGCACGGATAATGCGAACCCCTGCGAGCGCGTTCGCCGGCGCTATGCGGTTCTCTACCCGCATTATTTTTACAAGCAGATTCCCTACGAGTTCGACCGCGGCTTCTACACGGTTTATTTCGATTCGCTGGCGAAGAAGCTGGCGCTGGCCGACGACAAACAAGAGCTTGACGTGCTGGACAAGCTGAGTTCGATTAAGGTGCCGGTGCTGGTTGTTGCTGGTCGTCACGATCTGGTCACGACCGTGAAGCAGTCTTACGAGCTGGCGCAAGCGCTGCCGCAATCGCGCTTCGTGGTGCTGGAGCATAGCGGCCATTTTCCGATCTTTGAAGAGAACTATCTCTTCACCGAATGGACGCGGCAGTTCATGGACGGCACAGCGGCGTCGGAAAGCGTCCGAGTGCTGCCGGTAGCGGCGACGAGGGCGTCTGCGGGCGGCAAGCGCTAGAGAATTCCTGTTAGAATTGCTCCTATGATGAGCAATTCGCTGGTCGTTCTGGTCACAGCGCCGAATACTGAAGAAGCTTCACGCATCGCCGACGCGCTGGTTGGCGCGAGGCTCGCGGCCTGTGTCAACATCCTTGGCGGCATCGAATCGGTCTATCGCTGGGAAGGCCGCGTTGCGCGCGACAGTGAAGTATTGATGATCATTAAGACGACCAGCGAGCGTTACGCCGAGCTTGAAGAGCAAGTCAAAGCGCTACACAGCTACACAACGCCTGAAGTCATCGCCATAAGAATCGAGCGCGGCACTGAAGCTTACTTGAAATGGATCGGCGAATCCGTTTCTTGAAGTGTAACGATGATGACTAAGGCTACTGATCTAAGTTGACGCGCTTCAGCAGGTC
>JBJMGU010000011.1:0-96041 GCA_045807765.1 Blastocatellia bacterium
GGCCGTTTTGCCACTCCAGGGTGTGGCCGGGGAGCAAGCGTTTGACGCCGCGAAACAGCGTCGCAGTGCCGCTGGTGGCGCGGTTGGCGGCGTAATCGGCGAGCGCCGCGAAGTTCAATTCGGGCTTGATGGCGCCGGCCTCAAGCAGGGCTTTGATCTCCGAGGCGAAGTGCAGCGTCCCGTCTGAATCGAGGGTGTAATAAAGCGGTTTGATGCCGAGGCGGTCGCGGGCGAGGAGCAAGCGGCGGGCGGCGCGGTCCCAGATGGCGAAGGCGAACATGCCGCGCAGGTATTCGACGGCGCGGCGGCCGTGCTCTTCGAAGAGATGAAGGATGGTTTCGGTGTCGCAGTGGGAGCGGAAGCGGTGGCCGCGGGCAAGGAGGTCGGCGCGAAAGTCGCGGTGGTTGTAGACTTCGCCGTTGAAGACGATGGCGATGGAGTCGTCTTCGTTGAACATGGGCTGATGGCCGCCTGAGAGGTCAACGATGGCGAGGCGGCGATGGCCGAGGGCGACTCTGCGGTCGTCGCTCAAGTAGATGCCGGCGTCATCGGGCCCGCGATGCAGGAGGGTGTCGCGCATGCGAGTGAGCGCGGCGTCGTCAAGGCGACGGCGCGAGTGGTCGGGGATGGCGATGCCACAGATTCCGCACATAGATGCTCAAGCCCTGTCGGTCAACATCCAGCCTGATTCTTTGAGAGCAAAAGCGACGTTTGCGCATTCAGATGAAACGATGAAGCGCGCGCCGTTAATCACGACGCTTGGAGGAGGCTGGCTAAATGATAATTCAAAGCTGCTTGCGCCGTGAATAGTAATTTCAAGCGCGCCGTCTGTTTCGTTAATTTCCGCGAAGCCAATCAGTGAGTCTGAATGCAGCGCCAAATGGTTTGCAATCTCGATTCGCCGGCCCTTTACCAGGCAGGCGCGAACGAATCGCTGATTGACGAATCGCGCCACGGTCATCTCGGCTTGCGCCGTGATCTGATCGCTTGCGCCGTCGCCGCTGATGACGATATCGAGGGTGTCGCCGGACGAGATATGCAAGACCGAATGTGCATCACGGGCGGAGACCGCTCGACATTGGATTGAATCGTTTGCCGGGACGATTAAGGTGACAAGCTCTTGCCGGCCTGCGCCTTCACTTTCGATCACGGCGACCGGAGCCGCCTGGCGCTCGGCGTAAGCGCGCGACACCCAGCCGCTTTTAATGTGCGAGGCGAGCGGCGATGTGCCGAATGCAGAAATCAAGAGCCGGCCTTGAGGTGATGTTGCGTTGATTAGATTGACTTGCGCCGTGGCCTCGCAGCCGGCGGCGAAGTGATAGTGGGCCGCGTAACGGTGCGCCGCCTGCGCCGCAAAGCGGTCCCCTACAATCAAGTATGAAGGCAATTCGGCATCGGTCGCTTTGACAAATAGCAAAGCGCGACGATGTGTGACCGGGTCGGGCAAGCGCTCGTAGCCGTTGTGCGCGCCCTCAAAATAAACGGAGCCGCGGCCCTCGAAGAACTCACGCGCCAGCGGTTCGGCGATCTGCGCCCACGCGAACGGCCCCGCGGAAACAGATTGTTGCTCGCCGTCAACCGTGACCGTATTGTGCGCTGTGGTCGAGCGGAACCAGTCGCGCATCTCTGCGTTGCCCGTGTAAGTAAACGTGCCGGGATCAACCAGCCACGTCGTGCCACCGGCAGCAAACTCGAACGCCAGTTGATCGGCGTGCGCGTGGCCGCACGACTGTTCGCCGTGTGGGCCGCAATCGATCACTGCATAGGTCGCCGCTTCCGTCCAGCCATCACGCATCACGAAGTAGCCGCTCTCTGAAAAAGCTTGCGCATCATGGGCTGGCGGCTGCGCCGGTATCTCGTCGAAGCGCGTCAGGGCTTCGGGGCCAAGCAGCCAGAGCGTTTCCGCCGCCTTCCCGGCAACCTGTTTCCAGTCGCCGCGATTCATCAACGCCGCGCCGGTCGCCAGCGTGTCGCGGAAATCGTCCGCCGGGCGCGCGCTCAGTTGGATTAGCCTGCCGCCATCGTCATCACCAATCAGCGATGCGCGGCCATCGGGGCGCGTCGTCCACATCAGGACATCGAGCGCCTTCGTCAGCCACGCTTCGACTTCGACCGGCAAGGCGAGGTTCATCGCGCCGGCCAGCGTCATCAGGTGAAGATAAAAGTCTACGGTGTAGCGGTGATAATAAGTCGTCTGCTCGAAGTAGACGCCATCCGGGCGAATGTGAATCGGCAGTTGTTCGAGGAGAATCCGCAGCCCGGTCGCGCGCCAACCGTCGGCGCGGCGCAATTCCGGCAAGGCCGAGCCGAGGTAGAAGAGGCCGAGCGCTTCGCCGGTCAGATGCGTGTTCGGGCTGAAATAGGTCGAGAGATATTTTTCGACGTGTCGCCCGTGCGCGATCAGGCATTTCAGCAAGCGCGTCACGAACACGGCATTGAGCGCCGGCGAATCAATCAGCAGGTGCAGCGCCCATAGCCAGGCAATTGCGCGAAAGCTCAATTCCAGGCTGCTCGCCCAGTTGATGCCGCGCCCGACGGGGTTCGCATCCATCCATGCGGTTGCCTGCTCGACAAAAGCCTGGGCGAAGCGCTCGTCGCCGGTCATCCAGTACGCTTGCCCGTAAGCGACGAAGTGAGCGCAGCGATTCAGCTCCCAGGTGATCTTCTTGTCGCCGGCAAGCTCAGGGTCTAAGTACGCGATGCGGCTCCAGTGATCGAGCGGCGTGCGTTTGCCCGCACAAGGTTCGAGGTGCCAGTCAATCGGCAAGCCGAAGCTCAGGTCTTTGAGGCCAAGCAGGTCGAAGCGTCCATGCCGCGCCCGTTCGGCCCGCTCAATGATGGCTGCACGCTCAGCCGCGAAGCGCTCGGCCATCAACTCGGTGATTGCGGCGCGGTGCTGAAGCGCCGGCAAAAATGCGGCGGCATGCGAGGCCGCGCGCCGGCCTTCGAGCAAGCGCGCGGCGCTTCCCGTTGCCGTGCCATTGCGCGAGGCGGCAATGATTTCGCGGCGCAATGCGGATTCGCTCAACTCGCGTGTGCCGAGCAAGCGCTCGCTCGCTTTGGCCAGCTCTTGCCGGCCACGCACGCCAAGCTCGCGCAGGCTCTTGCCGCGCAGCTTTTTCAATTGTGGGATACCGATCTGCATCCGTCTTCCTTCATCACCCGCGCCCACACCTCTACCCAAAATGCTTGATGCATTCAACTAAGAGAAATGACAATTGGCGGCAGGTTTCCAAAATCCTCACCCGTGCCCGCCCAGGTATTGCCGCGCGCGCACAGTTGGGCGTAGACTCGGCCTCGATGAACCTCGCCGTTTGCCATGTGGTTTTGCTGATAAGCCTCTGTCTGGTGTGGCCGTCGCAATCGCCGCCTGCCGCGCCGAAGCCAGATGCCCAGGACGAAGCGGTGCGATTGAGAACAGAGCTGGTCTTGCTCGAAGCCGAGGTGCTGAGCAAGCAGACCGGGCAGGCGGTCGGCGGGTTAACCAAAGAAGACTTCCTGCTCTATGAAGACGGCGACAAACAAACGATCACGCATTTCAGCAAAGACAAACTGCCGCTCTCTGTGCTGCTGCTCATCGATGTGAGCGGCAGCGTCTGGCCGACCATGAAAAAGTTGCGCGACGGCGCGCTTGCCGCGTTACAGAACCTAAAGTCCGAAGACGAAGTTGCCGTCATGGTCTTTGCCGGGCAGGCTCGGCTGACGCTGAATTTCACCAAAGACAAACAACTGGCGGCGCAGGCGATCCGGATGGCAAACGGTCGTGAGGTCGGCGCTGAAACCAACACCAATGATGCGATTTTGCGCGCCGCCGCTTATATCAAAAACGCCACCAACCCGGATAATCGTCGGGTGATTATCGCCATCAGCGACGACGTTTCGACCCACAAGGTGCCGCTCTACAGCAAAGGCCGAACGATTCAAGAATTGTTAGAGTCGGGCGGCATCGTCTGCGGGCTGCTCTTTGACAGCATCTACAAAACGAAAGCCGAGCCGCGCACTTCGCCTGATGCTCCCGGTGGTTTGCAGACGGTGCTGATTTCCGGCGAGACCGATCTCATCAAATCCTATGTCGAGCGCACGGGCGGCGTCGCCATCGAAGCCGATCAGCAGAACGTTAAAGAGCAGTTCGTTCGTCTGATCGAACGGCTGCGAACGCGCTACAGCCTGGGGTATGTCTCGACGAACGACAAACGTGACGGCAAGTTTCGCAAGGTGAAATTGAAGGTTGCAGCCGAAGTGAACCGGCGCGAGAAGGGCGTCGCCATCATCACCAGGCCGGGCTATTACGCGCACCGCGATGGCGGCGACCGGAAATAATCAGCGCATCGAATCGCTCAGCGCCGCGGGTCGTTCAAAGACGAATTCGTTGCAGCCCAGGCCGACGCCGCCGCATTTCAACTTCGTTAGTCGAAAGCCGCGCGCTTTGTAAAACTCAAAAATCTCTTCGGGCGCGGCGGCCTCGTACGGATAGCCGCCGACCCAATCAACGATGTCGCGCCAGCGGCTCATGCCGCGCGCGATGCCTGTGCCGCGCCACGTCCTGAGCCATTCAAACAGCCGCCCGCCGACGAGCGCCGATAGCGCCGCTTTGGCTTCGAGCGGCGCCATGACGATCACCGTGAATGGCACGCGCAACCAGCGCGGCAGCGTGTTGTACGTCTTCTTGATCTTTTTCCAGCGCGCCGTCTGGCTGCCGGTGTCGTTATAGATCGCCACCCAGAGCTTGCCGCCCACGGCGACCGGCAGCCGCGCATGGTCGAGCGCCTGCCACATTGCGCCGGTGTGATGCAGCACGCCCCACGAATAGACCACGTCGAATTCGCCCAACGAGCTGACGTAATCGGCGTCGAGCGCCGAGGCTTCGGCAATCGTCCATTGCGGATCGCCGGGGAAGTAGCGTCGGCGTAATTCCGTCGTGCAGGCGACCGATTGCGGGTCGTAGTCGAATGAATGAACCTGAGCGCCCAATCGCCGCGCCGCCAGCGAGAACAAGCCGCTGCCCGAGCCGATGTCGAGGAAGCGTTTGCCGCTCAAGGTTTCGACTTCGAGCATCTTCTTCAGCGAGGCCTGGGCAGCGGCAATGCGCTTTTCGTCCAGGAGGTCGAGAAAGCGGCTCCAGTTCTTGCCAAACTCGAAACGCTCGCCGGCGCGCACTTCTTCGGTGTGCGCGCCGGTTGCCCGCATCGTTTGATTCGTCGGATGTGTTTCTGCGCTCATCGGTTCCTTCTTTATCTGCTGATTGAATTGCTAACGAGTGCTGCGGGCGGGGCATCGGCAAGCGCATAGATGCGATAAAATGATTGGTCGTAGACCAGCTTGTACTGCATAGTCAGCAGCCGGTCAATGTGCGCGTAGATGGCGGGCCGCTCGACCTGCGAACCTCCAAATGACTCCGCAAAGATTTCATCAACGACGATGAAGTCGGCACGCTTGCCGCTGTAGTAGCCGAGAAACGAATCGTCAATCAGATGCTCGTTGAAGCCGAGCGCAAAGCCAAGCTCGGCGCTTCCCATAATCAGGGTCGAAGGCTGCATGTGGCTCTTCAAATAATCGGTGGCCGGCGCGTAGCTTGCGCGGTATTCGTTCGCCCGCATGCGCTGGACGACGCCGCCGACTTGCAGCAGCAGCAACGCCGCGACCGCCATGGCGATGGCGAAGCGCGGCACTCGCGCCGTCTGCCAGACATGCAGGAGCCAGGTCGCCAGCAACGCCATGTAGAGCGGCACGATGTGAACCAGATACCAGGCGAGCTTCTGCCCATCCAGCACCGCCATGATGACAAAGTAGATCGTCGTCAGCAGCAATAGCGCCCGCAAGCCGCGCGACTGGCGAATGCGCCGCGTCGCAAATGCGCCGACGATGCCGGCGAGGTAGGCGACCAAAATGAGCGCTTTCAGACGGGCGATGGCTGAATGGCCCGGCGATTGATCGCCGAGTCCGAAGGCGGCGCGATAACGCTCGGTGAATTCATGTAGGAATCCCAGCCACGGCGCGCGCAAGCCTTGCAGCCTGCCGCCGGTCGTCGCATTGGCTTTGAACTGCGCGGCGAACACCGTCGGGTCTTGCAGAATGTAGAGGCCCCAGCCCATCGCGCCGATCACGTAAGGCACGGCGGCCAGCGCCACATAACGCCACTTGATTCGCCGGCGATCAAAGTAGAGCGTCAGGAAGACGAGGCCGGCGAAATGCAAGATGCCCATGAAATGCGTCAGGCCGCTGGCGGCGACCAGCGTGTGGCTGACCAGCACCGCCCATGCGAAATGTTTTTCGCGCAGCGACAGGTAAGCGGCCAATCCGGCAAAGCCGAGCGCCGCGCACATCAAATCCATGCGCCCGAACGACGCGCCCATCACGAAGCTGTAATCCACGGCCAGCAGCGCCGCGGTCAGTAAAGCAACGCGGTAATCCGCGGCCAGCCGTTTCATGATGAGGAACCACGCGGCGAGCGCTAGCAGGCCGAAGAATGCCGACAGCAGACGCAGCGACAGCAGGCTGAAGCCGAACAGCTTATACCAGCCGGCCTGCGTCACCAGATGCAGCGGCAGTACCCAGTAGGTGTGTTGATTGATGCCCGGCAGCCAGCTCGTCCCATCTAGCACGGGCGAGCCCATCGAGCCGTTGGTTGCCAGGTTGTAACCCGGCGACGCGAACCAGCCCTCATCGCTCCACGGTCGCCGGCTGAGTGCCGTGCCGAAGGTCAGTGCGAGATAGATTACAACACCGCCTGCCGCGATAATGACGGCGAGCCGGCGGGAATCGAGCGCCGCGAGCAGTGCGCGGCGGCGAGTTGTCGGTTGGATGAGCGCTTGCGCCGTTGCCATGTCAGTTGCCTGTTGACCTCAGAGTGATTGCGCGGCATCGGCGCGGCGGCTGAGCGTCGCGGTGTCTACGCCGGCGAGTTGTTGATAGAGATTCAGCCAATCGCGCCTGACCGCCGACCATTGATACTTTTCGCACTCGCGGCGGGCGCGGTGGGCGATGGCGGCGGCGAACGAATGATCTTCGAGCAAGCGAATCGCATTGCGCGCCATCGCTTTGTGATCGTTGCAGGCGACCAGCAGGCCGGTCTCTTCGTGGGTGATGATGTAGGGAATGCCGCCGGCGTTGGTGCTGACGGCACACAGGCCCGCCGCCATGCATTCGATGAGCGAGCTGGGCATGTTGTCGAGGTCGTTGGCGTTCAGGTAGATGTCCGCGGTGTCGAGCACATCAGGCATCTGCCGATAATCAACCTTGCCGATGAACTGTGTGTGGCGCAGATTAAGCTCGCGGGCCAGTTGTTCGAGCTTGTTGCGCTCGCTGCCGTCGGCGGCGATGGTCAACTGCGCCTCGGGGTAATGCTGCTGAATGAGCGCGAAGGCGCGCAGCGTACAACCGACGTTATAGAGCGGCTCAAGCAACCGCGCGCTGACAAACAGCGGGCGCAACGGTTGGCGCTCGCGGAAGCGAAAGCGCTCAAGCTCAATCGTGTTAAAGACCACCGTGGCCGGCAGCCCGAAGCGCGCGAAGACATCAACCAGATAAGCTGACGGCACGACGATGCGGTCGGCCCATCGCAGAGTCATTGCGGCGCTGCGCCAGTGGGTCAGATGGTCTGCGGCTTCGCCGCTGCGATAGTTGAGAACGGTCTTCTTGCCGTACAGCTTGCCGACCAGCAGCACAGGCACCGCCGACAAGAGGTACGAATAATATGACGCCGTGAAGACGTGAATAATGTCATAACCCCAGCCGCGCGCCATCAGCATGAACAGATAAGCTAAGCTGGTCACCACCGTGCGAACGTACTTCAGGCGTTGCAGCCACGCCAGGCCGCGCGGCAGGCGCGGGTTGTGCGGCTGAAAGGCGACATCGAGTGCAGGCTCGTGGCGAAGTTGCTCGACGAGCCGTGCCGCCATCAACGCCTGCCCGCCATAGATGTCGAGCGACGGCGCAGCGATCAGCACACGAATGCGCCGTCCGGCGTTACTTGCTTTGTTGTTCGCGTTAGAGGTCATTCGGTTTACGATTGCGGTTTCGTTGACTAAGCGATCTCGCGCTGAACGCGATCAGCCGGACGCGCAACGCGCCGCACGTTGGCCGCCAGCAGCCGGTCGTAAAGCGCTTCGGTCGCTGAAAGCTGCGCGGCGCACGAGAATTTTTGCTCAACCAGTTGGCGGCCACGCTCGCCCATGACTCGTACCTGCTCGTCATCACTGAGCAGCGCGATGATGCGGGCCGCCATCGCTTCATCGGCGCCGGCGGGCACGATGTAGCCTGACTCGCCATCCATCACCGCTTCGCGTGCGCCGCCGACATCGGTGACGACGACAGGCCGCGCAGCGGCCATATATTCGAGTATTGAATTCGAGAAGCCTTCGGCCTGCGAGCTAAGCACGCAAACATCGGAAGCCGCCAGCAGCTCGGCAACGCGCCCGGCGCGGCCAATGAAGAAGGTTTCGTCGGCAATTCCGAGTTGCGCGGCCATCGCTTGCATCGCACCGGTCAACTCGCCTTCACCGGCAATCACGAAACGCGCCATCGGCAGCGCCTCACGTACGCGACGCGCGGCACGCAGGAACGTCGAATGATCTTTAACGGCGTGGTGGAGATTGGCGACCACTGTGACAAAGCGCAGCTCTGACGCGGTCGGCAGCCCGAATGACGCCAGCGTCGTTGCGCGATTGAAACCTTCGGGCACGCGCAGGCGGTCGAGATCGATGCCGTTATGCACGGTGACGACACGGCGGTCGGCGACGCCTTCGCTGATGAGCTGACGGCGCACGGCTTCAGAGTTGGCGACGATGGCATGCGCGAAGCGATACGCCTGGCGCTCAACGATCTTCTGCGCAGGCGTTCGCCACCCGGTGGTTTCGCGCCGCGCCGCAATGCGTACGCGGACGCCGGCTAGGCGAGCGGCGGCCATGCCGAAGATGTTGGTGTAAAAATCGTGCGTTTGAATGATATCAATGCTGCGCTTCTGCAAGTAGAGGGCGAATCGGCGCACCTGCACCAGCGCGTTGCGGTCATAAAAGCTGTTGAGGCGATATTCGGGAATGTCGGCGAGGCCCATCTGTCGAACTTCGTTAAGCAGCGCGCCTGATTGATCCATGCAGGCAAGATGGACATCGTAGCGGTTGGCGCTCTTGAGCAGCCGCGTCAATTGCACAGCCTGGCGCTCGGAGCCGCCCTGGTGAAAGCTGCCAATCAGTTGTAGGACGTTAGGACGCAATACCGCACCTCTCAATTGAGCGAAATGCCCAACGGCGGCAGAAATTCAGACGGATTGTACGAGCAGAGGGGCAGATTGAGTCGCCGCAAGAGCATCGCTCGCGGCGCTGCGTTCATGTCTGAGCCACGATTCCAGAACGTAGCTGTACCACAACTGATTCGGCGCAAAGCCTGCGCGCCCGGCTTTGTCTAACTCGGTGAGCAAGCCGTCCGAGCGCAGCCAGCCTTCGCTTGCCAGCAGGCTATCGGTGAAGCTAGTGGCAACGCGTTCGCGCCAGCGGTCGGCAAGCCAGCGCTGCACAGGGATGCCAAAGCCGCGCTTGCGCCCGCGGGCGACGCGCTCGCCGAGATGCCGCCGGGCAAGCTCGCGCAGGATGGCTTTCAGTTGGCTGCCGTGCAGCCGAACGGCGAAGGGCAAGCGGGCGGTAAACTCCCAGAGCGGTGTGTCGAGGAATGGCGAGCGTGCTTCGACCGAATGATGCATAGTCGCGCCGTCCACTTTGGTCAGGTATTCGCCCGTGAAGCGCGTGTCGCGGTCGTAGAGCAAGAACTCCGCAAGCAGGCGGCGCGCCGATTCGATTGACCGGGGGATGGCCTGCTGGTCTATGGTCGCATCCTGCAATCGCGCGCCGAGCAAGCCGGCGCGCTGATACATCTGCAAGCCGTCGCGCGCCTGCGCCACACTGCCGAGCCCGCCGGTCGCGTAATCAATGAACGAGGCGGCGCGGCCCATCGGCCCGATGCGCGGCACACGGTCGCGCAACGCCAGCCACCACTTGTTGCTCTGATCCGGCAGGCGCGCGGCCAGCCGCTCGGCCATCCAGAAATGTTTGTGGCCTTCGTAACCGAGAAAGACATCATCGCCGCCGTCGCCGGTCAGCAGCACTTTCGCCGATGGCGCAACCGCTTCGGAAACGCGCAGCATGCCGAGCGCCGAGGCGCAGGCGAACGGCTCGCCGTAGGCGCTGACCAGCTCGGTCACGTCGGGCGCCTGCGCGGCTGAAACTTCGACGACGCGGTGATTCAGCTTGAGCGCCCGCGCCGTCGCCACAGCGTCAGCCGCTTCATCCCACACGTCGCCCGGCGTGCTGACCGTGTAAGCCGTGACCTGTGCGCCGAGCTTCGCCGTCGCCCAGCAGACGAGGCTCGAATCGACGCCGCCGCTGAGCAGCGCGCCGACCGGCACATCGGCATAGAGACGTGCCGCGACCGCGTCGAGCAACAACCGCTCAGTCTCTTCGACCGCATCACGGAACGAGATGGACGAGTCGGCGTCTACGGTGGGCAGTTGCCAGTAAGCGCGTGTCTGAAGGTGGCCGCCGGCAAACTCGACAATCGCACCGGCGGGTACTTTGATGACGTTCTTATAGATCGAGCGCGCGTCGGTGACAAAACCGAAGTGGAGGAACTCGGCAACGGCGCGCTCGTCAATCTCGCCGGCAAGCCCGGCGTCGCGCAACGCCCGCGCCGTCGAAGCAAAAGCCAGTTGGCCATCGCACAGACTGTACAGCAACGGCTTGACGCCGAGGCGGTCACGCACCAGATAGAGCTTGCGGGTTGGGTTGTCCCAGAGGCCGAAAGCGAACATGCCGCGCAGTCGGGCCACAAGATTTTCAAGGCCCCACTCGCGGTAGCCATGCAGCAGGACTTCGGAATCGGTGTGGCTGCGGAAGCTATAGCCGCGTGCGATGAGATCATCGCGCAGCTCGCGGAAGTTATAAATCTCGCCGTTGAAGATGACGCCAACTTCGCCGTCATTAGAGAGCAGCGGCTGGCGGCCCGCGGCGCTCAGATCGATGATCGCCAACCGGCGATGCCCAAGCGTCGCGTCGGGCCAGCTTTCTAATCCTTCGCCGTCCGGCCCGCGACGCGCTAAGGACGCGAGCATGCGCCGCGCCGATGATTCACGCGTGGAGGGATCACCCCCGACGATGCCCGCGATGCCGCACATAGATTACGCTTCCGCTAACGCCGGAGCGCCGATGCTGAGACCGTCGAGCGTCAGCTTCTTAGCGCCGGCGAAGGCCGGTTCCGGTTGATGATCGATAAACGAGCGATGCCACAGTTCCAGCATCAGCAGGCTCCAGAGATGGCGCGAGTTGTCGCGCCGCCCGCTCAGATGCTCGCTCAGGATGGCGCTGACCACCTGCTGGTCGAAGTAGCCGCGCTGCCGCGTGCGGCTCTCGGTCAGCGTTTCGATGACCATCTCGCGCAGGTCTTCCCTGAACCACTTTTGCATCGGCACGCCGAAGCCTTGCTTCGGGCGATGGATGATCTCGTCGGGGATCAGGCCGCGCATGGCGTGCTTCAAGATGCTCTTGGTCTCGGCGCCGCGCAGCTTGAAGAGCGCCGGAATCTGCTGGGCGAACTCAATCAGCTTATAATCGAGCAGCGGCTCGCGCGCCTCGATTGAATGCGCCATGCTCATGCGATCCACCTTTGTCAAAATATCGCCGGGCAGGTAGGTTTTGCTGTCGAGGTAGAGCAGGTGGTCGAGGCGCTCGCTTGAGCCGGGCGCGTCAAAAAACTTGTTGAACTTGTCCGTTGCATTGTAACGCGACAGGGCGCGGCGAAATTCATTCGACAGCAGTTGCTGTTTCTTCTCTTCGTCAAAGCACGAGATGCTATCGATGTAGCGGGCGCTCGGGTCGAGCGCGACGTTGCGCAGGTAGTTCTTGCCGTATGCATGACGCGGCAGCCAGCGCGCCGCGGGCAGCATCAGGTGGCGGCGGAAGAAGCCGGGCAGGCGCTCGAATCGCTCGCGCTGGCGATCAATCAAGTAGCGTTCGTAACCGGCGAACAGCTCGTCGCCGCCGTCGCCCGACAGCACCACCGTGACATGCTCGCGCGCCATCTTCGAGACAATGTAGGTCGGCACGCTCGACATATCGGCGAACGGCTCGTCGTGGTGCCAGACGATCTCTTCGACGATGCGACAGACGTCCGGGGTGACGATGAATTCGTGATGGTCGGTGTTGAAGTGATTCGCCGCGATGCGCGCATAGTGCAGCTCGTCGTGCGAAGATTCCGTGAAGCCGATGGAAAAGGTCTTCACCGGGCGATCCATCGCGCGCGCCATCATCGCCACGACTGTCGAAGAATCGATGCCGCCCGAAAGGAAAGCCCCTAGCGGCACGTCGCTCATCAAGCGGATGCGGACGCTTTCGGCGATCAGCTCGCGCAGCCGCTCAATGTAATAAGCTTCGCTTTCAATCTTGGCGTCAGGGTCGGGCTCGGGATAGTCGAAGTCCCAGTAGCGGCGCGTCACCAGGAAGCCGTCTTTGAATGTCAGCGTGTGACCGGGCGGCAGCTTGCGGATGCCGCGAAACGCTGTCTGCGGGTCGGGCACATAGCTGAAGGAGAGGAAGTCGGAGATGGCTTCAAGATTGACGGCGCGCGGCACCTCTGGGTGTTGCAGCAGCGACTTGATTTCGGAGCCGAAGACCAGCCGGTCACCGATGAGCGCGTAGTGCAGCGGCTTGACGCCGACGCGGTCGCGGGCGATGAAGAGCTTGCGCTCGCGCTTGTCGTAAATCGCGAAAGCGAACATGCCGCGCAGACGTTCGACACACGCTTCGCCCTCTTCTTCGTAGAGGTGAATGATCGTTTCGGTGTCGGTGTTGGACTTAAAGTTGTGGCCGCGGCGGATGAGATCGTCGCGCAACTCGCGGTAGTTGTAGATCTCGCCGTTGAAGACAATCCACATGGAACCGTCTTCGTTCGAGATCGGCTGATGGCCGGTGAATAGATCGATGATCGAAAGCCGCCGCATGCCGAGGCCGATCCCATCTTCGATGAAGAAGCCTTCGTCGTCCGGGCCGCGATGCTCGATGACATTGCACATGCGCGCCAGCAGATCACGTTGCTCGGCAGGCGCGAGACTTTCCCGCGGTTCAAAAAATCCGGCGATACCGCACATCTCTAGCCCTCGCTTTACCTCTTGAGCATGATGATTGTGTCGCCGCGCTGTGTAAGGGCGAGGGCGCGCAGCCAGGGATTGAATTTCAGCCGGTCGGCCAGCCAGCGCTTCAAGCGGCTGCCGCTGACCCCCGGGTCGCGTGTGTCAATCAGATCGAGCAGCGAATAGAACTGCGCGAATCCCGCCTCGCGCCCGAGCCGACACAACTGCGAGTAGGTGAACCAGTGGACCGCCGGCAGTTGCGTGTAATTGGCCAGGCGCGGGTCGTAGTGCAGGTGGTGATGCACCAGGCTTTCTTTGATAAGCGCGGGCAGCCAGTTGAAGAAGCGGAACATGAATTCCCCGTTGTCGCCGGTGATCGAGAAGCGGTAACGGTTCGTCGTCGTGATAAAGGCGATGCCGCCGGGTGCCAGCACGCGGTACATCTCGTCGAGGCTGCGCGTCGGCGACACGACATGCTCAAGCACGCTGTCACAAAAGACGATTTGCTGCGAGGCGTCGGCTACGGGGATGCGCTCGGCAGCGCCTTCCATCACATGCACCATGTCGTTCAGATATTCGCGCGCCGCTTCAACGAACAGCGGCACGGGCTCGACGCCGATGGCGTTGAAGCGGCGTTCGAGCAGGTGCTTGACCGTCTGCGGGCGCGGCCCACAGCCGAGCACGACGATGTTGCGCGCGCGCTCAAGATCGATCAGCCGGTTGAGCCGACCGAGCAAGCGGTCGAGACGCGGCGAGTCGTCGGGTTGCGCGTCGAGCGTCGCGGTGAAATTTTTGAGCGCCAGGCGGTCGAGGCCGGGAAAGCCTTCGGCCAGCCGGCGGTCGGCATAAAGGTCACGCCGCGACACGGCTTCGGCAGGCAGCGGGTTGTCGGATACTTGCGTTAGGCTTTGCGACATAGCGGGTTCCAGTCCTTCAAAACCAGTAAATAACGAATGCGCCGGCTTCTTCAGGCCAGGGCGACGCGGCGCTTTTTTCAGGCACCGCGCGCCGACTGCCAGAGTGCGCCGTCGCCGGCGGTTGGCGGACTGGGGGCCTTGCTTGGACTCGCGCTGCTCGCCGCTTCGTCGCGATGAATGCGGCGCAGCGAGGCGGTGTAGGCGACGAGATAATAGAGATACCAGGAATATTCCGCCGACTGGAAAAAGCTGCACACCGCATACGAGATGATCACCGCTTGCAAGCCGACGCTGACATAATAGGTCTCGCGCTCGGCGTCGCTCCAGTGGGCGCGGCAGACATAGGTGTCGCGCTCGATGCGCCTGAGCGAACGCAGCGGCGCAAAGATCAGCACCAGATAAGCGGCAAAGCCGGCAATGCCCAGCTCGGCGGCGACTTCGATGTACGAGTTATGGGCCACCAGCCCGTGCAGCGAATAGATGCCATAGTTGCCGGCGCCGACGCCGATGATCGGGTGATGCGCGATCACGTCAATCCCGCGCGCCAGTAATTCCTGACGCTCCTGCGCCGAGTTCGTCTTGTCTTCGTTGGTATGCAGGATCGTGAAGATGCGGTCACCGTAGCCGCTCGGCATCGACACGACGAACGCCCCGGCAATCACCACGCCGGCGCAGAGCGTCACGAAACGTCTGCCGCGCCCGGCTTTCCACAACAGCACGCCGCCGATGGCGACCAGCCCAAGAAAACCGCCGCGCGAAAACGACACGATTACCGCAAACGCCAGCAGCGCCGCGATCAGGAAGAACGCCAGGCGCTTGATCCCCCGGCTGGTCAGCCCGAAGACGACCGCAAACGGCATGATGAGATTGACCGCCATAGCCAGTTCGTTGGGGTTTGAGAAGAAGGTGCCGTAGCCGGCGATGCGTACCAGCTCGCCCGACTGGTTGACGCCCGTAGCGCCGCGAAAATAGTTCAACACGGCGCTCGTGGCGACAAAGATGCCGCAGCAGATCAACAGCTTCATGAAGCCGCGCAGCCGCGCCCGCGTATCAATCAGGTTGAGCATCAGCACGAAGATGGTGACGACTTTGAAGAACGAATCGCTCAAGGTTTCGATGCTGGTCTGCGGCGACACGGCGAGCGGCGTGAAGGCCAGGGCGAGCAGCACGATGACCGCCAGCATCTTCATTTCGAGCGGCCAGATCGTCAATCCCTTGCCGCGCGAGAGCTGCGAGCCGAGGTAAGCCAGGATGGTGAAGATGGCGACAAGCTTGACGATCTGAAAAATCTCGAACGCGCCCGGCACCAGATCGTTCGGGCGGATGTAGAGCATCATCGTGAACAGGAACAAGCCGCCGAACGCCACGCGGCTTGAGCCGGCTTTCGTGGCCTTCTCGCCGGCTTCTGCTGCCGCGTCGCGAGCCGGCGTGGCGTCTTTAGATTGAACCGGGCGCACCTCGGCGTCGCCGCGCGCCTCGCGCCCGTCAAACAACACCCCCGCTTTGTTCTTGTCCGTGAGCATAAAACAAGGTCACTGCACTTCGGTTGCCGATGACAAGCCGAGGCGGCGCGAGCCTGAATGATAGATGCGCCGCAGCTCGGACTTCTCTTCGTCAGTCACCGCGCCGATCACGAAGGCGACGACCGCAAAGACCGCTCCGAATGCCGCCGAGCAGGCAATCAAGACGATCAGCACTCGCGCGTCTGTGAGCGCCGTCTTGACGAAGTAAGCCGCCGCTGCCGCCGCTGCCGTCGCCGCTGTCGTGCGCAGGATCGGCGCGAGCTGCGTGAGATGCGCCGGGCGCACGCCGAGCCGTCGTCCAATTTTGACCATCATCACCACGGTGTCGAATAACTGCGCGGCGACCGTGGCGATAATCGCGCCCATCAAGCCGCCGCTGCGGATGCCGGCGTAGAGCGCCAGCGCCGTCACAGGGATCATCACCAGTGACAGCTTCAGGCGATAGAATTTCAAATCATCGAACGGGCGCATGAATGCCGTGTAGACGCACAAGTACATCGGCAGCAGCATCAGGTTGATGGCAAAAATGTCGGCGCTGGCGGCGTAATCCCTGGTGAACAACAGCGTGATGATCTCGCGGCGCAGCACGAACATCAGCACATAGGTCGGCACATAAAAGAACGCCAGCTTGCGCATGGCGCTGGCCCACAGGCTGATGACCTCTTCGCGCTCGCCCGCCGCATGCTTGCGCGCGACTTCGGGAAACAGAATGCTCACCACCGATTCGTAAAGAATCCCCAGCAGCGGCAGCTCGAAACAGCCGACGGCGTAGATGGCAAACAGTGCCGGCTCGAAGTAATGCGACACAAAGTAATTGTGCATGTCGGCTTGCAGGCCATAGGCCAGCGCCCCGAGGCCGAACGGCAGGGCGTTAGCGAACTGCGCTTTGAACAACTGCGGATCAAAGGCTCGCCAGAACGCGCCGTAACGCTTGCGCAGGTAGGTGAAGAGGATCACGCAAAGCACGAAGCCCTGCACTACTGCTGCCAGCACGATGGCCTGTATCGTCCCGAAGACGAGGCCGGCCATAATCAACAAGGCGCTCTTGGTGAACTGGATGACGACCGTGAAGGTCGAAGCTGAGCGCACGTCGCCGTCGGCTAGCGTTACGACTTCGAGCAGCGAGCCCATCAGCCATAGCAGAATGGCCGCGCCGACCAGCGGCACATAGGGCACCAGGTCGTCTGTCTTGAAGATGTGCGTGATCCATCGCGGGTAGATCGCAAACAGCAGCGCCATCGCGCCGCCGAGCGCCGCGTAAAAGACCAGCACGTTCATCACGACGTGCGGCTTGCGGTCGGGATAGCGCGGCAGGAAGTAGTAGATGCTGAGGCCGACTTGCAAGCCGAGCAGCGTCAGCATCGTGGTGATGACCTGGAAGGCCTGCTTGTAGAGTCCGAAGTCGGACTGGCTGAGGACGCGCACCAGCACCAGCGGCAGCGGCAGCGTCAGGGCATAGCCTGCCACCTTGGCGACCGCCAGCAACGCCGCGCGCTTGCTCAACGCGCCGTTTCCTTTGGGCTTATCCAAGCTCATACTGCCGATCTGTGGCGAGGCCGGCGGACGAATCGCGCCCGCGCAACAGGGCGGCCTTGACCTTGGCAAAACCGCTGGTGTTTTGGATGAAATGGGGCAGGTCGTATTCTGAGTGAATGCGTTTGAGCGCCAGCGGGTTGCTGTGGCGGTCGTTGAGGCCGCTCTCGACGGTGACGGCGCAGATATAACCGGCGCGCTCGACTTCGCGCATCACGGCGTCATTGTAGTTGCCGTTGGGATAGCAGAAGAGTTCGACCGGGCGGCCCGTTTCGGCGGCGATGCGCTGGCGCGATTCAATCAGCTCGCGGCGCAGATGTTCGAGGCTGACGTTTGGCAGGATCGGGTGGGTCGCCGTGTGCGAGCCGATCTCGATGCCGCCCTGGCTCATCTCGCGTATCTGCTCCCAGGTCACCGAGGTATATTCGCGCGGCGGCGCTACCGGCAAGTCAACCTCGAAGGCCGCCGCCATGCGCGAGATGGCCGCTTCTTTGGCGTTGTCAGGGATGGCCTTGAGCAGCGAATTAACTTTGTCGGCAGCACGGAAGATCGAATCGGTTGCCTCGAACTCAATACAGAAGTCGCGCCCGTCAAGCGTGCCTTCGATGGTGCGAGCGCCGGCGCGCGCCACCAGATAGCGCAGCTTGTCGGTCCACAACCATTTCTTCTGATCAACAAAATCGGTGACGACAAAGATCGTCGCCGGTAATTGGCGCTGGCTGAGCAGCGGGAAAGCGATTTCGTAAGCGTCGCTGTAACCGTCGTCAATGGTGATCGCCGCGACATTGGCCGGCAGGCGTCCGTCCCTGAGCCGTTCGGCAATCAGCGACAGCGGCACGACCTCGTAATGGCGCGTCAGGTAATCGAGCTGTTCGGCAAAAGCGCACGCCGCCGTCTTGGCATCGGGGTCGCTGTGCGTAAAGCGATGGTAGGTAACGATCAGCGCCTTGCCGCGGTTGACAAGTCGGAAAGGCGCGAAGAACCCCATCGCCTGCATGACATTGAGTACTTCTTGTTTCATTTTAACAACAGACTCGTTTTTTATAGTTTAGCAGCCTTCCACCCGCAAGTGTTTTCTGATGATCTAAATCTCGCCGGCCCTGGCCAGATGGGTGATCCGGTCGGCGGCGCGAAAGGCCAGCGCTTGAATCGTACAGGTCGGCTGGCCGCGCCCCGAGGTCACAAAGCTGCTGCCGTCGCAGATGAACAGGTTCGGCACGTCGTGGGCGCGGTGGTCGCGGTTAATCACCGAATGGCGCGGGTCGTTGCCCATGCGACAGGTGCCCAGCAGGTGGACGGCGAATGATTGCTCGCCGACCGGATAGCTCCATGTCTTTTTTGCGCCCGCCGCGTTCAACAAATCAAGCCCGCGCGCCAGCATGAATTTAGAAATCTTGATGTCGTCGGGATGATCTTTATAAGTGACGCGCAGCGCCGGCAGTCCCCATGCGTCTTTGACCTGATCGTCGAGCGTGATGCTATTGGTCGCTACCGGCAGCGACGTTGCGTGCGCCAGCATATAGACCGTGCGCGTGTAGTACTCCTTGAGCATGGTTTTATAGTCGCGGCCCCATTGCGGCGCGTCCAGAGGGAGCCCGAGGAGCGCAAACGTGATCGGCTGAAGGTCAAACCGGAAATCGATGCCGCCGCCGCCGTAAAAGCCGCGCTTCGGGTCTGTGTTATAAAAATCATGGACGATGCGGCTGACGACGACGCTCTTGAATTCGTTCAATGGCTGCTCGAACATGCTGCCGGCAAAACCGCCGCTGTTAAACATCAGGTAGCGGCCTACCAGCCCGCTCGAATTCGCCAGGCCCTGAGGAAAGCGATTCGATTTCGACATCAACAGCAAGCGCGGCGTCTCGGCGCCATTGGCGCAGACGACGACCGCTTTGGCGCGCTGCAATATCTCTTGCTTCTTGTCGTCGAAATAGATGACGCCGACGGCGCGCCCATTCTTATCCACTTCAATCTTGCGCCCATAACTGAGCGGGCGAATCTCGCAGCGGCCCGACGCTTCGGCGACGCGAATGACGCTGGCGAGCGTCGAAGATTTGGCGCCGATCTCACAGCCGTAGTATTCGCAGAAGCCGCAATGGACGCAGCCGTTGCGCCCGTTGTGCGGTTTTGAAAGGATCGCCATCGGCGCCGGCGCGGCATGCATGCCGAGCTTGCGCGCCGCCCGCTCTAACAACACGCCCGAAGATTTGATGGGCAGCGGCGGCACCGGGTAAGCCCTGGAGCGCGGCGGGTCGAACGGGTTGGCGCCGGCCTGCCCAGACACTCCGACTTCCCATTCGACTTTCGTGTAGTACGGCTCCAGCTCTTGATAAGTGATCGGCCAGTCGGCAAAGCCCGTCCCGGCAATCGCGCCGAGCTTGCTGCGCTCGATGAAATCGATTTCGTGAAAGCGCCAGTAGTTGCCGGTGAAGTGAACCGTGCCGCCGCCGACGACGCGCCCATAACCGACCGCCGGTTGCAGGCGGGCTTTCTGCGAGGGGCGCGAGCGAAAGGTGTTTGGCTGCTGCTTGTGATTATTGGTGAGCGCCTCTTGATAGACGTTCTTCAGCTCGTCGTGAGCGAAATCTTCTTCTTTGAGGTACGGCCCCTGTTCAAGCACGACGATGCGAAAGCCGGCGGCAGACAATTCCTTAGCGATGACGCCGCCCGCCGCGCCCGAACCGACGATGACGAAATCTACTTCGTCAGACGGCTGATATTTTGGCTGCTGCTGGTTCATCGGCAACACGACGGCCTCACTGTTCAGGTTTATAGTCGCGGTCATAAAAACCGAACGGCGGCGAGAAGGCGAAATGATCTTCAAAGCCGATGTGCTTCCAGCCCGCCTGGTCGTGATTGCCGCCGTATTCGGGATTGGCGAAAAAGCCGGTGACCGTATGCGTGCGAAGCGTCTGGAAGAACGGCGACCGTTCGATCTTCTTGAGCGCCGCGATCTGCTGCGCCGCGCTCAGCTCGGAGAACTTTGCGCGACCGGCGCGCCGCGCCCTGTCTTCGAGCAGGGCCAGCCCTTGCTTGTAAACCGGCTGCTTTTCGCTCTCAAAGGTTGCCAGCACACGGTCAATGAAATAGATCACCCGCGCCTCGCGCGCCCCCGGCGAATCATCCGAGGGGATGATCTGCGCGGCGGCGGCTTCAATTTCGCAAGCCTGTTCAGCCGTGAAGAATTCAAACTTTAATGGCCTGGCCACTTGAGCCGAATGATGCACATGCTGGGCGGCGGCCTGAATCTCAGGCCAGCGCGCCGCGAGCCAGGCGGCGCTCACTCCTTTGCAGGATTGGGCGAGAAACCATCGGCGCGAAAACTCTTTCATGGCTCGCTCCTATCGGACAGCTTGGTTCGTGTGAATAACGTCGCAAACGGCTGGATGGTTTGCGACGTGCCTGCTGAGCGGATGGCACGATAACAAACCGCACCACGCATTGCAATCAACCGGGGCGGGCGCATATACTGTCGCGGCAATCAAAGACTATGAGCAACGACGACATCACCAGAGGCAACCACTGCATCGGCTTTATCGAGTCGAGTTCTATCGCACGCGGCATCGAAGCCGTAGACGCCATGATGAAGATGGCCGATGTTGAGTTGCTGATGACGGCGGCCATCCCGCGCGGCAAGTATTTAATCATGGTGGGAGGCCGTGTGGCCGACGTGGAAGCGGCTCTGAGAGCCGGTTTGAATCGAGCGGCTGAGACCGTGCTAGATTACTTCATTATTCAAAACGTCCACCCCGAATTGCCGCCGGCTATCAAGGGGCGCGTCAAGGTCGAGCGCATCGAGGCGGTCGGTTTGATCGAGACCAAAGAGGTGGCGCCGGCTATCTATGCCGGCGACGCGGCGGTCAAAGCCGCCGCCGTGCAGTTGATCGAAGCGCGCAATCAGCCGGGCGGCAAAGGACTGGTCGTCGTCACCGGCGAAGTCGGCGCGGTGCGCACGGCGGTCGCGGCGGGCGTCGCCTCGCTCAAGAAACCCGAACTGCTGATTGCTGAAATCGTCATCCCCTACGCTCACCCGGCACTGGCAAAGACCCTGACCTCATAACGACTGAAAGAATACGATGCTTCTCCGACCGTTTGTTCGGCTTTCTTCCGCATTCGCAAAAGCCGTGTAATTGCCTTGACGCCGCAGCCGGTACGCAGTAGTTTTTCATACCCAATCAAGGCCCGATAGAAGGCAAACGTAAATGTCCAAGCTGCCGCCTTGTGATTACTGCAAGAACGACATACCGCCCTCGGCGCATCAATGTCCGCATTGTGGTCGTCCAGGACTTTTCCCAAACGTGCGCCTTGCCGAAACACCTGCGGAGAGAGCGGCCCTCAACCGGCGTTATCAAGCCGCAATGAAAGACTCGGCAGCGCGCGGAGCGATGTCGCCTGTCAATGATTTTGAGAAGGTCATCGCCGATTCGAAAGCGGTTATTTCGCGTCCGCTTGGCGAGCTACAAAGATTAGCAACGAGCGATCACGAATTATACGCGACTTATTACGAGTTGACTGAAGGGGGAGTCCGGCTGCCCAAAGGGGAGAAGTGGGACACGCTTCGCGCAGTTGCAGACAAGGCGTTGTTTCTCAGCTATGAAAAGCAAGTTCGCTTTGCGGCGCTGACACTCGATGGCAAAGGGCTTTTCAACTATGGCGAATGCGCCATCGTCTTGCGAACCGATTACATTGCGCACCGCGCATCGGTCTTTGAAGAGAATACTGTGCTGTTTATGAAACATCATAAAATCCAGATGTCGAAAGCAGACAAGCTCCCGACTGGTTATCGCGCGACGTGGGATGAGCGCGGCAAGCTGTGTGTCGCCAAGCTCTACAAAAGCATTGACGCTGGGATGCGACCTGATGAATATTCAACGTTGCTGCTGCAACAGGGTGCGACGTCTGAAGATGACCAATTCGTCGAAGCCCACATCTACGGGCCGATGACCATCCGAACCGTCGAGCAGGTAGTTCTCGACCCGCGATTGAAGCGCCACCAACGTGCTACAATTCTAAAGGCGCTTAAGGAGAAACTCTCACAAGCCGGAGTACCGATAAGCTGATGGATGCGGTGATTTCAGGACGTGCCGGGACGGCACTCATCGTGGACGGCAACACCTTGTTCTCGTTCGACGTGGACGAGCCGGACACGCTTGTGCCGCGAGCGCAGTCGGACCTGCCGTATCTTTTCGGCGACGCCCGCGACCTGCAATTCCTGGAAAACAGCGGTCAAGAGCAGATCAAAAAGCGGCTTGAGCTTGAGTATAACGTCGTCTGTGCGCTCGACCTGGCGCTGATCCTGATGGACGACACCCTATCCGCAGAGGTTCGCCAGGAAGCCGCCGCGGAACTGGAAGAACTCTTCAGAGATACAGCAGTCCTCGAACGGCTCGAAGGCATTCTCTACGCACGGCCCTTGCCTGATAGTGCTGATATCACCGGCGCAAAAGAACGTAGTGAGGCGGCCAAAGCGACAACGACGTTGGCGGTAATGGACAATCCGCTTTCACGCCAGCCATCCATCCGTGATGTCTGCGCGGCGTGGGACGGAATACCCGAAAGTGAATTCGGCGGCACAGAGCAGAAAGCAGAATTTCAACGCCTCGCCATCCGCGAGGGCCTATTTCGCGCGCTGGTCATCGCACACGAAGGTCGTCAGGTAGAAAGCTTTCTCATCCAGGCACTGATGATGCCAGCAATGCAATCCTTGAGAAACTACCGCACGATATTGCAACGATGGACAGCCGCGTTTCGCCAGCCAGTGCCTGTTATTGAAAATCAGTTTGTGGACGAAGAAGAGACTGACACAGACGAGTTGGAAAAGAGAGACCGGCGCGAGCAGCGTCAAAGAATCAACCGCCCTCAAGTTTTAGCAAATGTTGAAAGCCGGAAGCGCATCATTGTTGAGTATTTGCAACGTCGCGATTTTGCTCGCGCCCATCGCCTGATAGACGAATTGGTGGATTATCAAATGGCCAACGGCGGGCCAAGATTTACAGTGATGTCTTTGTGCGACTTAGCGATGGAAGCCAAGCTTCTCGACAATCATCGACTCCAGTTAGAGCTAACCGAGCGCAGCATCCGACTGAAAGATGATGATGGCTGGTCGTGGGCGCAATATGCAGATGCTCTGCTCAGGATGAGACGACCGAATGAAGCATTAAGAGCCTATGAGCAAGCTGTCTTGTTCGGCGCTGGTGTTATCGCCCAAAGCGGCCACGCTGAAACGTTGCGGGCGATGGACCGCTTGCCGGAAGCGCTCGCGGCTTACGACACCGTCATTGCCGAGCATCCCGAAGATGTCGTCGCCAAGAGTGGGCGAGCCGAGACGCTGCGGGCGATGAACCGCTTGCCGGAAGCGCTCGCGGCTTATGAAGAAATCAGATCCCGCTTTCCTAATGATATGTTCGCCAGGAATGGGCGAAGTCTGATACTAGCAGCATTACACCGATACGATGAGGCCTTAACCGATTTGCCAATCAGTGACATGGTTTCGAGAGGGGATTGGATTGGCTTCCATATCCGTGGAATGATCTTGTTGAAGATGGGTCGCATAGATGAAGCCTTGAACATCTTTGAACAAGGTGTAATCGGTAATCCTTGGACCGCTGATCGAGAAGTTTTCTGTGCGACACTAGGCATAGCTTGGATGCGGCAGCATAATCATTTAAAAGCTGCTGAAGTTCTTAATGAGGTTAAATCTCCAATCTTGCAGCCACGGGTTGATATTTTGCGCGTCCATTCCTACGGCGAGAATCAGAAATACGATATCGCTCAGGAGGTCTATGAGCGAGTCGCCGCCAACCCGTTGCCGGAATCGAGTGCGCTGACTGAAGAATTAAACCGCCGATACGTCCAGCGTACAGGCGCGCAGCAGGACGATGAATGGGTATTTGACCAAGAGACCAATCTATTTCTAGCCACTAATCAGAACCTCACATCTTCCCTATATGCATACTGACCTGCGCTGAATCACGCCGCGCGCTAGGTCGCTACAACAAGAGCAGGCGAGATTCTCGTTCCAGCATCGCGCCGGTTGAATATCTCGCCTGCTCTCTCAATGCTACCTGCCCTCTCTCATCCATCAGCGAATTCACTACGCCGCCGAACTGTTGTGTGACCGGCGGCGCTTCAAAGCAGCGAGGCCGATCAGGAAGAGAAACGCGCCGCCGCCCGCGGCGATGGCGCTCGAAGACAGCGCCGGCGACGCATTCGCCGACATGGCGATGCTGCTGATGTTGGCTTTCAGCGCCGCTTCAACATCTCCCGAAGTCGGCTTGCGACGAATGCCGCGCGCATGCGCGCCGTCCTGTTCGAAGGCATTGAGCCGCGTGTCGGCATAGACCTGGCCTTTCTCGCCAAGCTCGACGAAGACCGTGCTCGTCATGTTGTTATAGGTTCCCGTCAGCACCAGCACCCATTTGCCTTCCGCCGGCCATTGCTGGCGAATCGAGTAAACCCCTTTGGCATCGGCGCGCAACTCGACCGGCAGCGACTGGCGGCGACCGCCCACGATTCCTTCGGCGGTCACGCTGACGTTGGCATCCGCCGGCTGGTGACAGCCAAACGTGCGTACGATGAGCGCCGCGTCTTTCAGGTTGGTCTTGCCGGCGTCGGGCGCTTCGACGGCGAGCTGAAAGCCGCCGGCATAGACGCTCGCGACGCTCGCCAGCGCCAGCATCGTCGCCAATAAAACTGTAGCGAATGTTACTCTGATTCCGTTGAACGATTGAACTTTCATGCAAACTCCTTCCGTGCCGCCACCACATGGGCGGTTCATGGTTAACAAAGATTATCGGTTGAACTCCTCGACGCGCTCTCGTGTTTGCGCGTTTGATGATTAGACGTGGCAGTCGGCGATTCTCTTCCGTTGCCTTCTCAGCTTGCTGTGCCGCTTATTCAAGCGCGGTGCGCGCCGAGCGCAGAATCGAGTTGATGTAGCGGCGCATACGCTCATCTTTAGTCTGGTCGAGCATCTCTTTGAGAATCGGCTCGGCAAACCGCCCGTGCGAACGAATCACCTGCATTGTGATACTCGGCAGATCGGGTGATGCATCATTGAGCGGCGCGAGCTGCTGGCGAATGGCCTGCTCCATCTCCGGCGTGATGACTTCGGTGCGGCCAACCAGCACGCGCACCAGCTCCGAAGGCTGCGGCTCAATCGCAAGCTGTAAGGTCTGATCGGTGAGCCAGCGCGGCACGACATAAAACACCCGCAAGCCGTCTTCGAACCACGAATCGCGCCAGGTCGCGACCATCGCTTGCGCTTCTTTTTCGTAGAGCCCTTCACTCGTAAGCAAGCTGACAAGCTCGCGCTCGATGCCGTCGCGCGTCTGATCGAGCGACGGTCGCTCAATCACCAGCTCGCCATCGCGCAGGCGACCGATGCTATAGCCTACCTGTCCATTACGATTCTCAAAGACGATGCAGGTGGCGACGCGGTCGCGGCCCGCATTGTTGATCGCCAGCCGATTGCCGTCGAGCCTGACCGTGAGCGGCAGGTCGAACTGGCCGACGCCGCGATAAAAGAGAAACTTTTCGATCTCCTGATTCTGCTGGCCGCAAACCCGAACCAGCGCCGCATCCGTTTCGCGCGCCGCATAATAATGACTGGCGCTGGCTTCGACCGGCAGCACCTGTGTGGCGTCGGGAACGACCGTGATGCGCCCCCAGGTAACGCTGCCGCCCGAGTCAACGTTCACAGTGCCGCGCGCCTGCGGATACCATTCGGTGATCTTGCCCTGCGGAAACCAGACGCTGACCGATAGCGTCGTTTCGCGCGCCGCATAAAAATAAAGCACCGGCGTTTCCATGCGAATCGTCGCCTCTTCGCATTTGAAACACTGGCGACCGTGGCGCAAGCCTTTGCCTTCGCGTTCGCTGTTGAGGTCATAGACGAACGACGGCAGGTCGCTTGGCCCGGTCAGCGGACGCCATTCGACCGGCTTGCCGTCGCGCCCCGCAATCGATGTGAAGGTTCCCCATTCGTGAACCGTCAGCCGGCGGGCCGACAGGTTCCACGACTTGCTGCTCGGCTGGCGCTGTGGCGCGCCGGGCGTGCGGCTTTCGGGCTGCGCCGCGACCAAGACCATCAGCATCATCGCCGCAAACAGCGGCGCGAATCGGCGCGAAGGCTTATGCTTCATAGGTGTTTCCTCCTATTGGCAGGGTGGTTAAAACCACACCAGATCCAGCTCTTCTTTCCAGCAGTCGAGCATCTCGCGGTCGAGCTTGAGGATGCCTTTGCGAGTGACGCAGCGCGGCTTGCCGACGAGGGCGATCATGCGATTCAGCACGACGGCGCGCGTCGACGAGCCGACGCGCTGCAACAGGTGCCAGAGCGTCAGCGTGTCGCGGTCGCGCGCTTCCTGAAGCACGGCGCGCAAAGCCGCGTCGCCGCCATTCTCGAAGTCGTAATGCGACAGCGCCGCTTTGAAGGCATCCGAGGCGTCTTCAAAAAACGGCGTGCCCGGCCCGACGCCGGGGCGCGTTTCGCACATCGCGTCAACCGGCACATAAGACTCGCGCCCGTCGCGCACCAGCATCACCCAACCGAGCGTCACGTGTAACAGGCCAATGCCGGCGTCATCCACGGCGAGCGTATATTCGCAGCCCAGGTCAATGGCTTCCGCCGACGGCGTGTCAACGAAGAATAAGCGCGGCGGCGCGGTGATCAAGGCGTGCAGCTTGCCGCGCTCAAGCGCCATGCGGTGCTCGTTCTGATTTGTCGTCACCAGCCGCACACGCGAGTTCGGCGCAATCTCGACTTCGCCGATCTGCGGGATATCGATGTTGACGCGCGCCGTGTCATCGGTTTCAAGCAGCTCGCCCATTTCAAAGCAGCCGGTGGATTTAATGCGGTGGCCGTCAATGCGCGGCGCGCCCGCAAGGCTGGTGACCGGCCACGCCATGCAGGTCGTCGGCACAGGGTCAGTAATCGGAACGGGAGTCGTCCGCAGCCGGCGATAGATCATGAAGCTGCCGACGCCGATGAAGAGAACCAGCGCCGCCGCGGTCGCCCACTGAAGCGGTCTGCCGTAGGGAAGCCATGTGTCGGTCTTGGCCTTCACCGCCGGCTGACGGTCGCGAGCATCGAGCAGTGCTTCGATATCGCTCCACATCTCGGCGGGCGCGACGACCTGCGGCAACTGTTCGGCAAGCCGCACGCCGAGCCGTATGCGCTCGTATTCCTGGTTGCATCGCTCACATTTCAGCAGGTGCGCGGCGACGCGGCGCACCTGATCGTCGCCAAGCTCGCCGTTGCAGTAGGCCGAAAGTTTTTTGATAACGTGCTCGGTAAACATCTCTCTCACTCACTTCCGATGATTTCGCCGCGCAGGTGCTCAAGCTTTGCCGCAAGCTGTTTGTGGCCGCGATTGAGCCGCGACGACACCGTGCCAATCGAGCAATTCAAGGCCGCGGCGATCTCTTCGTAAGACAATCCCTCGACGTACTTCAACAGGATGGGCAGGCGCAGCTTCGGGCTCAGCTCGCTGATGGCGGCGCGCACCGAAGCGGCCAGTTGCCGGCGCTGATAAGTGTTTTCTTGTCCGCCTCCGGTCGTCATCGTCTTGACCTCAAGCTGCGGGCTGAACGGCACGAAGCGGCGGCGGCGGCGCTGTTCGTCTGTGCAGCAGTTGGCAACGATGCGATAGAGCCAGGTGGCGAATCCCGCATCGTGGCGGAACTGCGTGATGACCGTAAAGAGCTTTAAGAAGACCTGCTGGGTCACGTCGTGCGCCATCGCCTCGTCATTGCTGAAATGATAGGCGATGCTGTAGACGCGATCCTTATACTGTTCAAACAGCGCATGAAATGCGTCGCGGTCGCCGGCCTTGCAGGCTTCGATAATTTGAGCTTCCGTCATGCGCTCGCTCATGCTGACCGCTTGCTCCATCGCCTTGCCGTCCGTCGCGCTTCAGCACTTAGACGCGCGCGGCGGAGATTTTCTTCCGTTTACCCGCGAGGTCGCCATATCCCAGACCCGCATTGTATAATCACCGTCTTTTGTAGCAAATGGTCACGCTGGAACGGACTACTATATTTGATTTCGATCAAGGGGAGCTATGACGAAGGCAGTATTGCTGCGCGGCGGCCTGGCCGTCGCCCTTTTTTTGTCGCTGTTATTGCCGCCGGTGGCGTTTCGCGCCACGGCGGAGAGCGATGCGATTCAACTCGCCGTTGACACGGCGAATTTCAATCAAGACGGGCTGCTGGTGCTGTTCGGCAGCACCCGGCGACAGGGCGAGATCGGCTTACCGGTCGCTGCCGGCGACGTCACCGGCGATGGCCGCGCCGATGTGCTGTTTGGCGGCATGTATGGCAGCAGCGACCCGTTCACCAATAACGGCACCGTCAACGTCTACCTGAGCGATGGCCGTGACAGCGGCTTCATCAATCAAGCCGACCACCCGGCCAATCTTTTTCGCATCCTCGGCAGCGGCTCAGGTGACCTGCTCGGCACCTCTTCTTCAATCAATGCGGACGTCAACCACGACGGCCTGCGCGACATCCTGACCTGCGCGGCGTTGCAGGATGGGCCGAATGGTTTTAATGCCGGCGCCGCGTATGTCGTCTATGGCAAGCCGAATTTCAGCGGCGACATCAACCTTGCCTCATCGCCGGCGGGCGTTACTGCCATCTACGGCCCGCAGGCCGAGGGGCGCATGGGCATCTGGTGTGACGAAGGCGATGTGGACGGCGACGGCTTTGCCGACATCGTGATCGGCTCGGATCAGATCAACACCGCCGCGGGCCATCACGTCGGCGGCGCGTATATCGTTTTCGGCGCGGCCAACCTGCCTGCTGAAATTAATCTCGCCTCACCGCCCGCCGGTGTGCGGACGGCGCGCATCGTTGGCGTCCGCGAAGAAGATCACTGGGGCGGCGCCCTGCAAGTCGGCGACGTCAACAATGACGGTATCAGCGACATCATCATCGGCGCTTCGATAGACCGTGACTCCGGCTCGTACGTCACCGTGCAAGACCAGGTGAGCGGGCATAACTTTTTTGCCGCAGGCAACAATGGCAGCCGACCGCTGTGCGGCGAAGTCTATGTCATCTACGGCCAGCGCAACTGGCCGGCTACGACCGACCTCGGCGCGCCGCCGGCGAACGCCACGCACGTCATCGGCGCGCACGCCCATGACTTCCTCGGCTCGCAGGTGCATTTCGGCGACCTCAATGGCGATGGTCGCACAGACCTGGTGCTGGGAGCGTTGCTGGCGCTGGCGCCGGACGACCGCGGCCAGACCGGCGCGGTCTATGTCATCTATGGCTCGGCCAGCTTGCCGGGCGCAACGATTGATCTGCTGAACCCGGATGCGTCGGGCCAGCGCGTCGCGACCGTCTACGGCGTCCATGCGCTCGACTGCGCCGGCGACTCTGTGCGCAGCTTTGACATCAACAAAGACGGATTGTCTGACCTGTTCATCGGTAGCCCGGAGCGCACCTTTGAGCTAAACGGCGAAGACCGCGACGACGCAGGCATGACCGAACTCATCTTTGGGCGGCGCGACTTTCTGCCGTCGGTCATCAAGCTCTATGATCCGCCGGCGGGCCTGCCGATCTATCAACTGGCCGGCGCGCACGGCGAAGACCAGGGCCTAGAGGGCGGCGACGAGTTCTCTTATCGCCTGACCGGCGGTGACGTCGACGGCGACGGTTATGTGGATTACATCGCCAACGCCATGCACGGCGACGGCTTGAACAACAGCGTGCTCAACGCCGGCAACGTTTACATCTTCAGCGGCAAGAAACTGTCGGCGCGGCTCGGTCAACTGGCGCAGGACCCAAGCCCGGCGCCGCAGCTTAGCGGCGCCACGCTGACCTTGAATGGCCAGCCGGTGCAGCAAGCGAACGCCGGACAGACAGGATTGCGGATCACCATCAGCGGCACCAACCTGCGCAGCGATACCGAGATCACGATCAATGGCACAGTCGCCGTGTCGCACCTGCAAGCCGGGACGCCGGCGACGATCACCGTCGAGCTGGACGAAAACCCGAGCATCAGAAACAGCGCCGGGCAGCTCGTCGTCAGCGCCCGCAACACGGCGCCGCCGGCTTCCGGCGCTTCCAATCAAGTGATAGCCGGCACGCTCGTTGGGCCGCACATCGATTCAGTAAAGATCAAGAAGAAAGGCTCGGGAGCGCTGGTGCTGAAAATCTTCGGCTCGAACTTCCCGGCCAACGTCACCGTCGAGGTGCGCGGCGACAACTTCAGCTCGAACATCGCCGTGTTTGGCGAAACCGATTTCATTTCGCTGAAGATCCCCGCCGCCGTGGCGCCGTCATCGGGTACTGTGCTGCGCATCATTGTGCGCACCCCCGCCGGCATCGCCTCGAACGAAGTGACGAAGACGGTTCCTTAAATGATGAACGATGAATGATGGATGATGAATTAAGAGAGGAAACGGCAGGGGATTGTCTATAGATAATCCGGCTTCCGCTTCCTCTTCCGTTCATCATTCATCATTCATCATTAGCTTTCAGTTGACAGTATGGGAAGCGATGTGTAGGATGTGCGAGTTTTGATTCGCAGTAGTGTGAGGAGGACTGAAGTGGAAGTTAAGGTTTTGCGCGTTTGGCAGTTTGACCGCAGACGCTCTTTGCTTTAGCTCCGATCATCCACGCTGCAACTCACTTCAGATGAAAAGGAGAAGAAAGCATTGAGAGAATTAGGTACAGTTAAGTGGTTCAACGCGACAAAAGGGTATGGGTTCATCACGCGCTCGACGGGCGACGACGTCTTCGTCCACTATTCGGCGATCCAGGCCGATGGCTACAAGACGCTGAACGAAGGCCAGCAGGTCGAGTTCACGCTCATTGAAGGCCCCAAGGGCCTGGCGGCGCAGAACGTCACCGCTAGCGCTAGTTAATCGATAAAATTTGGGGCGAGTCCGGGCGCATCGGACTCGCCTTTATCTTTTCCCTCCCACACCACCCGCATGCACGCAACACCCCGCCACGGCTGCTCATCCCCTCACTGATTGTGATAGACTTGTGGAGCGTTCAATCAGCAACCAACAAGGGGAGAGAATCGATGATGGCAGATCAAGAGAACGACAAATTCATTGATGCAGGAAATGCCGAGAGCGAACTGGTCGAGGCCGACGCCGAGGTCTTGGAAGAGTTCGCTGAGGCGCAGCGCCTGGCTTCGGGCGGCCAGTTGTTGAGCCGCGAGCTGCGCGAACACCATTCGCGCACGCCCGAAGACACCGCCGGCGACATTGACGCCGACTGGCGTCGCTCGGACATCGGCGAAGAGACGCCCGGCGGCTCGACGCCGACGCCCGACCAAGACGTTGTCGAAGAGCTTGGCGAAGCCGTCGGCCTGCGCTACGAAGACAACGAGCCGCTCGACACCGCTGAGAAGATCGCCGAGCGCGACCGCCATCGCTGGGAGCTTGACCCGGCATCGTCGGAGGATTACAACAAGCGCGTCAATCACGAGGGCGAGTAGCCGGCATTACGAAAAGCAGGCGAGGGTTCAAAAAATGATCGGCGGCGCCAGCGGCGCGTGCCACGCCGGCTTTTGCCGCCGGCGCGCCTTGTTTCCTCGGCAAACCGGCGTTTGCTATAATACGCGCCCGTGAGCGAACCAATCCTTGATCCAATTCCAGAAGCGGAGGCTTCATGATGCATAAGCGGCAATTGATCCTACTGATGGTGCTGGCACTGCTGGCGCCTGTGGCCCAGGCTGACACCATTCACCTGAAAAACGGCAGTGTGCTCAAGGGCAAGGTGGCGAGCTTTGCCGACGATCAGTTCATCGTCATGCTCGACACCGGCTCTGGACGTTATCTGAGCCGGGCGATGGTCTATGTCGGCGACGTGGCGCGCATCGAGTTCGAGGGTGCGCCCGCGGGAAGCGCCGAAGGTGCCATGCGGGACGCGTCGCCGGTGCGCCCGAGCGAAACCAACAGCACGCGCCCGAGCGACGCCGTGCCCGTCCGCGACACACCGACCGAAGCCCGCGAAACGGCGCGCCCGACGGTCTTGCCGGACCTGCCGCGCAACACGCAGCCAGAGCGGCCTACGCGCAACCCAGAAACCACCGAGGCCCAACCGACCGCCCAGCCCGATGTGACGCCTGCTGAAAAGCCTGCCGAGAGCAAGTCCACGAAACCGTTCGACCGCACTACGGATGCCGATAAGCCCGCGGCCAACCCGCCCGCCGACCAGCCGCCCGCCGAAACCGAGCGGCCCCCGGCGCGCAAGCTGACCGGCCAGGTGCGCTCGGCAACGATTGACGTGATCGGCAAGCGCGACTGGACGAGCACCGGCCTGATCGTCAAGCGCGGCGACCGCATCCGCATTAACGCCAGTGGCGCGGTGACGCTCGACCCGGCAAGCGGACGCACGACGGGGCCGGAAGGCACCACCGATATCACAGACGGCAAGAAGCTGATGGCCGAACAGCCTACGGGCGCGCTGATCGGTGTCATCGGCGCCGATAACGACGATTTCATCTTTATCGGCAAATCGTCGGAGTTCACGGCGACGCGCGACGGCCTGCTCTTCCTGTCGGTGAACGAAGGCAACCTCGGCGACAACGTCGGCTCTTTCAAAGCGCTCATCGAAGTGCAGTCGCAGAGCAAAGGTAGGCAGTAGGCGGTAGGCAGTTCGTAATGCACACCTGGATGGCGGCGACGCGGCGGAACGATTAAGGATCGGAAAACTGCCTACCGCCTACCGCCTACTGCCTACTTCTCTGTAACACCTATTTTGCTTGACTTGCTCCATCCCTTAAAGTAGCCTGTGCTTCTCGCATTCCCTTTCTCAGATCTTTGCTGCGCCACGGGCCGGATGAGTTGAATAGTTGCGCCGGTTGCGGCACGACAAACGGCAAGCTTCGGCTGCCGCTTTGAAGAAGGGGATTGTGGGACTGCTCATTATCAGGTTGTTTCGATTTCACTCATGCTCGCACGACCGCAACGGCGTTGCCGTGCGCCAGGAGTGTCGGATCGGCGAGAGGCGGTCGCGCTGCTTCCATTCGTATGGCCCGCAACCTCGCGCGTCTCTCCCCGCGCCATCCGCCGGGTGGAGCGCGCACGCTTCACGTTGGAACCAGTGAGAAACATTTACATCACAGAGAGGCAGGAATATGTCGAGAATAAAACCATTCCATTCACTAGGCGCGCTGCTCATGGCGCTCTGTCTGAGTCTGGCAAGCGTTCCGGCGTTTGCGCAGTCGCAGGCGAGTTCCGGACAAATCGCCGGCGCAGTCGTTGACAACCAGGGCGCGATTGTCGCAAACGCCTCGGTCAAGGCAGTCAACACGCAGACCGGTCTCGAACGCACGGTCACTAGCGGCGACGATGGGCTCTACAGCCTCATCTTGTTGCCGCCGGGCGTCTACCGCGTCACGGCCACGGCCCAGGGCTTTACGGCGGTCACCGTCGATAATGTCGAAGTCGCCGTCGGGCGCACGATTGACGTCAAGATCACCCTCGGCGTCAGCGGCGTTACGGAAGTCGTCAACGTCACCGCCGGCACCATCCAGGTGCAGACGACGCGCTCGGAAGCCGACGCCGTCGTCAACGAGCGGGCGATTGAGAATTTGCCGATCAACGGTCGCCGCTTCCAGGACTTTGTCACCCTGACGCCGGCGGCCCAGGTTGACCCGCGCCGCCAGCAGATTTCGCTCTCCGGGCAGCTCGGCATTCACACCAACGTCAGCATTGACGGCGCCGACTATAACAACCCGTTTTTCGGCGGCATCCGCGGCGGCGAGCGCTCGAACAACGCTTACACCGTGCCGCAGGAAGCCATCAAAGAGTTCCAGGTCGTCGCTTCGGGCTACACCGCAGAATTCGGGCGCTCGACCGGCGGCATCGTCAACGCCGTGACCAAGTCGGGCACCAATGCCTATCACGGCTCGGGCTTCTACCTCTACCGGCCCAAAGACCTGTCGCGCAGCAACAACTTCATTGACGCCATCGAGCTGAGCCTGCGCAACAACCTGCTGCCCGGGCAGACGCCGCGCGAGATCACCGTGGCGCCGACCCAGCACCAGTGGGGCGCGTCGTTTGGTGGTCCGATCAAGAAAGATAAGCTCTTCTTCTTCGGCGCCTACGAACAGCAGCGCCAGCGCCAGAGCCGCGAAGTCTTCTTTGACACCATTGGCAGCGTCGCTTCGACCCCTGCCATCTCCGAGGCGCTCAGCTTCTATCACTCACTGGAAGGTCCGTTCACGCAGACCAATGACGCCATTGCCTTCATCGGTCGCGCCGACTACATCGTCAATGATCGTCACAATCTGAACGTCCGCTACAGCTACAGCCACAACGAGGCGCAGAACGCCGTCTCCAACGGCGTGCCGCTGTTCCCGACGATCACCAACGCGCTTTCCAACAACGGTACAGAGCTCGACACCACCAACACGGTGGTCGGACAGCTCAACAGCTTCTTCACGCCGACCGTGGTCAACGAATTCCGCGGCCAGTACTCGCGTGAAAAGCGACCGCGCCCGGCGAACGCCCAGCAGCCGCTGGTGACCGATTCCATCGGCAACTTCGGCACGGTATCGTTCCTCGGCGAAAACGTCGAGCTGGACTGGCGCGCGCAGATCATCGATAACATCACTTGGTCGCGCGGCAACCACACCTTCAAGGTCGGCGGCGAATACAATCACATCTTCGCCAACCAGACCTTCGGCTTCAACCAGTATGGCACCTACGGCGTCAGCGGCTCGGCGGGAACGCCAGCACAGGCCGCCGCGCTGCTCGCCCTGCTGAGCCACCCGGCTGGCGCCACCACCAACCGCTTCGACAGCACGGCGGTGACGCTGGCCCGCCAGATTGGCAACCTCCAGGCGACGCTGCCGGACAATGAGGGCGCCGCCTTCATTCAGGACTCATGGCGCATTCGTCCGAACTTCACGCTGAACGCCGGCCTGCGCTGGGAAGGTCAGTACAATCCGCAGCCGGAAGTCGGCAACAATGCTCTGATCAACTTGATCAAAGGCTTCCGCTTCCCCTCGGGCCACGTCGTTGACCCGACCGAGATTCCCAGCGACACCAACAACTTTGGCCCGCGCCTCGGCTTCGCCTGGGACCCGTGGAGCGATGGCAAGACGGTCGTTCGCGGCTACAGCGGCATCTACTACTCGCGCACGCCGGCGCTGTTGTTTGCCGCGCCGATCAACAACTTCCGCGACCCGGCGGGCGATCTCTCGGTGACCCTGCCGCTGCGCGCCGCGCCCCTCAACCCGAATGCCTCGGCCAACACGGTCTACAAACAGTTGAAGCTGATCGGCATCGATCTGAACAACTTCACGCTCGACAAGCTGCCGGTGATCACCGGCGAGCAGGTGCAGCAGATCGCTAAGCTGCTCGGCGTTGACCCGCTGACCGCGGGCCTGGCACCGATCCTGATGGCGCCCGATTTCCAGAACCCGACCTCCGTGCAGTACGGCATCGGCATCGAGCGCGAGCTCAATCGCAGCCTGACGGTGGGCGCCGACTTCAGCTACGTCCACACGACGCACCTGCAACAGAATCGCGACATCAACCTGCCGCTGCCCTTCACCCGGACGACGGCTCCCGACCCATCGCAAAGGCCGTTCTTCGGGCTGCTGCTGCCGGTGGCTGACAAGGATCACCGCGACCGCCCGATTGCGAACCTCAACAGCGTGCAGATTCGTGAATCAACCGGCAAGGCGCTCTTCCGCGCCCTGACGCTGCGCGCCAAGTTCCAGCGCCGCTGGGGCCAGTTCAATGCTTTCTACGTGCGCTCGAAGAATCTCTCGACGGTTGATAACGAGCGCGAGGCGGGCGGCGTTCTCTTCGAGAACGCTTTCAACACCGATAGCGAGTACAGCCTGTCGAACCTCGACATCAAGCACCAGTTCGTCGTCAACCCGGTCTTCTTCCTGCCGTTCGGGATTGACGTATCGAGCGCCGTTCGCCTGCGCTCGGGCCGTCCGATTGACGCTCGCATCGGCTCGGACGTTAACCAGGATCGCACCAACCTCGACCGTCCGTACCGCGCGCCGGGCATCCCGTTCGAGCGCAATGCCTTCCGCAACCGCCCGGTCTACAACGTTGACATGCGCGTGCAGAAGCACTTCCAGGTGGGCGAGGGCCGTCGCCTGCTCTTCACCGCCGAGTTCTTCAATATCTTCAACATTGAGAACATCGAGTTGGCGGGCAGCCAAGTGACGAACTACTGCTCGAACACCGCCGACCTGACCTGCGGCTTTACCGGGCCGACCAACCCGAACTTCTTGCAGCTATATGATCGCAACCCGACCTCAACGCGCGTCGGGAGCCTGCTGCTCAACAACAACCCGGGCCAACCGTTCCAGGTGCAGCTCGGCGCGCGCTTCCAGTTCTAGACGCAAGCGCAACTGACATTCACAGGCGGCGGCGAGAGTAGGTCTCGCCGCCGCTTTTTTGTTTTTCCTGCAAGCTCGCCTTCGCGCTCCATTCCCTCACTCGTAAAGATTCCGGAACTCATGACCGGTTTCGGTGTCTAATCGATTAGCGCCGGCCTAATGCTCCATCCCTAGCGCTACCCGTGGCGCGCAAGATTCTAAGGAGGTGCGGACTGCAAGGAGAACACTTCGCAGTCCGACTGAAACATATGCAACGCAGGCTCGTCTTGTCATTCGCCATCTTGGCGGCACTTTGTATTGCAGGTTACATCGTGCTTGCCAAAGCCAGTAAACATTCGGGCACCGGCTTTGTCGCCGGCGCCGATACCTCTGCCGGTCAGGGGGCGCTTCAGATCATTGATCCCGAAAAAGGCGCCGTCGCCGGCTCGTGCCCGCTCAAACATACGGATGTCAAAGCCGAGATCAGCGGCTTTCTGTCGCGCGTCGTCGTGACACAGGAATTCGAGAACCCTTTCAAAGATAAGATCGAAGCGGTCTACACCTTCCCGCTGCCGCAGAACGCCGCGGTTGACGACATGACCTTGCGCGTCGGCGACCACACGGTGCGCGGCAAGATCAAGCTGCGCGAAGAGGCGCGGGCGATTTATGAAGCGGCGCGCACGGCGGGCCACGTCGCCGGCCTGCTCGATCAAGAGCGGCCTAACATCTTCACGCAGTCGGTCGCCAACATCATGCCTGGCGAACGCGTCACCGTGACCATCAGCTACGTCGAGACTTTGAAGTATCAAGATGGCGCCTACGAGTTCGTCTTCCCGATGGTCGTCGGACCGCGTTACATTCCCGGCACGCCCACAGGCCAGCAAGCCGGAGGCTGGTCGCCCGACACCACGCAAGTGCCCGACGCCTCGCGCATCACGCCGCCGGTCGCGCCGCGCGGACTGCGCGCCGGCCACGACATCGCGCTCGAAGTGGCGCTCGATGCCGGCGTGCCGATTGATGAGCTGAAGGCGATCAATCACGAAGTCAATCTTGAGCGGCCTTCGGCTCACAGCGCCATTATCCGGCTCAAGAGCCAGAGCGAAATTCCGAATAAAGATTTCGTGCTGCGCTATGACGTTGCCGGTCGGCGTGTCGAAGACGCGCTGCTCTTGCACCGCGCCCCGCACGGCAACAATGCGGACGGCTTCTTCACTTTTATCCTGCAACCGCCCGACCGGGTCGCGGCTGAAGACGTGATGCCGAAAGAGATCGTCTTTGTGCTAGACACCTCCGGCTCGATGGACGGCTTTCCAATCGAGAAAGCCAAAGAGTCTATGAAGCTGGCGCTCGACGGGCTCTACCCGCAGGACACCTTTAACCTGATTACCTTCGCCGGCGACACGCACATCCTCTTCCCGCAGCCGGTGCCGGCAACCCGCGCGAACCTGCAAAAAGCGCAAGCGTTTCTCGCCACGCGCAGCGGCGCGGGCGGCACAGAGATGATGAAAGCCATCAAGGCGGCGCTCGATCCGTCGGATGCGCAGGATCATGTTCGCATCGTCTGCTTCATGACAGACGGTTACGTCGGCAACGATATGGAAATCGTCGGCGAAGTGCAGAAGCATCCCAATGCGCGGGTGTTTTCCTTCGGCATCGGCTCGTCGATCAACCGCTACCTGCTTGACAAGATGGCCGAAGAAGGGCGCGGCGAAGTCGAATATGTTTCGCTCAATGACAACGGCTCGGCGGCAGCGAAACGCTTCCACGAGCGCATTCGCAATCCGTTGCTGACCGACGTGGTGATTGACTGGGGTGGCTTGCCGGTGACCGACGTTTATCCGAAGCGCATCCCCGACCTTTTCAGCGCCAAGCCGGTCGTCGTCTGCGGTCGCTACGCGCAGGGCGGGCGCGGCACGATCAAGCTGAAAGGCCGAGTCGCCGGCCACGACTATGTCAGAGAAATTCCGGTCGAGTTGCCCGACGCCGAAGCGCGCCACGACGTGCTGGCGACGCTGTGGGCGCGCACCAAGATTGACGACTTGATGAGCCAGGATTACACCGGCATGCAATATGGCGTGACGCGGCCCGACGTCAAAGAGCAGATCACGCAACTCGGATTGGATTACCGCTTGATGACGCAGTTCACATCGTTCGTCGCCGTCGAAGAAATGACCGTGACGGATGGCGGCGCGCCGCGGCGCGTCGAAGTACCGGTCGAGATGCCGGAAGGCGTCAGCCACGACGGCGTCTTCGGGAAAGAGGAAACCGAAAGCAGGGCCGTCGACTCGGTGGCCGTGAAGACAGCGCAGCCCTACATAGCGCCACCGCCACCGTCCCGGCCCGCCGACCCGCGAGGCGCGATTGGCGGCACTGACAATGGTACAGGTGTCGGCCCCGGTCGCGGCTATGGCACTGGCACCGCATCGCCCACGGTGGTGAATGCCGAAGCGCCGAAATCTAAGCGCGACGTTGACGAACAGCAGCGCAACCGACCATTGTCCGCGGAAGAGCAGAAGCGGCAGCAATTACTTGCCAAGCTGCACCCGGCCATCGCCGCGCTCGTCGAACGGTTGCAGAAGAGCGGCACGCCAGCCGCCGCCGAAGCCCGCTTCGTACGCGACGGCAAGGCCGAAATTCAAGTCTGGCTGACCGTGAAATCCGATGCCCTGATGGCTCGGCTCAAGTCGCTCGGCTTTGAAGTCGTGGCCGATCCGAAATCGGCGAAGCTGGTCATTGGTCGTATCGCACTCGATAAGCTCGCGGCGCTCGCCGAACTTGGCGAGGTGCGATACATCGCCCCGCAAACGCAGTAAAAAAGCCCGACGCGGCGACGCGGGGACGCGGGGACGCGGCGAGGGAAAGAGACAGAGCTAACCGCTTGTCTTCCTTTCCCTGCGTCCCCGCGTCCCCGCGTCACTCTTCCCGCGTCACTCCAGCCTTTTGCCTTGCGACGCAGCCGCCGGGTCGCTGATAATTTCAGTTTATGGCTGAAACGGTCAGAGTTCGTTTTGCACCCTCGCCCACCGGTTATCTGCATGTCGGCGGCGCGCGCACGGCGTTGTTTAACTGGCTCTTTGCGCGCAAGCACAATGGCGTCTTCATCCTGCGTATCGAAGACACAGACGTGCAGCGCTCGTCTGAGGCGATGGTGCAGGGCATCCTCGCGGGGCTGCACTGGCTCAGGCTTGACGCCGACGAGGGGCCGTTCTTCCAATCGTCGTTCGGCGAAGCGCATCGCGCCGCCGCCCTCCGCCTCGTCGAAGAAGGCAAAGCGTATTACGACTTCACGCCGAAAGAACAGGGTGACGACCGCACTGTCAAAGAGCGCATACGCGAGCAGGCGCGCGAAGGCCGTGAGCCCAACCCCTACCGCGACCTGCCGCTTACGGAAGCGCGCACGCGCCTTCAGGCAGGCGAGACGGCGGCGATCCGCTTGAAGGTTCCCGAATCGGGTGTGTCGCGCTTTGATGATATGGTCTATGGCCCGCAGGAGCGCGATTACACAGACATTGAAGACCTCGTGCTGATTCGCTCCGACGGCCACCCGCTCTATAACCTGTCGGTGGTCGTTGACGACATCGAGATGGGCATCACCCATGTGATTCGCGGCCAGGATCATCTGACCAACACCCACAAGCAGGTTTTAATTTACAGTGCGCTTGGGGCCGCTGTGCCGCGCTTCGGCCACCTGCCGCTGATCAACGCGCCGGGTAAAGAGAAGCTCTCGAAGCGCAAGCACGGCGAGATCGTTTCGGTGACGACCTACAGGGATCGCGGCTTTCTGCCCGACGCCTTTGTGAATTTCCTCGCCTTGCTCGGCTGGTCGCCGGGTGGCGATCAAGAGATCATGTCGCGCCAGGAATTGATTGAGCAATTCTCGCTCGACGGCGTCAACAAAGCGGCGGCGATCTTCAACTTCAAAGAGAGCGATCCCCTTGATTGGACCGACCCGAAGGCGCTGTGGATGAACGGCGAATACCTGCGCCGCATGCCGATAGACGATCTGCTGCCGCTGGTCGCCGAGCAGTTGAAGAAGCACGGCATCTGGCGCGACGAGTTTGCAACCAATGAGCGCGACTGGTTCGCTCGCACAGCCGAGTTGTTGCGGGCGCGCTATCGCACGGCGGTTGATTTTGCCATACTGGGGCGGCCTTACTTTTCAGATGACTTTGAATACGAGCCGGCGGCGATAAAGAAGAATTTGAAAGACGAGCGGCTGAAAGACCTGCTGCCCGGCCTCGCCGACCAGCTTGCGGCGCTCGACACGTTCACGCACGACAGCGCCGAAGCGGCTCTCAGAGCCTATTCCGAGGCACAGGGCGTCAAGGCGGGGCTGTTGATTAACGCCTCACGCACGGCGCTCACGGGACAGGCGGTCGGGCCGGGGATGTTCGACATTATGGTCGCGCTCGGTCGCGAGAAGAGCGTCGAGCGGCTGCGCCGCGCCGTCGAACAGGTCGGCAAATGACCATAGAGTTTTTGCACAGGAGATAAAAGAGACCAATGAGTTCGGAGAAATCTGGCGCCGACGCACCAGCGGTCGAATCCGGCGGCGCGTCTAACTTTGTTCGCGACATCATCATTCAAGACCTCAAGGAAGGCAAACACGACGGGCGGGTGCAGACGCGCTTTCCCCCTGAGCCGAACGGCTACCTGCACATCGGCCATGCGAAGGCCATCTATCTCGACTTTGGGCTGGCGGCGGAATTCGGCGGCAAATGCAATCTGCGTTTCGACGACACCAACCCATCGAAAGAAGAAACCGAGTACGTCGATTCGATCATGGAAGACATTCGCTGGCTGGGTTACGAGTGGGACGCGCTGTTTTATGCGTCAGACTATTTCGGTCAGCTTTACGAGTGGGCCGTCCATCTCATCAAAGCCGGGAAGGCTTACGTTGACGATCTGAGCGCCGCAGAGATTCGCCAGTATCGCGGCACGCTGACTGAGCCGGGAAGGGAAAGCCCGTACCGCAATCGCTCTGTCGAAGAGAACCTCGACTTGTTTGAGCGCATGAAGAAAGGCGAATTCCCCGACGGCTCGCGGACGCTGCGCGCCAAGATTGACATGGCGTCGCCAAACCTCAACATGCGCGACCCGGTGATGTACCGCATCCTGCACATGGAGCATCATCGCACGGGCGGCGAGTGGTGCATCTATCCGATGTACGACTATGCTCACGGCCAGTCGGATTCAATCGAGCAGGTGACGCATTCGATCTGCACGCTCGAATTCGAAGACCACCGCCCGCTCTATAACTGGTTCATCGAACAGCTTGGGATCTTCCCGTCGCGACAGATCGAGTTCGACCGGCTCAACATCACCTACACGCTGTTGAGCAAGCGCAAGCTGCTCAAACTGGTGCAGGATGATCACGTTACCAGTTGGGACGACCCGCGCATGCCGACGCTGTCGGGAATGCGGCGGCGCGGCTATACGCCGGAAGCGATTCGTAATTTCTGCTCCAACCTGAGCGTTTCGAAGACCAACAACATTGTGCAGTTGTCGCTGCTCGAATACTTCCTGCGCGAAGACTTAAACAAACGCGCACCGCGCGTTATGGCGGTGCTGCGCCCGCTGCGCGTCGTTATCGAAAACTATCCCGATGATCTTGTCGAAGAGATGGAGGCGGTCAACAATCCCGAAGACCAGAGCGCCGGCACCCGCCGTGTGCCGTTCTCTAAAGTTCTCTATATCGAGCAGGACGACTTTCGCGAAGACCCGCCCAAGCAGTATTACCGGCTGGCACCGGGCCGCGAAGTGCGCCTGCGCTATGGCTACTTCATCACTTGCAAGGAAGCCGTGAAAGACGCCGAAGGCAATGTCATCGAGCTGCGCTGCACCTACGATCCACAGACGCGCGGCGGCAATGCTCCCGACGGGCGCAAGGTCAAAGCCACCATTCACTGGGTCTCTGCCGCGCACGCCATAGATTGCGAGGCGCGGCTCTATGACAATCTCTTCATGAAAGAGAATCCCAACGAGGTTGAAGAAGGGCAGGACTTCACCGCCAACCTGAACCCGAACTCGCTTGAGGTGTTGACCGGCTGCAAGGTCGAGCCGAGCCTGCGCGACGCGAAAGCCGGCGCTGGATATCAGTTCGAGCGGTTGGGTTACTTCTCGATTGACCCCGACTCCGAGTCTAATCGGCTGGTGGTCAACCGGACGATTGGCTTGCGTGATAGCTGGGCGAAGATCGAACAACGCGGCAAGAAATAAAAGAGACCGCTTCCAGTTCGCACCGCTTGGAACGGTTTTCAAATTGGTGTGGCCATGTGGCGCAAGGCGGTTAGCTTGCGCCACGCCCGATTGAAATCCGCCTTAGCGCGACGAGCCGGGAGCGGTCTCTTTTAATTTTACTCGTGGCGCAGGGCTTCTAGCGGATCGACGCGCGCCGCCTTGCGCGCCGGCAGCCAGCAGGCGACCAGCGCCACTATCGTCAGCAGCGAGGCGATGACTGCGAAGGTTATCGGGTCTGTCCCTTGCACGCCGTAAAGCTGCTCGGCCATCTGCGTCTGCCAACTGTCGTGCGCGAAATACTGGCTGGCCAGCAGGCGCTTGATGATGTAGCCGCTCACTGCGCCGACCGCCAGCCCCAGCAGCACCAGCTTCATCCCTTGCCAGATGACCAGTCGCAAGACGTTGGCCGGTTGCGCGCCGAGCGCCATGCGGATGCCGATTTCGTTGGTGCGCTGCGCCACCGAATAGGCGAGCACGCCCGACAACCCGATGGCCGCAAGCAGCAACGCCAGGCCGCTAAAGAAGCTCAAGAGCCGCGCCGACAAACGTTCTGCCCCCAACGTTGCCTGCGCGCGGGCTGTCTGCGTACTGACTTCGGTGACCGGCAGATTGCTGTCCAGCTCGCCGACGACCTGGCGCACCGCTGTCACGAGCGCGGTCGGCTCGCCCGCCGTGCGCAAGGCGAAATACATCTCGCCGATCTCGCTGCCTTCCTGCCGCCACGGCGTGTAGAGCAGCGGCGTGATCTCTTCGCGCTGGTTCGTGTATTTGGTATCGGCGACGACGCCGACGATCTCGACTTCGCGTTTACCCAGCCTGATGCGCTGGCCTAGCACGTCGGCGTTGGGAAAATACTTCTGTACGAAGCACTGATTGACAATGCCCACCTGGGGCGCGTGCTCATCATCTTGCGCCGTGAAGTCGCGCCCGCCGAGCCGCGGGATTTCCATCGTCGCGAAATAGTTCTCGCGCGCTATCTGGCGGTTGGCAGCGTGCCCCTCGGCTGTCTTTTCCATCTCGCCGGGCAGCAAAAAGCCGCTGACATGGTTTTCATCTGCGATAAGCGGGACGCGCCCAAAGGTCGCCGCGCGCACGCCCGGCAGGTTGTCCAATCGCGCAAAGAGCTGTTGATAAAACTGCGTCAACCGCTCGTCTTTGTAGCCGCCTTGCTGCGGCTGCAAGCGGAAGAGCAAGAGGTTCTCTTGATTGAAGCCCAGGTTGACGCGTTGCAAGTTGTCGAGGGTGCGAATGAACAGACCGGCGCCGATTAATAACAACAACGAGAGCGCTACCTGCGCGACGATCAGCCCCTTGCTCAGCCGCGAGACGACGCCGGTCGTGCGGCGGCTCTGTTTGAGCGAGGAGGCGAGATCGGGGCGGGTGGCGCGCCACGCCGGCACCAGTCCAAACAGCACGCCGGTCAGTAGCGAGACCGCAACCGTGAACGCCAACACGCGCAGGTTCAGATTGAGATCAAGCTCATTGGGCAAAATCCCTGTGTCCTTGTCGGTCAGCGCCACCAGCGCGCTCTTGCCCCAGAGCGCGACTAGCACACCGACCGCGCCGCCGACTGCCGCAAGCAGCACACTTTCGGTCAGCAGTTGCCGCACCAGACGCAAGCGCCCGGCGCCGACCGCCAGCCGGATGCTGATTTCAGGGCCGCGCAAGGCTGCCCGCGCCAGCAACAGATTGGCGACGTTGGCGCAGGCAATCAGCAACACCAGCGCCACCACGATAAACAGCCCGTAGATGGTAGTTGAATAACGTCTGCGGCGGTCCAACATCCCACGGCTGCCGGATTCCGCAATCAGGCGCGGGTAATCTTTCGGTTCGAGTTGCGCGGGCTCGTTTTCTTTGCGCGGCGGCGGCATGACTTCGAGGGCAGCGGCTTGAAAGATGCCGTCGAGGCTCGCGCGAGCCTGTTCATAGGTTGCGCCCGGTTTGAGGCGGCCCATCAAGTCCAGCCACCAGAAGCCCGGCGCTTTCGCCGTGCCCAAACGGCTGCGCTCGCCTCGCAACAACGGCTCACAGGCCAGCGGGATGGCAACGGCGGGATGAAAATCCACCTGCAACGTGCCGGTGAAAGCGGGCGGCGTGACGCCGATGATCGTGAATGCTTGCTTGTTGAGCTTGAGCGTCTGCCCAATGACGGCAGGGTTAGCGCCAAAGCGCTCCTGCCAAAACTGATGGCTTAGCACGACCACGGGCGCGGCACCTGGCTTGTCGTCTTCGCCGGTGATTGCGCGTCCCAGGCTCGGTTGCAATCTCAGCCCGGCGAAATAGCCGCCGGTCACGGCTTGCCCGTTGATGAGCTCTGCTTGATCGCCCACCGCCGCCGTCAATTGACTCAGCGGCGCGAAGGCGAAGAGGTCGCTGAGCGGGCTGTCCGGCGCTTGCGCCTGCGCCTGGCGCATCTTGTCGAAGACCTCGTAGCGAAACAGCGAAAGCCCGCGCGTGCCCGGCGGCGTCGGCACGTTCGACGTGCCGCTCATGCCATCTACCCTGAACGGCTGACCGGCCTGCCAGGCAAAGACCACCAACTGTTCCGGCTCGGCGACCGGCAAGCTCCTGAGCAGCACAGCATCGACGACACTGAAGATAGCGGTGTTGGCGCCAATGCCTAAAGCGAGCGACAGCACGGCGACCAGGGTGAAGCCTTTGTGCTTGAGCAGCATGCGCATGCCATAGCGCAGGTCTTGAATCATGTCGTCCTCCCAGCGATAACTTTGCATCCAGAGCGCGTCCCAGAAAGCGCCGGTGCTGCGCCGCAGCAGTCCGAGTCGGGCGCGCCAGTTGAGCCGATGCCAGTCGGCCAACATCTGTTCGCGATATTGCAGCTCCGCCTGCCACTCCTGGCGCCAGTCGGCGCGCACGCGCCGAGGCACGATCAGGCCCAGGAATCGAATGAGCCAGAGCCAGAAGCGAAAACGTGGTGTGCGCGGCGGCTGCGCCATCGGTTTCATTCGTGGCGCAGGGCTTCGAGCGGATCAACGCGCGCCGCCTTGCGCGCCGGCAGCCAGCAAGCCACCAGCGCCACCAGCGCCAGTAGCCCCGCGATCACCCCCAGGGTTACCGGGTCCATCCCTTTCACCCCGTAAAGCTGTTCGGCCATCTGCGCCTGCCAGGAGCTTTCCTCAAAGTACTGGCTGGCCAGCAGGCGCTTGATGATGTAGCCGCTCACTGCGCCGACCGCCAGCCCCAGCAGCACCAGCTTCATCCCTTGCCAGATGACCAGTCGCAAGACGTTGGCCGGTTGCGCGCCGAGCGCCATGCGGATGCCGATTTCGTTGGTGCGCTGCGCCACCGAATAGGCGAGCACGCCCGACAACCCGATGGCCGCAAGCAGCAACGCCAGGCCGCTAAAGAAGCTCAAGAGTCGCGCATACAACCGCTCCTGTCCGAGCGCTGCCTGCGAGCGCGCGGTTTGCGTATCGACTTGCGTAATCGGCAGCGTGTTGTCTAGCTCGCTAATGACCTGGCGCACGGTGGTCGCAAGCGCAGTCGGCTCGCCGAGGGTGCGCAGGGCGAAATTCATCTCGCCGATATTTTTCACTTCCTGTTGCCACGGCGTGTAGAGCAGCGGCTCAAGGTCGCTGCGCTGGCTATCATACTTGGCATCGGCAACGACGCCGACGATTTCGACCTGGTCTTTGCCGTCACTGTCGCTGATGCGCTTGCCGAGCACCTCTTCATCGGGGAAGAATTTCTGCGCGAAGATTTGATTGACGATAGCGACTTTGGGGGCGCGCGCGTCATCCTGCTCGGTGAAAGCCCGCCCGCGCAGCAGTGGGATTTCCAGGGCCGCGAAATAGTTGCCGCGCACCATCTGGCGGTTGGTGATGTGTTCGCCGGCGGACTTTGCCGTTTCGCCGGGCAGCAGGAAATCAGTATTCCACATGTTGTGAGAGATGAGCGGGATGCGCCCAAAGGTCGCCGCGCGCACGCCCGGCAGGTTGTCCAATCGCGCAAAGAGCTGTTGATAAAACTGCGTCAACCGCTCGTCTTTATAACCGCCCTGCTGCGGCTGCAAAGTGAAGAGTAAGAGGTTCTCCTGATTGAACCCAAGATTGACGTGTTGCAGATTGTTGAGCGTACGAATGAACAGGCCGGCGCCGATCAGCAACAATAAAGAGAGCGCTACCTGTGCGATGACCAGCCCTTTGCTCAGCCGCGAGACGACGCCGGTCGTGCGGCGGCTCTGTTTAAGCGAGGAGGCGAGATCGGGGCGGGTGGCGCGCCACGCCGGCACCAGTCCAAACAGCACGCCGGTCAGTAGCGAGACCGCAACCGTGAACCCCAGCACACGCAGGTTCAGACTGAGGTCAACATCTTTAGGCAGGAATTGCGTATCCGATTCGGTGATCGCCACCAGCGCGCTCTTGCCCCAGAGAGCGACTAGCACGCCGACCGCGCCGCCGACTGCCGAGAGCAGCACGCTCTCGGTCAGCAGTTGCCGCACCAGCCGCAAGCGCCCGGCGCCGACCGCCAGCCGGATGCTGATTTCAGGGCCGCGCAAAGCTGCCCGCGCCAGCAACAGATTGGCGACGTTGGCGCAGGCAATCAGCAGCACGAGACCGACGACGATCAACAGCCCGTAGATCGTCGCCGAATAAGATTTGCGATGCTCCAGCAAACCGCGGCTGCCGGATTGCGCGACCAGATGCGGAAAATCTTTCGGGTCGAGCTGTGCCGGCTCATTGTCTCTGCGCGGCGGCGGCATGACTTCGAGGGCAGCGGCTTGAAAGATGCCGTCGAGGCTCTCGCGCGCTTGCTCGCGGGTCACACCGGGTTTGAGGCGGCCCATCAAGTTCAGCCACCAGATTTCGGGCCTGTCGGTTCTGGCCATGCCGCTACGATCACCCAGCAGCAAGGGCTCGGCGACGACGGGGACGGTGACCGCCGGGTGATAATCAACTTGCAGCGTGCCGGCAAAGGCCGGCGGTGTCACGCCGATGATCGTGAAGGATAATTTGTTGAGCTTGAGCGTCTGCCCGATGACGGCGGTGTTGGCGCCAAAGCGCTCCTGCCAGAACTGGTGGCTCAGCACGACGACGGGCGGCGCGCCCGGCTGATTGTCTTCGTCGGTAATCACGCGCCCGGCAATCGGCTGCACGCCGAGCCCTGCGTAATAACCACCGGTCACGGCTTGCCCGTTGACGATCTCTGCCTGTTCGTCGGTCATCGCCGTCACGCCATAGATCGGGCCGAAGGCGAAGAAATCCGTAAGCGGGCTGTCCGGCGCTTGCGCCTGGCGCAACTTTTCAAAGATGTCGTGGCGGAATACCGAAGAATGGCGGGTGCCCGGCGGACTGGCAACGCCCGAGCCGCGCATGCCATTTGTTCTGAAGGCGCGCCCGGAATGCCATTCAAATAGCACCAGGCGGTCGGGCTCTTTGACCGGCAGGCTCCTGAGCAGCACGGCATCCATAACACTGAAGATGGCGGTGTTGGCGCCAATGCCTAAAGCGAGCGACAGCACAGCGACCAGGGTGAAGCCTTTGTGCTTGAGCAGCATGCGCATGCCATAGCGCAGGTCTTGAAACATTTCGTCCTCCAGTCTGTAGGGTTGCAACCAGAGCGCGTCCCAGAAGGCCGCGAGACTGAGCCGCAATAAGTGCAGTTTGGTGCGCCAATCAAGGCGCTGCCAATCGGCGAGAAGCAACTCGCGGTACTGCAATTCGGCCTGCCACTCCTGGCGCCAGTCGGCGCGCAAGCGGCGCGGCACGATCAGGCCAACGAGCGCGATCAGCCGCAGATGCGGTTTCACGAAGAGGCGTTTGCAGCGAGCGAGCAAGGTCACGCTTACGACCTCGGGCGCGAGAGAATTGTCGGGCACACTTCTATAGAATCCTATCTAGTCAGGATTCTACATAGGGTAGCACGAACGGTCAAGCGACTTCTTTGGCATGGGCAGGGCTGTGGTCGGCCAGCCTTGATGCCGCGCCCCGGCGACCGGGCAGGCCCGGAGCGCGGCGGGCAACTGTCGGCTTTGCGGCCTTGACACTCGCTCGGCTTTTCGTTGAGATTCAAGTTCATGCTGTCGCCTTCTCACCCGTTCGGGTTAATCCTGGTATATCGCGCACATTCTCTATTTTATCAGGATGCGTGGTCAGATCGTTCAGTCTGCGCCCGATGAATGGCAAGCGAAACCACGACCGCAAATGGGTAATGAGCCGGGCGCGGCAATTCATGGCAAAGCCAGCCGGGTGGTGCGTTCAAAGAAAAATGGATACGAAAGCCCCAAACCTGATTCCCAGCGGCATTGAGCCGGTTGATAAGTTACTGGGCGGCCTCGAAAGCGGCCAGTTGTATCTGGTTCACGGCGAGGGCGCGGGCAAGTCCCTATTCGGCATCAAGTTCCTCATTGAAGGTCTCAAGCGCGGCGAGCACGGCGCGCTGGTCATCCGCTATTCGCCCGAAGACGCCGTGCGCCGCTTCGCCCGCCTCGGCTACGATTGCCTCGAAGACGTTTACAGCGGGCGACTGGTCATCCTCGAATACTCGGACGACATCATTCAGCAGGTTTCGCGGCTGCGCGAGATGACGCCGGTGCTGCGTGAGCTGGAATGGCTGCTCGGCGAAACCAAGCCGCAACGATTGATCTTCGACCCGGTCACCAGCCTGATTGCCGGCGTCGGCAATCTGCAATCACGCGCCGGCGAGTTCACCGCCTGGTCGCGCTCATTCGGCGCAACGGTCGTCTACATCGCCAATGGTGACGCCGATGTGGTCGAAGCCGTCAAGCCGCAGACGGCGGAAGTTGTGCGCTTCGAAGTTAAAGACATCGGCGAGCGAGCCGCGCGCTTTATCAATTTTGAGAAGGCGGGCATCGCCGACCAGCCGATTGAAGTAGACCCGTCGCGCGGCATCTTTTTGCTCGACCGCGGGCGCGGCCCCGATCATTTCTTCTCGATCTTCCAGGCGACGCCGCCGGCAACCAGCGCGGCAACGCCTGAGCAAAAGCCAGCCGCGCCAATCGCGCCGCCGGTTTCAGAGATCACCGCGCCGCCTGTTGAAACCAGCGCGCCGGAGCCGGTCGTTGAATCTCCGGCGCTCGGCAAGCTAAGCGATTTCGATCTCGATAAGTTGCTTGAGCCCTTCGCTGAGATGGCTAGAACCGCTACGCACGCGACGATGGAGGCGACTAAGGAGACGACAGAGAGCGCGCCGCCAACCGAGCCAACGCCACGCGCCGCTGATGCACCGTCTGAGTCACAAACGACCACGCCGCAAGCCGACGCGCCGCAAGCCGCAGACATCCAGACTCTACCGCAAGTGGCAGACACGACACCGCTGCCGCCGGCTGTGCCGCCTGTCGCCGTCGCGACGCCTGTGCAAGCCGTGAGCGATGCGCCAGCCGATCTCTTCGCCGATTTGATTGACGAATTATCCAAGTCCGAGTCACCGCTCGACATCGAAGTACCTGAAGCGGCGGCGACTCAGTCTGCCGGCCAGCCCCCAGCCCCCACGCTGCCGGCGGGCAAAGACCCGCGCGCAACCGGCGAGCTGACTTATCCGCCGGCGGCCTTCTCTGCCGACGAGCCGGCGACTGCCGACGAAGCAGCGTCTGCCGAAGCCTCAGCGCCTGCGACAGACGAAACGTCTGCAAGCGCCCCCGACGAAGCACCGCCGATGCCACATCGCCGCGCTGCCGACCTCAAGCTCGATTCGGCTCTGGCCGCGCACGCCACCGAAGCGCTATTGCGCCCACCCGACGCGCCGAGCGAGCCGCCTGCCGAAGCGATTGCCATCGAGCCGGTCGCGGAAGCCGCCGAGCCGGTCGCGGTTCAGCCAAAAGATTGCAAGGTGCTGGTCATCGATGATGACCTGGCCTCGTGTGCTCAGGTCGCGCAGACGCTCGACAGCTACACGCTCGATATCGTTCACGACGGCATGAGCGGGCTGGCCAAGCTGATCTCTTATAAGCCCGATCTCGTCGTCTTGAGCCTCGACCTGCCGATCATTGATGGCTTCAAGGTGCTGGAGCATATTCGCCAGGGCTTGAACGTGCCGGTTATTCTGACCACGGCGACGCGGATGCGCGCCGGTGACCGCGTGCTGGCGGCGGAACTGGGCGCAGACTACTACCTGGCGAAGCCTTACAGCCAGAACGAGCTGCGCCACAAAGCGCGGCAGTTGATCGCGCGCTATCGCGGCATCAGCTCGTGGATCGCGGGCGCAGCGGCGACCGGCAAGACAGCGGAGCCGGCCACAGAGCCACAGCCCGAGCCGATGGGCGCTCCCGCCGCTGTTGATCACTTCACTTCTTATCAGCAATTCACCGCGCAGGTCGAAGAGCGTGTGCGCGCGACACTGGAAAACAACGCCACCTTTGCCATCGTCGGCTGCCGGGTTCCGCAGATGACCGCCAAAGGCGGGCACGTTGCCTTGCGGTTGTATGATCTGGTGCGCCGGCTGGTGCGCGAGAACGATCTGCTATCAACCAACCCGCGCAATGACATTGTGATCTTACTGACCGACGCCAACGCCAACGGCGCGCGGGCCTTCATCAACCGCCTGCGTGAGCGCGTCGTCAACGACCTGCACCAGGAGCCGGGCATCTGGCTGCGCAGCTTCCCTGACCTTGAAGAAGCGGCGGGCGCCAAAGACTGGACCTACCATTCGGGCAACGGCGGCAGCGCCAGCCGCCGCGCCAGCGACCGTTCCGCGGCCTCTGATGCTGCGCACACCGAAGACCACACAGAAGCGCCGCACCGTGATTTCTCCGAGACGCTGTGAACTGAACCCGCCCGCACCGCGAAATCTTAGCGGCTGCCTTGACCCGCCAAGCTACCCTATGTAGAATCCTGACTAGATAGAATTCTATCTGCGAAATCTCTAAGGAGCAGGCAATGGGCAAAGGCTTCCTCACTCATGCGACCGCGATTATCTTGCAAGCGGTCGCCAACGATTATCTCTACGGCTTCGACATCATTGACATCACAGGGCTGCCCGGCGGCACCGTCTACCCGGCGCTGCGCCGCCTGGAAGAGGCTGGCTATCTCGCCTCCAAATGGGAGAAGCCGGCGCTCGCGCAGCAGCAACAGCGCCCGCCGCGTAAGTACTACGAGCTGACCCGCGAAGGCCGTGAGGCGCTCGCCGAAGCCGTCAAACGTTTTCGCCTGCTCGAGCTGGCGCAGCCCCGGCGTGCCCGCCAACCGCGCCCCTCGCGTGCCTGAGGTCGTTCGCCGTGTCGTTGCTCGCCCGCTGCAAACATTTTTTCGATAAGCCGCACCTGCGCTTGATCGCGCTCGTCGGCCTGATCGTGCCGCGCCGCTTGCGCGCCGACTGGCGCCAGGAGTGGCAGGCCGAATTGCAGTACCGCGAACTGCTTCTCGCCGATTGGCAGCGGCTGGATTGGCAGATGCGGTTCGGTTTATTGAGGCGGAGCCTGGGCGCGTTCTGGGACGCGCTCTGGATGCAAAGTTATCGCTGGGAGGATGACATGATTCAAGACCTGCGTTACGGCATACGAATATTGTTGAAGCAACCCGCCTTCACGCTGATCGCCGTGCTGTCGCTCGCCTTAGGCATCGGCGCCAACACCGCCATCTTCAGCCTGCTCGATGCCGTGCTGCTTAAATCGCTGCCGGTGCAAGAGCCGGACAAGCTGGTGCTATTCGGCAAAGGCGAGAGCGCCGGCTTAACCAACGGCTTCCCGAATCAGAGCAGCGATCTCTTTTCTTATCCCTTTTATCAAGAAGTGCGGCAGCGCAACGAAGTCTTTTCCGATGTGGTGGCGCTCTTGAGCATGACTTGGAACGTGCATGGCACAATCAGCGGCGACGGGGCAGGTGACATGCAGCCGATTCAGGTTCAACCGGTCTCGGGCACCTACTTCTCGACGCTCGGAGTCAACGCCGGCCTCGGTCGCGTGTTTACGGAAGCCGACGATCTGATGCCCGGCGGCCATCCGGTTGCCGTCGTCAGCTACGCCTGGTGGCAGAGCCGCATGGGCGGCGACCCGGCAGCGCTCGGCAAGCTCATCACAATAGAGCAGACGGCTTACACCATCGTCGGGATTGCGCCGCGAGAGTTTTTCGGCACGTCCGTCGGGGTAGCTCCCGACATCTATGTGCCGCTGGCGATGCAAGCCGAATTGCCGCCGGCGCACTGGAACGGGCGTGACGACAAACTCTTCCAATCGCTCTACCTCATCGGGCGGCTCAAAAACGATGTCAGCGCCGAGCAGGCCAACGCTGCCGTCAATCTGCTCTTCAAACAGTCCTTGCAAGAGCAGGCCGGGCTACAGCCTGCCGCCGACCGATTGCAGGACATCGAGCGGGCGAGCATCGAATTGACGCCGGCGGGCAAAGGCGTCTCGGAACTGCGGCGCGAGTTCTCGTTGTCGCTACGCATCCTGATGGCGGTCGTCGGCGTCGTGCTGCTGATCGCCTGCGCCAACATCGCCAACCTGTTGCTGGCGCGCGCCGCCAACCGCAAGAAAGAGTTCGCCGTGCGCATGGCGATGGGCGCCGGGCGCATACGGTTGATTCGCCAGTTGCTCACCGAAAGCATCCTGCTGGCGAGCGTCGGCGGCCTGGCCGGCGTGATGCTGGCATGGTGGGGCAGCCGTTTGCTGATCGGCATGGCGTCTTCGAGCGCCGAGCCTTTGCCGCTCGACGTGACGCCGAATCTGCGCATCCTCGGCTTCACGTTGCTGGCGTCTTTGCTCTCGGCGGTGATCTTCGGGACAGCCCCGGCGTTGCGCGCTGCGCGCATCGAGCCGAACGCCGCGCTCAAAAGCGGCAGAGGCACAGTACAGGCTGGGTCGCAGAGCCCGCTTGGCAAGGCGCTCGTAGTCGGGCAAGTGGCGCTTTCGCTTTTGCTGCTGGTCGGCGCGGGCCTCTTCGTGCGCACGCTGATTAATTTGCAGAACGTGCCGACGGGATTCAATCAACAGAACGCCATGGTCTTTGAGATTGACACGGCGGCGACCGGTTACAAAGACGAGCAGTTTCCTGCTTTGCTGCGCGAGGTCGAAGAGAAAGTCAAAACGGTGCCGGGCGTTCAGGCCGACGGCTTTTCATTCTTGCTTTTCAATCAAGGCGGCTGGACGAGCCTGGTGACGACCCGCGACCAGACGGCGACCGACATTGAGCGCCCCATCGTCAGGCAGAATGTGGTCGGCCCGGACTATTTCGCCGCAATGGGAATCCCGCTGCTGCTCGGTCGCGGCTTTGGCCCGCAAGACACCGAAAAATCGCAGAAGGTCGCCGTCATCAGCGAAACGATGGCGCAGCGCTTCTTCCCTGAGGGCTCGCCGCTCGGCAGACGTTTCGGCGTCAAGGGCCCGCAATCTCGCGACGACATCGAAGTCATCGGCGTCGTCAAAGACTCCAAGTACATCAGCCTGACCGAGCAGGCGCAACCGCTGGCTTTCTACCCGTATTCGCAGCACGCCCAGCCGCTCGGCAACTTCGTCGTGCGCTATACGGGCGCGCCCGAAGCGGTCATCGCGCAGGTGCGGCAAGCGATACGTGAGGTCAATCGCAATCTGCCGATTAATGAAGTCGTCAGCCTTTCGGATCACATTGGGCGCTCGCTGGTTCAGCAAAAGCTGGTGGCGCGGCTCGCCGCCTTTTTTGGTCTGCTCGCCCTGCTGCTCGCCTGTATCGGGCTGTACGGCGTTCTGTCGTATGCGGTGGCGCGGCGCACCAACGAGATCGGCATTCGTATGGCGCTCGGGGCGCAGAGTCGTGACGTGCTATGGCTGATGCTGCGCGAAGCGCTGACGCTCGTCATCATCGGCGTCGTCATTGGTCTGGTGGCTTCACTGGCGGCAACGCAGACGGCTTCGAGCCTGCTCTTTAACCTGAAGCCAAACGACCCGCTGACGATTATCCTGGCGACGTTGCTGTTGCTGACCATCGCTATACTGGCGGGTTACCTGCCGGCTCGCCGGGCCGCCCGCCTCGACCCGATGGTAGCGCTGCGCGAGGAATAGGTAAATCAGTAGCAGTAGGCAGTAGGCAGGCGATTTCTAAGCTCCGTTAGGAGCGTAATGTTTATAGTCGTCGCGGCGCTTAAACAATCAAGCTCCGTAGGAGCGGAATGTCAACATCGCGCTCCTACGGAGCTTGATCTTTATTGGAATGTCTTGACTATAAACATGGCGTCCCTACGGGACTAGGTAACTGCCTACTGCCTACTGCCTACTGCGTACTGCCTGCTGCCTACTGCCTACTACCTCGTCACATTGCCGCAATCCATTTCGGTGCCGTTGTCGGTGCTGCTCCAGTGCAGGCGATTCCAGCCGCCATTGTTCTGCTCGGAGAAAGTCATTCCATAAAAGTAACAGGTGCCGTCGTTGCGTTTGACGGCGACCGCGCCGTTGATGGCGCGGCGCGTGATGATGCCGCTGATCGGATGACGGTAGAGCGTCCACTCGCGCTCGGTGATGACGGCGCGCACAGGTACGCCGGGCTTGCCCTGGTCGGTCAACATGCCGCGCGTCGCCTCGACCATGGCGCGCTCAAGAACCGGGTCGCTCTTGACCGCCCTGGGCAAAAAGACATTCTTCAATGCGATCTTGTGATAAGCGATGGCGCGCTCAGCCATCTTCTCTTGGCCGTTCGAGCAATCAATCTCGAACTCGCCTTCGGCAAGGTCGTGGCGGGAACTCATATAGATGGCGCTGACGCGGAAGCCGAGCGTGTGGCTGCGCGGTGAGCATTCGGCGAGCAGCCTGGCGTAACGTGACGAGCCTTCGCATTCTTTCGCCGTCTCAAGTGCCGGCAGCACCTCAATCGGCATGAACGTCCACTGCTCCATTGGCTTAGTCATTGGATAATTGAAGCTGGTCATCTCGTTGCCGTCGAGGAAGACGGTCATCTGCATTTCGGTATCACCGGAATGCGCGCCGTCGGCCATCTCGGCAATCGTCCCTTTGAAGTAGGCCGTCGCATAAACTGTATCGGCGAGCGAAAACGTTTTGGCGACTGCCGACACCTCTTCCTGGCCGGCGACCAGCGGCTTGCGGCTGTAGACGACCTTCCCGGTGTTCTGCTTGTGGAATGCGCCGGCGTAGACTTTGCTGCCGAGATCGCGCTCGACCGCGCCGACAATAGCTTCGGCATCCTTGCGAATCCTGAGCGCCTGCGATTGATCGGGGAACGACAACAGCACGCCGTTGGCAAGCATCAGGGCGATGTCTGCGGCCTCGGTCGCTGCGCCGACTGCGCCGGCACCCTTCTTCTTTTCAACGTAGGCTTTCTCGATGGTGGCGTTGATCTCGCCGATCAAAAAGCTACGCACGAACTCGTCGTACTCTTTCGGGAATTTCGTCAGCAGTTGCTCGACGTGGTCGCTGATCTCGTTGTCGGTGCGCAGGCCGGGATGTTTGGCGAGCGCGTCCTTGACCTTCTTGATGGTCTCGCCATAGCCCAGCTCTTTGCACGATTCAAAATAGCGCTCGGCGTCGCCCTTCGTCTGTGTGTAGATGCCTTTCCAATAGGTCTGCGGAATCAGGTGCTCTGACGCGTAGGCCATTTTGCTGATGAAGGCTTTGATCTCGTCGAGCGAGTCGTCGTCGGCCTTGCGATCATTGGTCCGGCTGTCATTCGCCTTGCGGTCATTGACTGCGCTGTCATTCTCGTCTTCGCTCAACAACCGGCTGTAACCGGCGATCTCATGCTCATATGCCGCGGTCGAATAATCGCGGTAGAGACTTTTGATGCCACCGATCAGCTCTTTGGCGTACTTCGCCGCGGCGCGTGCGCCTTCGATGTCGGGCGGATTCTCTTTTAGCTCTTTCCGCAGATCACTCATAGCCTGTTCGAGGCGGCGCACTTCGATGCGGCTGTCGGTTGAAATGCTTGGCTTGCGCTTTGGCACCGATACTTCGATCTTGATCTGTGTGGCGGCGAGCGGCTCTAAGGCGAACAGCACCGTCAGCGTCCAGATAGCAAATAAGCGTGTCATTATCGTTTCCTCCAAAAAGTCGTTTTATCCATCCGTTTGATTGCGCCCCGAGGCGCAACGCGTTTTAACTGCACGCCGGTTGAAGGTGGCGCTCGCGGCGCGGTATTACTGGCGGGCAAAAAAAGTTTGGCAGTTGGGCGCGGCGCTAAGGCGGCGAAACGCTGTGCGCGCTTCAGGCGAATGGTTGACAATGGCAGAAGCGGCGCGGTCAAATCAGCTTCAGCGTTTTATCAGTGAGCGCATTGTGAGGGGCTGTGGCGATCCGAGAGCTTGACGACATTCTTCTGCCGCTGGTCGAAGCCGGCGACACGGATGAGGCCGACACGCGGCTGGCGGCGGTATTGGCCGAGCATGCCGCGCCGGTCATTCGCGGCGTCGTCAAGAGCAAGCTGCGCGTGTCGCTAAGCCCCGCAGATGGCAGCGCCGCCAATCAAGATGCGCTTGAGCTTGCAAACGACGTGCAGGCCGCGCTCGTCACCGAGTTGCGGCGATTGCGGAGCGCCGAGTCGCGGGAGCCGATCAGCGACTTTCGCGGTTATGTCGCGGTGCTCGCCTTCCACGCCTGCTACCGCTACCTGCGCCGCCGCAACCCCGAGCGCCACTCGCTGAAAAGTAAGATACGTTATATCCTTTCGCACGCCCCTGAGTTCGCACTGTGGCAGGATGCAAACGGCGCATGGCTGTGCGACAGCGCGGCGCGGCGCCGTTCGCCAACTCAGGCGGCGCGCGCAAAGCCGAGCGACGAAGCGTTGTCGGCGCGCCTGTTGTCGCGGCTGACCGATCCGGCCAGCACAGGACTCACTGACCTGCTCGCCGCCATCGTCGAAGAAGCGGCGGGCGCGATGGAGCTTGACGAGGTGGTCAGCTTGGTGGCCGCCTTGCAGGGCATTCGCCCTATAGCGGAACAGGGCGAAGGCGACGCAGAGGGCGAAGACCGGCAGCGCCAGGAGCTAGCTGACCCGCGCGCAGACGTGGCCGCGGAAGTTGACCATCGCCTCTACCTTGAGCAACTGTGGCGGGAGATTGGCGATCTGCCGCCGCGCCAGCGCCTCGCCCTGTTGTTGAACCTGCGCGACGCGCAGGGGCGCGACGTGATCGCCTTATTGCCCATCACCGGCGTCGCCAGCCTGCGGCAGATCGCCGACGTGCTCGGCATACCCGCCGAAGAATTTGCCGCGCTGTGGAACGACTTGCCGATGGATGATGCGCGCATTGCCGAACGACTGGGCATCACGCGACAGCAGGTCATCAATCTGCGCAAGTCGGCACGTGAACGATTGATGCGGCGGATGAAATATCATTGAAGCCGCAGGCCGCGCGGTAATATGCGAAGCGCGGCGCGCCCTTAACCAGATGGGGAACTGATGGCAGAGCACCTTTCACAAGAGACGCTGACGCGCTACGCGGGCCGTGCCCTGTCGGCGACCGAGTTGCTGGCGGCGGACGATCATCTCGCTGCCTGCGCGGCGTGTCGCGAGCGCCTTGAAGTTAAGAGCGAGGCTCGCGCCGTCGTTCAGGCGTTGCGCGCCGAATCTGCCGCGACTCCTTTCATGCACCTCGACTACGAGCAACTGGAAGCGGTCGTTGACGGCACTGCTGCCGAGGTCGAGCGCGAGATCGTCAGCAGCCACACACAGCTCTGCGCGGCGTGCGCCGACGAGTTGAATGAGCTGATGGCGTTGAAGTCCCAGTTGCAAGCCCGCAGCGCGTCGCGACACGCCGCGGACGATGCAGTGAGTCAGCCGGGACGAGACGGCAATGCAGAACCTGCGCCGGTGGTCTCTTTGAAGGCATATCGGCAACAGCGCGAGGTGCGTCGTCAGCCGCGCGCCTGGCTAACGCGATGGGCGGCGGTGGCGGCGGTGCTGGCTGTCTGCGCGCTGGTCGCGTGGATGGTGTGGCGTCCGTCGCCGTCTGAGCAGGTGGCCGGCGTGAATCAGAATTCCGGCGTGAGCGAACCGGCAACGACCGGCACATCAACCAACGATCAGAAAGCAGCGGCGAATCACAATGCTTCGTCGGGAACCGCAGAGCCGCAGCCGCCGGCTTCGCCATCTGCGGTTGTCGCGCTTAACGATGGAGCGCGACGTGTAACGCTCGACGCCGAAGGCAGGCTTGCGGGTTTCGATGGTCTTGCGCCTGAAGCGGCGGAGGCTGTGCGGCTCGCGCTTAAGCGGCAACGGGTCGAAGCGCCCGCTGGCTTAGCGGCTATCACTGAGAACGCCGGCACGTTGATGAGCGGGGGCGGTGACGGCATCGCTTTCAAACTCATCAGCCCCATCGGCACCGCCGTGCAGAGCGCGCGGCCCGTATTCCGCTGGCAACCGCTCGCGGGCGCAACAAGCTATGTCGTGAAGGTGTTCGACGCAAACTTCAACCGCGTGGCGATGAGCGAGCCGCTCGCGACAACGACGTGGACGCCGAGCCAACCGCTTGCCGTTGGAGCAATCTATTCGTGGCAGGTGACGGCGGCGAAGGATGGCGGCGAAACGACTTCGCCTGCGCCGCCTGCGCCGCAAGCCCGCTTCAAAGTGATCGAGCGCGCAAGGCTCGCCGAGCTGCGCCGCGCCGAACAGAGCTACCCGGATTCGCACCTGCTGCGCGGCGTCCTCTATGCGCGGGCCGGATTGTTAGACGACGCCGAGCGCGAGCTGCAAGCATTGCTCAAGGCCAACCCCGCGAACGAAGCCGCGAGAAAACTGCTGGCCAGTGTGCATGCGCTGCGGCAGAAGCGATAGGTTCTGTTACCTGCTCATTGCGGATCACCGACGACGACGAAGCCTGCCCAGTAAAAGGGGTGCTTCCAGCGCTCGCCGCGCAGGACTTTCAACATTGCCTGCCGTAACGCCTGCGCCTTGCCTTCGCCATTCATGGCGCGGCGGTGGAACTCGACCATCAAATCGTTGGTGCTGGCCGCGTCTACTTTCCACTGGCTGACGACAGTGGTCGGGCTGCCGGCGACGAAGACCGACCAGGTCAGGCCGATGACGCCTTCGCCGGCGCCGACGCGACCGCGCGCCGTCTCGCACGCCGACAACACGACCATCTCTGCCGGCAGGTCGAGGTTCATGATCTCCCACGCTTCGAGCAGTCCGTCTTCCTTGCTGTTGTTCTCATCCTGCGCCAGCACAAGCCGCGAATACATCGGGCTGTCATTGTCGAGAATGCCATGCGTCGCCAGATGCAGGACGCGGTACTTCGCGGCTTCGGCTTTGACGCGCGCCTCGCTCGCCTCGCGGCCCGTGTAGACGCGGCTATTCGCGACGCCATAAATCTGACTGAGCGTCTTGACCTGTGCTTCGGTCTCCGGCAAGGCGGCAAGCGGGCCGCCGAGCGTCGTCGCCTGGCCGGCGTGCCCGCTGAATGCCGGGTTGCCAATGGCCAACAGCGTCGGTGCCGATGTCTGCGCCCGCCGTTTATGTTGCCGGCGCATCTCGGACAGCGCCGTGAGCGAAGGCGCATAGGCGACCGCCTGACGCTCAATCAAGTAAGCCTCTTTCGTCATCAACGCTTGAAAGGGAAGATTCCAGAGCGCGCCGTCGGGGATGATGACGAGCGCATCTTTGCCGGCGAGTTGCTCCTGCGCCGGGCCGAGTAACAAATTGTAAAGCTCGCGCGCCGGGCCGCGGAATTCCAGATCGCGACTGGCGAGTTGATGGCGGAATTGCTCAGCGCGTGCTGTCAGCTCCGTCTCTTTGATGTTGAGCGTGTAGCTGCGCACATCGCTTGTGCCATCGGCCTTGCGCGTGATGACGAAGAGAAATGTCTTTGCAGAAGTCACGACATATTCGAGCAAGGCACTGTGCGAATCAACCAGTAGGGCACCCGCCTGATCGGCGCTTAAGGCAGGCGATTGGCCGCGCTGGGTCTTCAGCTCGGGGTGCGAGGCATAGAGCGTGATCTGGAAGGCTTCATATTCAACACGCGCCTGCTGCAAGCGCGATTTGAGGTCGGCCAGTCGCGCCGCGTTCGGCTTACTGCTCGCCGACTCGCGAGCCACCTGCGCGTTGAGCAACGCGAGCGAGCCGGCCAAACTGCTTTCGCGCTCGCGCTCTTCGCGGGTCATCGCTTTGGTGATGTTGGCCCGCCCGCCGCGCAACACGTCTAGCAGCACGCGCGCCTTGGCGCGCTCGGCATAGGCGAGCGCTTCACCCGTCCGGTTGTCGCGCAACAACAATTCGATCATGTCGTGATAGGGGTCGAGCTTGTCTTCAAAGAATCGCTGCTGTTCTTGCTCGCCGCCCGCGACGCGCGCCCGCAGCGATTCGATGGCGCGGATCGCTTCGTCGAGCGACTGCCGCGCGCTTGTCGTTTGATTCAGCGCGCGGTACGCATCGGCCATGTACTTTTCAGCGCGCCACAGCGTATCGGGGCTCTCGGTCTCGCGGGCCAGTTGGGCGGCGCGCCCGGCGGCTGTGAGCGCCGGTTCGGGACGGCTCGCGGCGAGATGTGCTTCGGCGATGTCGAGCAGCGCGCCCGCCATTGCGACTTTGTTCTTCATGCCTTCGGCGACCGCCAAGCTCTTTTCATAACTGGCGAGCGCCGCCGCCGGCGCGTTTTGCAGACGGTAACAGTTGCCGATGTTCTTCAGCGTGCCGGCAACGCCATCTTTGAAGTTGAGCGATTCGTAGAGCGAAAGGTTTGCTTCAAACTGCTTGAGCGCGGCGTCAACCTGACCCTGGACCATCAGGACGTTGGCGATGTTGCCTCGCAAGTCAGCGACCAGGCGCGGCTCGCCGAGCGGTTCGACAAGCGCGAGGCTCTTGCGATAAGCGGCGAGCGCCTGCTCGTAGTTCTGCTGGCGCAGCATCACGTCGCCCATATTCATCAAGGCCGTCGCCTGGCTGCGCACGTTCTTGACCGACTCGGCGAACTTCATGCTTTTTTCATAAAGCTCAAGCGCTTCGGCGTGGCGGCCCTGTTCGAGATAGATGCTGGCGATGTTATTCATCTGCTGAGCGCGCCCGGCGGCTGCCGTCGGGCCGCCGATGGCTTCGTACATCGCCAGGCTCTGCTGCCAGAGCGCCAGCGCTTGCTGAAAGTCGCCCTGATTCCAATACAGGTAGCCGACATTATTCAGCGTGTTGGCGACACCGAGATCGTCTTTCAATTGCTCGCAGAGCGCCAGCGCCAGTTGGTAAGCGTCCATCGCCGTCGCGTAGTCGCCCGCCTCCTGATACTGATTGCCGACGAGCTTAATCTCGTAAGGCAGCCGCAGCGTGATGAGGTTTTCTTCCTGCTTGAGCAAGGCGACGCGCTCAGCGCTGCTTTTCATCTTGACGAGCGCCGCCGCCAAATCTCTTTCGGCAGGCGAGTCGCTCCACAGCCGCCACTCGCCGGCCTCTTTGACGAACCGCATCGAACGCTGCATGCGATGAAACGGCGCGATCTCCTTGCCGCTCTCGGCATCGATCACGGTCAGGTCAGCGGCGACACGAACCCGCGCGCCGTCAGCGCCGAACGTCACCCGCATCACGTTCAGATGATTCACCGTGATGCTCCGCGCGTCCTCGAACAGGCCGCCGATTGCATGGCGTATCGCCACATAGTCGGGCGACTGCGCGCTCCAGAGCGCGGCGACTGCATCGATCTCTTTGCGGGCGAAGGCGGCAAAGTATCGCTGCACCAGATCGCGCAGCCCCGCTTCGTCCGCTGCCTCTTGCATCACAAGGCGCGAAGGGGCGCGTGCGGCTTGCACGGGCAGCGCGCCGACGAGCGCCAGGATGATGATCGCTGAGATGATTCTTCGATGAGACACAGTAGCCCCCCGGTCATGCGCTTGCGAATCGGTCGCCGCGCAAGACTCACTTCTAAATGATTGGTTGGGATGGAGCGCCAACATTCTAGCACGCCGGCGCTCTGCCGTGAACCGCTGAGCGCCCGCCTTTCATCAGTCGAAACGGACAAAAATCTTTTCTCGGCGGCGCCGGTAATATCGCCTCGCCGCGCGCCCCTTACCTGATTGTGACGAGGTCAGCGCGGCGGCAGTGCAAACGGTTCACTAGGGATGGAGCGCCGTTTCACGCCTGCCGCGCCCTCTTTTTCCGCAGCGACGCTGTTCACCCAAGGAGAGTGTGACGCATGGGGGAATACGATCTGCAACCCGGACTTGAATCATCAGACGGCGGCGGTCGGCCAGCGAATATCCGCCGACCTTGTAACGCCTCAGACGGCTTTTGCTATTGCGCCGGTATTGCCGGCAAAAACTTCACCGGCCCCTGTCTGCTTTATTCAACCCCGTTAGAAAGGAACTGCTGAAATGTCTATGTCAAAGAGAATCGTCATCGCGACAGGTTTAATCGTCGCCAGTACGTTGCTGGCGGATTGATCGCGATATCTGCCCCTATAGCGGTTTGCAAATGCATGGAGCCTTAGCCACGAAGGCACGAAGCCACAAAGCCACACAATCTTTTTTGTGTTTCTTGGTGTCTTCGTGGCTTGGTGGCGATTCCTCTCACTAAGCTCATAGGAAATCCGCTTTAGGTGCGGTTGAAGCGCCGCGCTTTGAATTCGTAGCGCGGCAGCGAATTGGGCGCCGCTTGCTCAAGGCTGACGCGAATGCCAAACTGGCGGCGGAAGCCTGCGAGCAGGGCGCGGGCGGTTTCGGCAAACGGCGCGGCGTCTGCGGTTTCCAGGCGAATCAGCAGATCATCCATGCCGGCGACACGGTGGACGCGGACTTCGTATTCGATGACTTCGGGCAAGCCGCGGATCAGGTTATCAATGGCGCTCGGATAAAGGTTGACGCCACGCACGATCAGCATATCGTCGGCTCGGCCCAGCACGCCGCCGCGAATGCGCGCAAAGCCGCGCCCGCAGGCGCACGGCTCGCGCGTCAGCTCGACCAGATCGCCCGTGCGATAGCGCAGCACAGGCATGCAGCCGCGCCCGAGGTTGGTGATGACCAGCTCGCCCCGCTCACCTTCTGCGACCGCCGCGCTGTTTGCCGGATCGATGACGTCAAAGATGAACTCGGCTTCGTTTAGATGAATCGCGCCCGCCTGCGCTTCGCAATCGAAAGCCCACGCGCCGACCTCTGTAGCGCCCGCGTGGTCGAAGCAGGTCGCGCCCCACGCCGTTTCAATCGCCTGCTTGACGGCGGGAAGACTCGCGCCCGGCTCGCCCGCGTGAATCATCCGCCGAATCATTGAAGCGCGCAGATTGATGCCCTGCCGTTTGGCGACTTCGGCGAGGTGCAGCGCGTAAGTCGGCGTCGAGATCAACACCGTGCAGCCGTTATCAATCAATGCCTGTAAGCGTTGCTCGGAATTCATGCCGCCGCCCGCAACCGCCATCGCGCCGACGTGCCACGCGCTGGCAATCGCCGTCCAGTGACTGATGAACGGCCCAAACGAAAAGGCGCAGAAGACGACATCGCCCGCATTGATTCCCGCACCGCGATAGACCATGCCCCAGCAGCGCGTCCACCAGTCCCAGCTCTCCTGCGTGTCGAGCCATCGCAGAGCGCGGCCTGTCGTTCCCGATGTCTGGTGAAGGTAACGATAGCGCGTCAGCGGATAGGTCAAGAGCCTGCCGAACGGCGGGTGCGCGGCCTGCTCTTCGACCAGCTCGGCTTTGGTCGTGAAGGGCAGGGCATCGAGGTCTTCGGGCTGCTCGATGCGCGCCAGCTCGACGCCTGCGGCGCGCGCTTTGGCTTGATAAAACTCGTTCGTTGCCAGCTCAGCCATCAGCAAGCGCAGCCGCTCGCTCTGCCACTGGCGCAGGCCGTCGCGTCCAAGCGTTTCAAGCTCGCGGTTGTAAAACTGTGACCCGTTCATGGCGATTTCGATTCAATCACAGGTCGGCTGAATTTGGCGAGGCTGGAAGCCGAATGGCGGGGTCATCCGCCTTTTGAAAGATCGCCGAGCCGATGCTGGATCAAGGTGACGGCGACAATGGCGGCGGTCTCGGTTCTCAGGATGCGCGGGCCAAGCGTGATCATTCGCGCGCCGCGCGCCGCCAGCAGGTCAAGCTCGCCGTCGGCCCAGCCGCCTTCAGGGCCGACCAGAACGATGACCTGCTGCGTGTGTTCCATGTCACTGAGAGCATAGCTGACCGCCGCGCCGCCACGCTCGCTGAAGACCAGCAGCGCGGCGGCTTGTTCGTTTTGCGCAATGGCGGCGATGAAGTCAGCAAGCGTCACCGGTTGCCGTATATCAACCAGGCGGCGGCCCCCGGATTGTTTCAAGGCTTCAAGCGAAATGCGCCGCCAGCGTTCGGCGCGCTTCTCGGCGCGCTCGTCGCTCAACTTGACGTCGGCGTTTGCCGTGACGAGCGGCGCAATGGCGCGCACGCCAAGCTCTGTGGCTTTCTGCACAATCAGGTCGAACTTTTCGCCTTTCGCGAGCGCCTGTCCGAGCGTCAGGTCGAGCGATGATTCGATCTCGTTTGTAAGCCTTTCGACAATTTCAAGCTGCGCCTGCTGCGCGTGAACTATGGCAACGCGGCAGCGGTACTCATGCCCGCAGCCGTCAAACGCAAATGCCTCGTCACCAGTGCGCAGCCGCAGCACACGCGCCAGATGATGGCTCTCTTCGCTTGAGAGTTGAATGATAGATTCGCCGATGACCGCAGGCGCGGCATAAAAGCGGCGGCGCTGCATCAGGCTTCTCCTCGCGCAGCGGCAATCGCCGTCCATTCGCCGGCGGTGCGCCGCTCGATGAGCCGCAGCCCCACGCCCTCAAGGGCCAGCTCAACGTCTGCGGCGAGCGTCGTCAGGATTCCCGAAAGAATCATTCTGCCCGGCGTCGCCATACAATCGGCAAGGTCAGCCATCAACGCGATAATCACTTCGGCGGTGAGGTTGGCGACGACCACATCAAACGCGCCGAGCCTGTAGTCGGCTGGCTGGCCTTCGCGGATGGTAATCGTGTCAGCCGCCTGATTGATCTCGATGTTTTCGCGCGCCACGTCGACGGCGAGCGGGTCGATGTCAATGGCAATGATGGCAGAGCTGAGTGCGAGCTTGCTTGCGGCAATCGCCAGAATGCCTGTTCCTGTGCCGACATCAAGCAAGCGCCCGCCGCGCCAGTAGACTTCGAGCAGCTCAAGGCACATTCGCGTCGTTTCGTGGGTGCCGGTGCCGAATGCCATGCCCGGATCGATCTGAATGACAAGACGCTCGCTCGATTCGGGCAATTTCCATGATGGCGCAATCATCAGCCGCTCGCCGATATTGATAGCCGCGAAGCCCTCTTTCCACTTCTGCATCCAGTCCTGATCGGCGATGGTGGTGATGGCAACGCTTGCAAGCGCCGACCGAATGCTGGCCCGCGCAAACGCCGCTTCGATGTCGCGGGCAATCGCTGCGGCGTCGGCTGCGGCGTCAAAGTAAGCGCCGAGCTTCACCGTGTCGTCGCTCTCTTCGAGCGTGATGACGCCGTTGGTGCCGGCCTCAAAGAGCAAGGCGCTGGCCATCTCTTCGGCGTCGCGCGCGATGGTCAGCGCCACTAGTTGCCAGGTTGTTTCAGTCGAGTCGTCGTTTGTCATGATGCTTCGTCGAAGCGATTATGACAGAACCGCGCTGCGCCACGCATCCCGGCAGAATCGCAGCGATAAAAAAAGCCCGCCACTTATGCGGCGGGCGGAGCGCGGGATGAATCAGTGAGCCGTGACTAGCTTTGAATGCCAAGCTCGTCGAGAGTACGCTCGTCGTCGCGCCAGTGCTCGCGCACTTTGACGAACAGGCCGAGAAAAACATGGCGACCGAGCAGATGCTCAATGTCGTGACGCGCGCGGGTGCCGATCTCTTTCAGGAGCGCGCCGCCTCTGCCGATGATGATGGCGCGGTGCGACGGTCGCTCGACATAAATCAGGCAATGGATGCGCGTCACCTCTTCGCTCTCGTCCCATCTTTCAGTCACCACCGCCGTGACGTAAGGAAGCTCATCGCCGGTCGCTTCGAGAATCTTTTCGCGCACCAGCTCGGCGACGATAGCGCGCTCGGGCTGGTCCGTCAGCTCGTCTTCGGGATAGAGCGGCGGCCCTTCGGGCAGGTACGGGAGTGCCTTCTCAATCAACAGCTCGACGCCGTCGCCGGTGAGCGCCGAGAGCGGAATGACTTCGGCGAACTCGCGCTCGCCTGTGTAAGCGGCGATGCGCGGCAGCAGGTGCGACTTGTCGGCGAGCGCATCCACTTTGTTGAGGATCAAAAAGGCCGGCGTCGCGACCGGCTTCAGCATGTTCAGGACGAAGCGGTCGCCGGCGCCCATCGGCACCGAAGCGTCCACCATCAGCAGGATCAAATCAACCGTGGCGAGCGCGTCGCTGACGATGCTCATCATGCGGCGGTTGAGCCGATAGCCGGGCTTGTGAATGCCGGGCGTATCTAAAAAAACGATCTGCCCCGTGGGCCGCGTCAGAACGCCGCTGATGCGCGTCCGCGTCGTCTGCGGCTTCGAGCTGACGATGGCGATCTTCTCGCCGATCAGGTGATTGAGCAAAGTGGATTTGCCGGCGTTCGGGCGACCGATCAGCGCAACGACGCCCGATTTGTAGCCCGGTTTACTTTCGGAGGGTTGATTATCCTGGCTCTCCTGATTCGACATAACTCGGCTATCCCTCGACCGGCTCGCGCCCCTGGATTTCAGTTTCACCGGCTGGCGTCGTGGCGTCAACCTCGCGCAGCCCGACGCGATTGACGCGGTGCGCGTCGGCTTCGACGACTTCGAACTGGATGCCGGCGAAGTCGATCTTTTCGCCGGCTGCCGGCACGCGCCCCAGCTTACGGATCAGCAGCCCGGCGACGGTCGTAAAATCGTCAGCCTCGATCTCTTGGTGAAACAGCTCCTCGACCTTCTTGATCTCGGCGCTGCCATCGATCAGGTACGAGCCGTCTTCGTTGCGGATGATCTGGGTGTCGGCGGCGGCGCGGTCTTCGTCTTCGATCTCGCCGACGATCTCTTCGATGATGTCTTCGACCGTCACCAGTCCGGCGACTCCGCCGTACTCGTCAATGACGATGGCGATCTGCACGTTGGCCTTCTGCATGTCTTCGAGCAGGTCTTGAATCGTCTTGCTCTCCGGCACGCAATAGGCCGGGCGCATGCATTCGGTGACCGGGCGATTGATCTTTTCGTCTTCGCAAAAGGCGAGCAGGTCACGAACGTAGACGACGCCTTCGATGTTATCGATCTGCGCGCCGTAGACGGGAATGCGCGAATGCTTCGACTCAATGATGAGGCGGCGGGCCTCGGCGACTGTGGCCGTGGCTTCGATGGCCACCATCTGCAAGCGCGGGCGCATGATCTCAGAAACCAGTGTGTCGCGGAACTCGATGATCGACTGAATCAGCTCGCCTTCCGACTCTTCGATGATGCCTTCCTCTTCGCCGACATCAAGGAAAGCCTGAATCTCGTCGAAGCTCTCTTCTTCGTCTGCTTCGGCGCTCGGCTCTTCTTCGGGCTCCGGCTTGCGCATGCGCTCAAGCAGCGCGGCGATGGGGCCGACAAAGATCGAGAAGAGGCGATAAAAGATTTTGAAGGGCGGCAGCAGTGCCCACAGCACGCCTTCGGGGTGATTGAGCGCAAGCAAGCGGGGCACGAACTGGCGGAACAGCACGATGACCAGAAAGACCGCGCCGAGCGTGAGCGGCACAACGCCGTGTGCCACGACGCTCGCCAGCATGTCGGCGACCATGATGGCGATGGCGGCGATGGAAAGCTGCGTGCCGAGAATCAGCATCAGCTCGAAGCGCTGCCGATGTTCAAGCAACTCGTTGAAGAAGCGTCCGCGCCGCTGTGCTTCACGCTCGGCGGCCATCACCCGTCGCGCCACTTCGCTGAGCGATTCATAGGCGCTCTCGATGGTCGAAAGAAAGACCAGCACCACGAGCGCCGTGCCGGTCACAATTAACTCAGTCAACATAACGCTTCGCTCAGGGGCTGGGGATTAGGGACTAGGGGCTAGTAAGAAAGAAGCGTTGAACGGCTGCTTTCCCGCTAGTCCCCAGCCCCTAGAATCTTCTTCCGCAGTCGCAACTCCAGCCGATTCATCTCACCGTCGTCGGTTTCGTGGTCGTAACCGCAAAGGTGGAGCGTACCGTGGATGACCAGCTCGCTCAGTTCGCGGGCGAGCCCGTGGCCGGCTTCCCTGGCCTGACGCTGCGCCGTGTCGGTGGCGATCACAATGTCGCCGAGAAAGTCGGCGCTTTCAGATAAGCTGAAGCCCGCCTCGTCCTGCGCGTTTGCGACCGGGAACGATAGCACGTCGGTTGCGTAACCTTTGCCTCGGAATTCCCGATTCATTTTGCGGATGGCGCGGTCGCGCACAAAGGCGACGGTGAGTGCTGCCCCGCGCCAGCCCATCCCTTCGAGCGCGGCGGCGGCGACCCGCGCGATCTGCTCTGCATCTATGGCGCAGAGGCGTTGTCGGTTGACGACTTCAATCGCCACTGGCTTCCTTCAACGGCGCGACGGGCAACGCTTCGCTGCGTGTCGCCGCCGCCACATCAGCGGGCGTCACCTGCGACAGCACGGCGGGCGCGCCGGCGCGGTTGAAATCATAGCCCGGATAGGCGATGCGGTGATGATGAATGCCCATCAAAACTTTGACGAAGCTGTCGGCGATCATCTTCAACTCGCGTTGCGTGATGTCGCATTCATCGAACTGGCCGTCGTCGCGGATGCGCCCGATGATCATCTCGATCATGTTGCGCAGCTTCGATGGGTTCGGCTCCTGCACCGTGCGCGCGGCGGCTTCGACCGAGTCGGCGATCATGATGATGGCGGCTTCCCTGGTTTGCGGCTTCGGGCCGGGATAACGGAACTCGCGCTCAAGCGCTGCATTGTCCATATCGCCGATCTGCTTGCGCGCCTTGTAGTAAAAATATTTCATCAGCCCGGTGCCGTGGTGCTGCGGAATGATGGCGATAATGCGCGGCGGCAGCTTGTGCTTGCGGGCCAGATCAACACCTTGCTTGACATGGTTGACCAGCACAATCGATGACATCTTCGGCGATAACTGATCGTGACGGTTCTCCATGTAGGTCTGGTTTTCGACGAAGTAGGTGGGGCGCACGCTCTTGCCGATGTCGTGATAATAGCAAGCGACGCGCGCAAACAGCGCGTCTGCGCCGATGGCTTCGGCCCCGGCTTCGGCCAGCAGTCCGACCATAATCGAGTGGTGATAGGTTCCCGGCGCACGCTCGGCCAGTTGCTTCAACAACGGCAGGTTGAGGTTTGATAGCTCCAGCAGCTTGATGCTCGTGGTAATCTCAAACAACCACTCGAACAGCGGCAGCAACAGCGACGCCACCATCGTCGCCAGCACGCCGCCCATAAAGCCGCAGACGACGTCGAAAAGCACCAGCCAGAAGCGCGCTTCGTTGGCGCCCAGCAGGTCGAGCGCCAGCGCCGTCGTCGCGTTGACGCCGCCGATCCATAAGCCCGCCCAGACCAGCGCCGTGCGGTCGCGGCAATCTTTCAGGTAATAGATTGCTCCGGCGCTCGACATCAGCGTGAACGCCGCCAGGTAGACATTGCCCGAATACATGCCGACGAAGACGGTCAGAAGCGCAGAGAAGACGAAGGCCGCGTGGGCGTCCGTAAGAATCGTCACCAGCACCGCGCCGACCGCCATCGGCGCGAGGTACTTGTAAGCGATCGGCGAATTGAACGGTGCGGTTGTCGCCCAACTGCTCATCGCCGCCGCCACCGCAAAGTATATCCGCCCGAGGCCCAGCGTGATGACGAAGCAGGCGATTTGCAAAAGGAAGTGGCGGCGCACGCGCAGATGTTGGCGCTGATAACGAACAAGGTACTGCCACAGCACCAGCGTTAGCATCATGACAATGATCACTGTGCCGCCGAATTCCAGGGCGCGCTGACCGATGGGCCGCGTGCGCGCCGCTTCCGCGAGCAGCAAGGCTTTTGCCGGGCTGACCGTTTCGCCGCGCGCAACAATCGGCTCGCCTTTTTTGGCGACGACGACGACCGGCTTGATCTGTTCGCGCGCGGCATCGCGGCGGCGTTGCGTTTCGCTTTCGTTGTACTCGATGTTCGGGACGATGAGCGAGCCGAGGATTTCGCCCATCAGCTTGCGCTCGCGCGGCTCGTAATCGGCGGGCCAGATGAGCTTCTCCGAGCGCAGCGAGGCGCTCGCCGTGAGCTTGTCGTTAATGCTGCCGAGATCGCTAACGACGGTCTCCTGATCGTTACGCACGTCGCGGCGCATAATGGCGACGGCGCCGAGGCGGCGGAACTGGCTGCGGCTGCTGATGATCGGCGACATCGCCACAGATTCCAGATGCTCGATCATCAGTTGTTCGAGCTCTGGGCTGAAGCGGTGGCGGGCGAGCACGGCGATCTGCTCGGGCTCAAGTGCGATGCCGCTGCGCTCTTCGATCTGGCCGTGCAGGTCGTCTATCGAAACGCCAGCCCCGGCTTCGCGCCCGGCGGTGAATAGCTCTTGCAGGCTGGCGACAGCGTCGCGGGCGCCCTTGGGATTGAAGTCAAAGACCAGCAGCATGGAGGCGGCAGCCTGATCGCGCAGCCGCCGGGTCTCGGCGGTGTCTTCGATCTTCACGTCTTCGGGCGCAATGATGTCGGCGGCGGCGACGCTGCCGACGGGAAGCTGTTGGATGAGTGGCCGCTGATAATCTCTGAGCAGCAGCATCGACAGCGCGACGATGATAAACAACCCGACGCTGGCATCAATGATCGCCTGATCGGAAAGGCCCGCCGAAAAGCGTTTGACGCCATTGACGACCTCGCGCGGCTTCGATCTGGAAGATGCCTTTCGCATAAAATGATGAATAGACCTCGTGCGCAGTAAGAATGACGGAGGCCCCAGCCTCACTAGTGGAGCATCAATCACTCAGGCTGCTGCTTGCATCAGTCGCTCCTGCGTCCGTAGATTCGCCAACCCGCACACCGTGCGGCAGACTTGATCGTATGCTTTTTCTCGATGCCGATACTTGCTGCCCATCACTTGATACTTCTTCACTCGCGAGATCGCATGCTCAACGACGATTCGCCGCTTCGCCAGTCGCCGATTCCGCCGCTTCTGGCTGGCCGTCAATGGATGATGCTTACTTGGCTTCTTCGGCAATTCCACGGCCCGTTGCGGATAATGTTTGGCCAAGCCCATATATCCCTTGTCGGCAGCAATCTGCCAGTCGTCGGGCAAGGCGGCCTCCACCCCGGAGCGGTGAAACAAACTCAGGTCGTGGGTCCGCCCACCGACGCTCTTCGACACATGGCCAATCCAGCCGTTGGCCAAGACCGTCATCTGCACCTTGCGCGTATGCCGCTTCTTCTTGCCCGAATAGCGATGCTTGCGCTTGGTCTTGTTTTGCGGGCGGTTTATGGGCTGTTCGGTGGCATCAACAATGACCTCGCGCAACTCTGGATATTGCTTGAAAAGCTCGTCCAGGCTGCCAATCTTACGGCGGCGCTGGGCGGCGGGCGGCTTAGGGGCCAAGTGTCGGCGGGGCTGGGCTGGCACGGGCAACTGTTGTTCAAGAAGCGGCAAGAGCGTGCGCAGGTTGCGGGAGATGTTACTGGCATCAAGGCCAAAGAGATAGCCGAGCAGATCGTTGGTCAAGTAAAGACGCAAAAAGACCAGGGTGAGCAGGGTGCGGTCAGGCAGCGACAAGCGGAAGCCGCAGCCGCCACCGACTTGGCGCTGACGGTCTGGGCGGGCCAGGCGCTGGGCATTGAACTGTGGGTAGGCCTTGTGCATCTGGCTAAGCAAGCGATCAAACTGCGAGATGGACAGGCCCGCAAAGCGGAGAAAGTGCGGCGGACGTTTACGGAGCTTTTCGACGTTGAGCATGATTTTGTCAGTATGCAATAAGTTCGCTTATTGCGCACGAGGTCTAATGATGAATGATGAATGATGAACTGCCGGAGCTAGCGCCTATTGCGGTGCCACCCGTCTCCTTAATTCATCATTCATCATTTCTCATTCATCGTTTTTCCCAGATGCCGGCGGCGCACCACTGCTCGTCTACCTTTGATTCAGCGGCCATCTTCTTCACATCATCGCTCGGCAGCCGGCGGCCAAAGCGCTTCTCCCGGTCAGCAATCAAAAATGTCGTTGCCGCCACCGTCGCCACACAGGTCGCGTAATCGCGCGCGTCGGCCTGAGCGGTTTCGCCGAGCGAATACGCATGTACAGGTGGACGGAGAGAATCTTAGCGGCGTGCCGCTGCGCGAGGAGGATTCATGCTCAACACGCCTTATCCTTACCTGCAAGCGTCGGGCAATCACCTGGTTGATATGCTCGAAACCTTAATTGATATGTATGCCAATGCCGCCGCCATCATCGGCGCGGTGTTGTTGATCGTGCTCGTGTGGCTTTGCCTTTCCGAATTGCAGCGGTCATCAATAGCAAAGCGCGCCGGCGGCTCTTTAGCTAAGCGTCCGCCCGCCCCGCGACGATTAGGCGAGCGGCGCTGGCTTGAAGAATCTTCGACCTGAGCAGCGGGCGGCGGGTTGTTGACTTCGACCCGGCCAGTGAATATGCTCTGGCAGGCTCAAGCCCCCTACTCGACACCACCTGTGAGGAGATGATGCCCACACGGTCGCCGGCTGATATCACCCAACTGCTCGCCGACTGGCGCAATGGCGACCGCGGCGCGCTCGACCGCCTGACGCCGCTCGTCTATGACGAGCTCAGGCGGCTGGCGAACGGTTACCTGCGCGGCGAGCGCCGCAATCACACGCTACAGGGGACGGCGCTGGTTAACGAAGCTTACATACGGCTGCTCGGTCATGGGAATCAGGACTGGCAGAACCGCGCGCATTTCTTCGGCGTCGCGGCACGCTTGATGCGCGAAATTCTGGTTGACCACGCGCGCCGTCACAACGCGGCCAAGCGCGGCAGCGGCCAGTCGCCTGTGTCGCTCAGCGAGGCGGCCATCTTTTCGGTCGAGCGCGCCTCTGAACTGGTCGCCCTTGATGATGCTTTGCAGAGGCTTGCCGAGCTTGACCCGGAGCGCAGCCGCATCGTCGAGCTGCGTTACTTCGGCGGCTTGAGCATCGAAGAGATTGGCGAAGTCGAGCATATCTCTGTGGCCACCGTGCGCCGCCGACTGCGCATGGCTGAAGCCTGGCTACACCGCGAGATGAATCAAACGTAATCCCAGAGCCGTTCCCAATTGCATTTGCCATGTAGGGCAATCTAACGGATTGCCCTACACCGGATTGAAAATCGCTATAAGCGCATGATGACACCGGAACAATGGAAACAAGTCGAAGCGCTCTTTGAAGCAGCGCTTGAGCACGAGCCTGAAGCGCGCGCCGCTTTTCTTGACGACGCCTGCGGCGATGACGCGGCATTGCGCCGCGAAGTCGAATCGCTGCTCGCGCATCAGCAGCCGACCGGCCACTTCATCTCGACGCTCGTGCATGACGCGGTCAAGCTCTTTCCGCCGCCACCTGCTGCCGGCGAAGCGCGCTTCATCCCCGGCACGATTCTGGCTACTCGTTATCGCATCATCGGATTGCTCGGGCGTGGCGGCATGGGCGAAGTCTATCGCGCCGACGACCTGAAGCTGGGCCAGCCGGTCGCCCTTAAATTTTTGCCCGAAAGCGTCGCCAAAGATGTGGCCATGCTGGAACGCTTTCACCGCGAGGTGCGTATCGCGCGGCAGATTTCGCACCCGAACGTCTGTCGCGTCTTTGACATCGGCGAGGTCGGCGGTCATCACTTCCTGAGCATGGAATACATTGACGGCGAAGACCTGTCGTCGCTGTTGCGCCGCATCGGGCGATTGCCCGCCGACAAAGCGATTGAGATCGCCCGCCAGCTCTGCGCAGGGCTCCAGGCGGCGCACGACGAAGGCGTGCTGCATCGCGATCTTAAGCCGGCCAACGTTATGATCGATGGGCGCGGCAAGGCGCGTATCACTGACTTTGGCCTGGCCGGGCTGGCCGACGAGTTTCACGGCAACGAAGTGCGCGCCGGCACACCCGCTTACATGGCTCCCGAACAGCTCGCCGGGCGCGAAGTCACCAAGCGCAGCGACCTCTACGCGCTTGGCCTCGTACTTTACGAAATCTTCACCGGCAAGAAAGCCTTCGAAGCGGCGACCGTCGAAGAGCTGATGCGCCAGCAGCAGACCAGCTCGCCGCCGAGCATCTCTGATTATGTGAAAGATGTAGACCCGCTAGTCGAGCGCGTCATCCGACGCTGTCTGGAGCGCGACCCGTTATCGCGCCCGCCGTCTGTCGCCCAGATAGCCGTGGCGTTGCCGGGCAGCGATCCGCTGGCGGCGGCGCTGGCGGCGGGCGAAACCCCTTCGCCGGAGATGGTCGCCGCCGCGCCTCGCGAAGGCGCATTGCGGCCAGCCGTCGCAATCATCTGCCTGACACTGTTTGTGCTTGAGCTGGCCGCGGTCATCTGGCTTTCGGGCAAGATCGCTTTGCACAACCGCGTGCCGCTCGAAAAGTCGCCCGAAGTGCTGGCCGACCGCGCTCGCGGCATCGTCGGCAAATTGGAATACGGCGGCGCTGTTGATACAGCCTACGGCATGGGCGACGACTTGAGCGCCTACCGTTATGCCACGGCGATGCCGGCGCTCGGACTTGCGGACAATCTCGACAGCGGCCAGCCGGCGGTTTATTACTTCTGGTATCGGCAAAGCCCGCGTCCGCTCGAAGCGTTCGGCGATAACGGAGTGGGGCCGGCGGACCCGCCGCTTGAAGTCGCCGGCATGGTCAATGTCATTCTCGATACACGCGGGCGGCTACTCGAATTTCATGCCGCGCCGCCGCAGCTCGAACCGTACGCGCCGCAGAGCGCCGCGCCCGACTGGGGCGGGCTGTTTGCCGACGCCGGGCTCGACCCTGCCCGGTTGACCGCGACCGATTCCGAGTGGACGCCGCAGGGCTTTGCCGACACGCGAATGGCCTGGGCGGGGACATTCGCTGAGCGCCCGGAGCTACCCATCCGCGTCGAGGCGGCGGCTTACCGCGGACGGCTGGTTTACTTCCAGGTGATCTTTCCGTGGACGACGGCGACGCGGCAGGCAGAGGTCACGGCGCGGGCCAGCCGCCAGGCCGCCGGCGTGATTCTGGCGGCGGTCTTTTTCGCTTCGCTCATCGCCGCCACGTTGCTGGCGCGGCGCAACCTGCGATTGGGGCGCGGCGACCGGCGCGGCGCGTCCAGGGTGGCGCTCGCCGTTTTTGTGGCCACCTTGATCGGCTTGCTTTGTGGCGCGCACCACATTCCGACGCTCGGCGGTGAGCTGCGCATCTTAGCGAAAGCCACCGGCTGGTCGCTGCTGGTGGCGGCCTTCTTATGGATGATCTATGTGGCGCTTGAGCCTTATGTGCGGCGGCGCTGGCCGCGCTTGCTGATCTCCTGGAGCCGGCTGCTGGCGGGCGACTTCCGCGACCCGATGGTCGGGCGCGACGTGCTGGTCGGCAGCCTTCTGGGGCTCGGCCATGTGCTGTGCATCTATTCAGGAATCATGATTCTCAATCTGATGGGGCTGAAGGGAAAATCGGCGCCGGGGGCGGACGGGGTAATGCTCGAAGGGCCGCGCCGGCTGGCCATGCTGCTCCTGAGCGACAGCCTCTTGCAATGGCTGTTAAGCGGGCTGGGACTTCTCTTTCTGCTCTTGTTGCTCTACATCCTGCTGCGCCGGCAATGGCTGGCCATCGCGGTATTATGGACGTTAATTGCCACGGTAGATGGCCTGGCGTTTATCGGGCCCGGCCCGCTCATCCTATGGCTAACACCGCTGGGGATTGCGACACTGATCGTCATCGCGGTGGCGCGATTTGGGTTGCTGACGACAATCGCGTTTCAATTCTTCTTCAACCTGAGCTTTCATTACGTGGTCACGACAAACTGGTCGAGCTGGTACGCTCAGGGCATGTACATCACGCTCGGGCTGGTGGTGGCGGTGGCGGTTTACAGCTTCTCTGTGGCGCTCGCCGGCCAGCCGCTGTTTCGCAACGCTGTGCTTCAAGAATGAAGCGCGACACCGAAAGCGAGCGACGAAAGGCAGCATCTCTCCCGCCGCTTTTTAATGACCAGGAACGATGGACGAAGGACGAGTGTCCTTTAACTGCTGGGCTTCATCGCGCACCAGCGGGTCGGGATCATTCAGGGCGCGCTCGATGAGCGGCGCGGCTTTGTCTGCCGCGAGCCGCGCCAGCGCCCACAACCCATGAGCGCGGATCAGCGGCTCAGCATCACACGTCACGCGCTCGTCAAGTGCCCGAACTGCCGCTGTGCAGCCGACATTGGCCGCGACGACTGCCGCATTGCGCAGCAGGCCGCGCCGCTTTGGGCGCAGAAGCGGCGTGCCTTTGAAGCGGGCGCGGAACTCGGCGTCGGTGGCGATGGACAGGACTTCGACCAGATCAAGGCGCGGCCCGACACCGGCTTCAGGGTGAAACTCTCGCCACTCAGTTTCGCTCGCGAAACGGTTGAAGGGACAGACCGATTCTGATTCTCCCCTCACGATCACCGGCAGCGAACCCCGTCTGCCGGTTTCGGGACGCATCTCCTGGCAGGCGTCACAGCCGAACACCCATTCGCCGAGGCCGGCGCGCAACTTTGGCGGGATCGCTCCCCTATGCTCAATCGTCAGGTAGGAGATGCAGCGGCGCGCGTCCAACTGGTACGGCCCGGCAAAGGCATTGGTCGGACAGGCGTCGAGACAGCGATGACAGGTGCCGCAACTGACGCGGACAGGTTGGTCGTCTGCGGGCAATTCCAGGTCGAGAAGAATCTCTGAGAGAAAGAACCACGAGCCGCGCCGCGGGTCTAGCAGATTTGTATTTTTGCCTACGAAGCCGATGCCGGCGCGCGCCGCCGCCGCGCGCTCAAGCAATGGCACGGCGTCCACGAAGCAGCGCGTGTGCAAGGGCCGCCCGGCCAGCGCTTCGATCTCTGTCGCAAGCGCGAGCAGCCGCGATTTGACGACATCGTGGTAATCGAGTCCCCAGGCGTAACGCGCCACGCGACCGTAACGGCTCTCGTGGATAAAAGGTGGCGCATCGGCGTAATAATTCACCGCCAGGGTGACGAGCGAGCGGGCGTCGGGCACAAGCGCACAGGGATGCGCCAGCAGCTCGGGCCGTCGCGTCATATAGCCCATGTCGGCAGCAAAGCCGGCTTCCATCCATGAATGATAACGTCGCTCGTCGTCCGCAAGCGGCGCGACCGAAGTGATGCCGGCGACTTCGAAGCCGAGCCGGCGAGCGGCCTCTTTGATCTGCGCGACGAGATGGCTCACTCCTACAAGCTACCTAATCTGACCAGCAAAAAGCAAAAGCCGCCGCTCGGCGCTTACTGCTGATTCAGTGCGTTCGGTAATGCCACGTCGCCCGCCTGTCCCCACTGCTTGAAGATATAGTTGCTATAGTTGGCCGACGACTGCGGAATGATCCAGACGCCTTGCGAGGCGCGCCAGATGCCGGGGTCGGCCTTGCCATCACCATCGTAATCGGTCACGACCGGCGTATCGCCGATTGACGGGAAGCCGGCGGGCACAAACAGCGGCTGGCCCGCCGCAAAGCTGTAGCTGTGGCTCGACAGCAGAATCGCATAGCTCGCGCTCTGGTTGCCGGCGGGCGGCTCAATGTAAGCCAGATCACTCAGGCCATCGCCGTCAAAGTCAGCGATGATGGGCGCACGCTCCGCCCCGCCCCAGTTGAAGAAGCGCGGGCTGCCGTAGCTGTAGCCTTGCGAGGACTGCAAGAAAGCCCACACGCCATTGCGGTAGTACCCGAAGTCGGCGCGGCCATCACCATCGATGTCGCCGACAACTGGCGTGTCGCCCGCCTGTCCCCACTGGCTGAAGATGTAGGTCGCGTAATTGGACGATGAGGTTGGGATCATCCAGACGCCCTGCGAGGCGCGCCAGATGGCCGGGTCGGCCTTGCCGTCGCCATCAAAGTCACCGACGACCGGCATATCGCCGATTGACGGGAAGCCGGCGGGCACAAATAGCGGCTGCCCGGTTGCGAAGCTGTAGCTGTGGCTCGACAGCAGGATGGCGTAAGCCGCGCTCTGGCCGCCCGCCGGCGGCTCAATGTAGCCCAGGTCAACTTTGCCGTCGCCGTCGAAGTCGGCGATGATGGGCGCACGCCCCGCCCCGCCCCAGCTATAGAAGAACCCGACATTGAAGCTCTCCGACGATTTGAGGAAGCCCCACAGGCCGTTGCGGTAATAGCCGATCTCCGACTTCAGATCGTCGTCGAAGTTGAGCTTGATCGACGGGCCAGCCTGCGTGACGGTGAAGGTCTGCCCGGCAATCGTCAGAGTGCCGACTCGCTGAGAGCCCGTCGTGTTGGCCATGACCGAATAATTGACTGAGCCGTTGCCTGTGCCGCTCGCGCCCGAAGTGATGGTGATCCAGGGCGTGTTGCTGACGGCGTTCCAGTTGCAACCGCTGGCGGCGTTGACCATAACCGAGTTCGCGCCGGCATATTTGTTGAACATCGCGCTGCTGGTCGCTGGCGCGGCACTGCATGCCCCCGCCTGATTGACCGTAAAGGTCTGGCCGGCGATGGTCATCGTGCCCTGACGCGCCGCGCTGCTATTGCCCGCAACGTTATAGTTGACGAAGCCATTGCCATAATTGCTGCTGTAGGTAATGGTGATCCACGGCGCATTGCTGCTCGCCGTCCAGTTACACCCGGTCCCACGATTAACGTTCAACGAGCCGCTGCCGCCGCCGACAGGGAACGTCTGACTGGTCGGCGTCAGCGACGGCGGCGGGTTGGTCGCCGTCGAGGTCGTCATTGCTGAGTTGTTGTCGGGCATGGGATCGCTGCCCGAAGAAGTCACACTCACCGTGTTGCTGAACGTCGTGTTATCTGCCACTGAGCAGTTGACATAGGTGTAGATCGACATCGTCGCCGAAGCGCCGGACTCTAATGTGGCGAAGGTGAAGGTGACATTGTTGCCGGCATGCGAACAATTATACGACGACGAATCGCAAGAATTGTAGACCACCGCCGACGGCAGATCATCGTTGACAACGACGGACGAGGCGCGCTCTGGACCATTGTTGGTCAGCGTGATGCTATACATGAGGCCGTTGCCGGCGCTGATGGGGCTTGCAGTCGCCGTCATCGTGATGGCCAGATCCGAGGTGATGCTCGGCACCGCCACGAATTTCGAGATGAAGGCGTCGGAATTATAGTTGCTGCCCAACGTCGCCTGAAACGCGCCGGGCGTGACCGGGAAGTTCTGCGATTGTGTATTGCCGGTGACGTAAGCGTTGCCCCCGGCATCAATGGCAATGCCATAGGCGACATCACCATCATAGCCGCCGAGGTAAGACGAATAGCTCAGGCCGCTCGCCGTCGGGCTCAGCTTACTGACAAAGGCGTCGGTGCTATAGCTTGAGCCATACGACTGGTAGCCGCCCGGCGTCGTCGGAAAGTTTAACGATTGCGTATAGCCGGTGACATAGACGTTGCCGGCGCTGTCAGCGGCGAGCGCCGTTCCCTGATCGAAATTGCTGCCGCCCAGATAAGTGGAATAGCCGAGCGCCGTGCCCGTCGCATTCAGCTTGGTGATGAAGGCATCCATCGCGCCGCTCTCGCTGCCCGAATAGATCGCCGTCGGGGTCACCGGATCAATAGCCAGCGTGTTGATCACCAGGCCGGCCAGCCCTGCGCCGGCAGCCGCCCAGAGGTTGCCGCCATCGGTGGATTTAAAAACCCCGTTGCCGGTGCCGGCATAAAGAATCATTGAGTCGGTCGAAGACTGGGCGAGCGCATTCACCGACCGGTTGGTCAGACCATTATTGCTGCCGTTCCAGCTCTGGCCGCCGTCCGTGCTCCTGAATAAGCCATTTGCCGTGCCGGCGTAGATGACCGAAGACGCCGACGAATCGATCATCAAGGGCTTGATCCCGACGTTGATAAGGCCGGTGGGGCTCCAGTTGGTGCCCCCATTGGTGCTCTTATAGACGCCGCCATAACTGAGACCGGCGTAAATCGTCGCCGGTGCCAACGGATCAATGGCCAGCGCGTTGATGTACGTCCCCTGCGACAGGCCATTGATCTTGGCCGCCCAGTTGGCGCCGCCATTGGTGGTCTTGAAGACGCCCTGATCGGTGCCGGCGTAGATGATCGAAGAGTTGGTCGGATCGATCACCAGGCTGTTGACCGTCATGCCATTCTCGCCGGTGTTGATCGCCCGCCAACTGGTGCCGCCATCGGTGCTTCTAAAGACGCCGCGCGAGTTCGTGCCCAGATAGATGGTCGTCGCCGTATTGGGATCAATGGCCAGCGACCGGATAGTCAAGTCGGTCAGGCCGGAATTAATCGCATTCCAGGTAGCGCCGCCGTTCGTGCTCTTGAACGCTCCGCCATTGTTGCCGTTGCCTCCTAAGGTGCCTGCATAGACGGTCGTCGGCGCCGAAGGGTGAATCGCCAGCGCCAGTATCGTGAAGCTGTTGATGCCGGTGTTGATCGCCGCCCAGCTCGCGCCGCTGTTGGTGGTCTTGGCGATGCCGCCATCGGCGACGCGCACCACGCCCGGCGTCGTCGGGAAATTGACCGAGCTGGTCTGCCCAATCACGTAGGCTTCGCCCGTGGCCGACACATCAATGCCAAATCCGCCGTCATCGCCACGGCCTCCCAGGTACGTCGAGTAGGCGAGCGCCGTGCCGATGTTGTTCAGCTTGGTCACGAAACCGTCACCGAGATTCGAATAATTGCCGGACGCGCCGCCATAGGTCGTCTGGAACGCCCCCGGCGTCGTCGGGAAGCCGGTCGAAAGGGTCGTGCCGGCGACGTAGGCATTGCCCGAAGCGTCTACCTTAACGCCGTTCGCCGTATCGGCGCTTGTGCCGCCAAGGTAGGTCGAATAGGCCAGCGCTGTGCCCGCGTTGTTAAGCTTGGTCACGAAGGCGTCGCCATAGGGATAACTGCCGCTGGCATAGGTCGTCTGAAAGGCTCCGGGGGTCGTCGGGAAGTTGCCCGAATAGGTGTAGCCGACGACATAAGCGTTTCCCGATGAATCCAGGGCAATGCTGTTCGCCTGATCGGAAGACGAGCCGCCCAAATAAGTCGAATAGATCAGCGCCGTGCCTGTCGGGTTTAGCTTGGTGACGAAAGCATCGCCGGGATACGAACCGCCTTGCAGCACCGTTTGAAATGCGCCCGGCGTCGTCGGAAAGTCGGTCGAACTGGTCGAGCCGGTGACATAAGCGTTGCCTGACGAATCAACGACCAGGCCATAGCCCAGGTCTTCTGACGCGCCACCGAGATAGGTCGAATAGACCAGCGCCGTACCGTCCGTATTCAGCTTGGTGACGTACACATCCGAGGCGTTGGCATAGGTCGAGTCATAACCATCAATCGTGACCGGGAAGTTAAACGAGGATGTCCGTCCGGTGACATAGACATTACCCGATGAGTCTACGGCGATGCTCCGGCCATCGTCGACGCTGCTGCCGCCGAGATAAGTCGAATAGCTCAAGACCGGATCGATCACCAGCCGCTTGCTGTGATCGTAAGCGCCCAGGGCAAACCCCACCTCGCGCCGCCCCTTCAGTTGGTAGCGCGCCTCGACCATCCGTTTGCCGCCGTCCGTCTCCTGATAAGCCACCGGCTTATGGAAACGCATCTCGCCGCCAGCCACACGCAGCACCAGATCGCCTTCAGCGCTGATGCGCAGCCGCCGCGCGCCTGTAAAGCCCAGCTTGATCGGCCTGGGATCGCTGCCCGCCGCGACGACGAAGTCATATTCGAGCTGCCGCTGATTGCCATAGTAGACGAGGCTGATGCCGGGATAGACATCGCCGTACTGCACGCGGGCGAAAGTCGGCACATCGGTATGCCAGTGGTTCGGGTCGCGTCCCGTGAAGTAATTGGCCGTGGCCGCGAGCGGCTCCAAGCCTTCGGGGCGAGCTGCCGGGTTGGCCTTGAGCATCTTCATGCGCACGGCGGCAGTGGTGGCGTGCGGCGGCGACAGGGCGAGGACGGCTTCGTCAGCAGTGAGAAAAAGCGTCGCCGCGCTGCTGCGCGAGATGAACTGGACGCGCGAGTCAATCTGGCCGCGATTGGCTTCAAAGCTCAGCGGCAGCTTGCCGTAAGCTTCGTCCAGCCGGGCGCGGTTTTGCGCGGCATTTAATGAAGCGGCCCTGGCAGGTGGGTGATCGGCTGTGGCGCGGTCAGACGCTTTGCCATGCCAGGCGACGAAACCAGTCAGGCCAAACAGTGTAAGCACAAGCAGACTGACGCGCCGATTCCAACGTCTTGTATTAAACATGAATGATTTACTCCTTCAGGGCCGTGTTGAGCAGCAGCAAAGGTAAAAGTCTCTCATTGAATTAAGTATCGCGTCAAGCATGGACTTTTGGTCAATAGCACTTGACGGCTCGGCAGCGGGAAGCGGCTGTGATGGCGCTTGCCAATGAAATATTTTGTGATAAAACTCATATGTTCATTGGAATCAAACGTGGCGAAAGGAGGAAGTCAGTATGCAGACTTTACGGCGTGGAAATACCGGCGCGGCAGTTGCCCAGTTGCAACAGCGGCTCAAAGACCTGGGGTTCAATCTCGGCGTGGTTGACGGCAATTTCGGGCCAGGCACCTAAGCCGCGGTGATCGCTTTTCAGAAGAGCAAGCAGCTTGGGGCCGATGGCGTCGCCGGGTCGCAGACGCTTGCGGCGCTCGACCTGACGACTGATGCTCCCGGCGATGCTCCCATTGAAGTCGGCGCTTCGGTCATCCCGCAGGTGACGGTCGAGGTGGTCTCAAAGATGTTCCCGCAGACCCCCGTCACCAATATCCGCACCAATCTGCCTTTTGTTTTGCAGGCGCTCGACGAGGCGGGATTGGCAGACAAGAACATGGTATTGATGGCGCTGGGGACAATTCGCGCCGAGACCGAAAGCTTCGAACCGATCAGTGAATTCAAGTCGAAGTTCAACACCTCGCAGGGCGGCCAGCCCTTCGACCTCTACGACAAGCGCAGCGATCTCGGCAATCAAGGCCGACCGGATGGTCCGAATTTCAAGGGCCGGGGGTTTGTCCAATTGACTGGCCGCAGCAATTACAAAACTCACGGCGCCGCCATCGGCGTCGACTTGATCAGTGTGCCCGACCGCGCCAATGATCCGATGACCGCCGCCCGCTTGCTGGCCAGTTTCATCAAGAGCCAGGAGCCAAAAATCAGACAGGCGCTGAATGCGGGTGACTTGAGGACCGCCCGCAAGCTGGTCAATGGCGGCTCGCACGGCCTGGATCGCTTTAGCGACGCTTATAACATCGGCCAGGGGCTGATCGATTGAGGCGCAATCAATAAGGGCCGTTGAAGGTGCCGCGGCGCAGGAATTGGCCGGCACCCTGACGGCCCCGATACTCGCCGTCTTCGATCACCACCTGACCACGCGACAAGACGGTGCGTGTGACGCCGCGCACCGTCATTCCTTCATAACAACTGTAGTCAACGTTCATGTGGTGCGTGGCCGCAGAGATCGTCTGCTCCTGTTCGGGATCGAAGATAACGATGTCGGCGTCACTGCCTACGGCAATCGTGCCTTTGCGCGGGAACAGGCCGAAGAGCTTGGCGGCGGCGGTCGAAGTCATCTCGACGAAGCGGTTGACGCTGATCCGGCGGCCCACGACGCCGCCATTGTAGACCAGGCTCATGCGATGCTCGACGCCGGGGCCGCCGTTGGGAATCTTGGTGAAGTCGTCGAGGCCGAGCGTCTTCTGTTCCTTGAAACAGAACGGGCAGTGATCGGTCGAGATGACTTGCAGGTCATTGCCCGCCAGTCCCTGCCAGAGCTTGTCCTGATTCCACTTCTCGCGGAGCGGCGGCGTCATCACGTACTTCGCGCCCTCGAATCCTTCCTGCTCATAATGCATGTAATCGAGGAAGAGGTACTGCGGGCAGGTTTCGGCGAACGCCGGAAGCCCGAGGTCGCGCGCCTCGCGCACTTCCTGGAGCGCGTCATAACAACTGAGATGGACGATGTAGACAGGGGCCGCGGCCATCTCGGCGATGGCGATGGCCCGATGCACGCCCTCGGCTTCGGCTTTGGTCGGGCGGGTCAACGCATGGTACTTGGGCGCGGTGTGGCCTTCGGCGAGCGCATGGCGGATGATCTCATTAATGACGATGCCGTTCTCGGCGTGCATGCAGATCAGGCCGCCGCTACTGCCTGCGACTTTCATGGCGCGGAAGATGGTCGCATCATCTACAAGAAAGACGCCGGGATAGGCCATAAACATTTTGAAGCTCGTCACGCCTTCGCGGATGAGCTGCTTCATCTCAGGAATCTTCTCGTCGGGTAGATCCGTGGTGATCAGGTGAAAGCCGTAATCGACGACCGGCTTGCCTTCGGCCTTCTGATGCCAGTTGTCGACGGCTTGAACGAGCGACTCGCCTTTGTACTGCACGGCGAAATCGATGATCGTCGTCGTCCCGCCGTGGGCGGCGGCCCGCGTGCCTGTGTGGAAGTCGTCCGACGAAGAGGTGCCGCCGAAAGGCAACTCCATGTGAGTATGCGGATCGATGCCGCCGGGGATGACCAGCATGCCTGTGGCATCAATCGTCTTGTCGACTTCGCCGACGATCTGGGCAAGGTTCTTGCCGATCACGGTGATGGTTTCGTCTTCGACAAGCACGTCGGCCAGATAATCATCGACCGCCGTAACGATGCGTCCGTTTTCAATCAAAAGTCTCATGGTCTGCCCTCGCCGAGAATTTGCCACAAAGGCACCAAGGCACAAAGATTCACAAAGATTCACATGATGAATCTTCTGATGCCGCTCTTAATGAAAGTCACTCTGAAGTTGATAAGAAAACCCAACCGTTTACCGGTGAGTTTAAGGTGACTGAGTACTTGCGCTTCCCAAACTGGATTGACTTGTTCAACGGCCTTCAATTCGCAGATAACCAGATCATCTACTAGGACATCTAGCCGAAGCCCTTCGTTGAAAACGATCCCATCGTAAACAATCGGTATATCAACTTGTCTTTTGTATGGCAGTCCGCGCTTGCTCAATTCATGACAAAAGCATATTTCGTAAACCTTTTCCAACAAGCCAGGGTCTAGCTGCTTATGGACTGTATAAGCCGCCCCCACAATCGCTTTGCCGACGTCTTCTTCTTGATGGGATAAAGGTATAAATCCCATAGTGATTCTTTGTGCCTTTGTGTCTTTGTGGCAAGCTGTTTTACAGCGCCGCGAACGCGCCGTCGAGCGCCGTGACCAGCTCGTCAATATCCGCTTTGCTCGCAATCAACGGCGGCCCCAGGCGGATGACGTTGCCGTAAAGGCCGCCCTTGCCAATCAGCACGCCGCGCCGCCGCGTTTCTTCAAAGACACGCACTACCGATTCGGCGTCAGGCTGTTTGGTCGTGCGGTCTTTGACGCATTCAATCGCCTGCATCAAGCCCATGCCGCGCACATCGCCAATCACCTGATACTTGTCTTTCAGCTCTTCGAGCCGTGCGCGCAAGTAGCCGCCGACTTCGCGGGCGTTGCGCGGCAGGTCGTTCTCTTCGATGACGCGGATCGTCGCCAGCGCCGCCGCCGCTGTCACAGGGTTGCCGCCAAAAGTCGAAAACGTCAGCGACGGGTACTTGTCGGCGATCTCCGACAGCGCCGTCGTGCAGCCGATGGGCGAGCCGTTCGCCATGCCTTTGGCAAAGGTCATCACTTCGGGCTCGACTTCCCAATGCTCGATGCCGCACCAGTGATCGCCTGTGCGTCCCCAGCCGGTCTGCACTTCGTCGCAGATGTAGATGCCGCCGTAACGGCGAACGATTTCAGTGACCACTTTGAAATAATCTTTCGGCGGCGTGATGAAGCCGCCGACTCCCATGATCGGCTCGGCGATGAAGGCGGCGATCTCTCCCGTTGTCGAAGTCTGAATCAGCTCTTCGACATCGCGGGCGCATTCCAGGGCGCACGATTCGGGATTGAGGTTGAACGGGCAGCGATAACAATAAGGCGCATGGGCATGGACGATGCCGGGGACCAGCGACGGCCCGTGCTTCCACGTCGAATGCCCGGTCGCCGTCATGTTCATCACCGAGCGCCCGTGATAGGCGTGGCGCAGGGCGATGATTTCGGTGCGCCCGGTGTAGAGCCGCGCCAGCACCATCGCGGTCTCGTCGGCTTCGGTGCCGCTGCTGGTGAAGAAGCTCTTCTGCAAGCGGCCCGGCGTAATCTCGGCCACTTTCGCGGCCAGATCGGCTTGCGGGCGGTTGATGTAGAGCGTCGAGGTATGAGCGATGGCGCCGGCCTGACGGCTGATGGCTTCGACGACTTCCGGGCGCGCGTGGCCGACCGATGTCGTCAACACGCCGCCAAAGCAGTCGAGGTAGCGGTTGCCTTCGGTATCCCAGACCTGCATGCCTTCGCCGCGTTCGAGCGCGATTGGCTCTTTATAATAAGTCGCAGCGCAGGGCCAGATGTACTCTTTCTGTTTGGCAACGAGGTCGTCGGTTGCAGGTTGCGTCGTCGGATTTTGTGCGGCCATCGAATCCTCCAGTCTGATGATTAATGCGATATGTGAAAGCGCGATTATTTAACTACAGGCGATGGCAGGCGTCAATCTAGGGCTAGACCTTGTTGGCCTTCAGCTCGGCGAGCGAGTAATGCGTATCGCGCCAGTTGATGCCGTCATTCTGTATCGTCTTGCGCGTCGCGTTCCACATCAGGTAGAGGAACAGCAAAACCGCAAAAGGGAAGAGCAGGGCATACCGGCGGCGCGCGCCGACCAGCCGCGCGCCGCGCGCGTAGCCCGCCATCACGATCAACACAGAGGCCAGGTTCAGCCACCGCGTCGCGCCATGCGTCACAAACACGCCGATGAAAGGCCAGAGGAACCAGACGAGTTGCAGCAGCGCCCCACCCGCCACGAGCGCCAGGCTGTATTCAAGCCCCGCGAAGAAATTCTTCTCCGTGCCGGCAATCAGCTCGCGCACGGATGCGTACCATTCGACAGAGATCATGCCGACGCCATGCAACACCTCTTGCCGGTAGCCGCTCTGCTTAAGCACCTTGCCGAGCTTCATGTCGTCATCAGGCCGCATGCGAATCTTTTGATGACCGCCGATCTGACGATAGGCTTCCGCCCGCACCAGATTGAATGCGCCAATGCCGATGAAGCGCGAGCTGCGCGGGTCCGCCGCCTTCCAGGGTTTCGCGAAAAGCGCAAAGAACAGGCCGAAGACGCCGAGAAAAGCATTCAACATCACGCCCGGCATATGTCCTTCCGGCCCCATCGTAATGTGGTCGCGGCGTTCGCGCTCGGCATAGCTCACGGCTCGCCGGATCGCCGTCGGATGCATGATGATGTCCGCATCGGTGAATAGAAGAAAGTCGCCCGTCGCCTGCCGCGCCGCGAAGTCGAGCGCGTGATTCTTGCCGAGCCAGCCCGGCGGCAGCTCCGTGATGTGCAGCGGGCGCAGCCGCACGTTGCGTGCGGCCATGCGGTCGAGGATGCCGCCCGTCTCGTCGGTCGAGCGGTCGTCGGCGACAATGACTTCGAGCGGGGAGTAATCTTGATTGAGCACTGACTGCAAGGCTTCTTCGATGTGGCGGGCCTCGTTGCGGGCGGCGATGACGACAGAGACGCGCGGCCAGACCGTTTGTTCGAGCGATGCGATATCTTTAAGTGAACGGATGCGCCGGTTGCCCTGCCATAGATCGATGGTCATGAGGACGTAAGCTACGACCGTGACGGCGGCGAGATAGAACAGAAATTTTCCCATGAAATGATGAACGATGAATGATGAATGATGAATGAAGGAGAAGCCACCGGGCTGCAATGGGCGCAAGCTCCGGCAGTTCATCATTCATCATTCATCATTTGTAGTTGATGTAAACGGTCTTGGCCTCTGTGTAGAAATCCAGCACCGCGTCGCCGACTTCGCGCCCGCCGTAACCGCTCTCTTTGATGCCGCCGAACGGCGCGTGCGAATAGCCGCCGACGCCTGGGCGGTTGACATGCACCATGCCCGATTCGATGCGCTCGGCGAACTGGAAGACGCGCCCGACGTCGCGCGTGAAGATCGAAGCCGTCAGCCCATAGCGCACCGCGTTGGCAATCCGCAGCGCTTCGTCCAGGTCGGCGGCGCGGATCACCGCCAGCACCGGCCCGAAGATTTCTTCGCGGGCAATTTCCATGTCGGGCTGCGCTTCGATAACCGTCGGCGGAAAGAAGAAGCCGCGCTCCAGGCCATCGCCCTGCATCGCTTCACCGCCTGTGCAGAAGCGCGCCTGTTCGCGGCGGCCCGATTCGATGTAGCGCGCCACGCCCGCCATCGCCCGCTCGTCCACCAGCGGCCCCATCTCGATGCCCGTTTGCATGCCTGGCCCTGTGCGAAACGCGGCGGCGCGCGCGACCAGCCGCTCAAGGAACTGGTCATAAATATCACCGACGACGATGGCGCGGCTGGTCGCCGTGCAGCGCTGGCCGGTTGCGCCAAAAGCGCCCGCCGCCGCTCCCGCCACCGCCATGTCGAGGTCGGCGTCTTCGAGGATGATCTGCGGGTTCTTGCCGCCCAGCTCCAATTGCAATTTTAATAAGCGGTCGCTCGCGGCTCGCGCGATCAGCTTGCCGACTTTGGTCGAGCCGGTAAACGACACACCGCGTACCCTTTCGTTGGTAATCAATTCTTCGCCCGGCTCGGCATCGCCATGCACCAGATTGACGACGCCTGCCGGCAGGCCGACTTCTTCGAGGCCGCGCACCAGCATTGCCGCGGTCATCGGCGTCAGCGGCGACGGCTTCAACACGCAGGTATTGCCGGCAACCAGCGCCGGTGCCAGCTTCCACACAGGGATGGCCACAGGGAAATTCCACGGGCTGATCAAGCCGACGACGCCGAGCGGCTGAGTGTTCGTGTAGCAAAAGATACTGTCGTCTTCCGAAGGAAGGACGCGCCCACCGAGCCGGCGGCCCATCCCTGCCGTGTATTCAAGGATGTCGAGCGAGCGGCGCACTTCGCCGACGGATTCGGCCAACGTCTTGCCTTCTTCGCGGGTCAGCAGCATGGCGAGGTGGTCTTTGTTGGCTTCAAGCCAGGCGAGCCAGTCGAACAGCAGCTTGCCGCGCCGCGGCGCCGGCCATGCGCGCCACGCGTCAGAGGCGTGCTCGGCGGCTTCGATAGCCTGCCGCGCGTCTTCTCTCGCGGAATCGGGAGCGCGGCCCGCAAGCACGCTGCGATCCGCAGGGTCGAAGCGGTCTGTCCATTTGCCGGAAGCGGCAGGTTGCCAGCGGCCATCAATGAAGTTCAACACCGTGTCGCCGAGTTGTGGGATTCCGTTCATCGCGTCGAGTCTCCTTTGGTTCAGATGATACGGCGGCATTATCTCGGATCGCCTGTGCAGATTGCAACGACGCGCTCAACGCTTTGAGCCCATTGGCAACAGCAGGCACTGGCAGCTATTGTTCGCCATGTTCTGATCGGTGATCTGGCAGGTCGTCTAATTGGCGATGATGACGGTCGCAGTGCCGCTCTTGCAAGTAGGCGCTCCAGACCTGCGCCGCGAACGAAGACGAGCGAGTGTTGCCGCTGCCATCGCTTGCCGTGCATTGATTGGCGTCGGTTTACTTACCCGCTGTGTTCCCATCCTTAAGTCGAGCCGTTATCATGAGGGTGAGAAATACGGAGAGGGAATTGGCTGATGCGCGGCGGTGGGCCGCCTGGAGTGAGATAGCGGAATGAAACGCATCTTAGTTATTGGGACATCAGGTGCGGGCAAGTCGACGCTGGCACAGCGCGTATCCAAATCCCTGGGATTGCCCTTCATTGCCTCAGATCATTTTTATTGGGAGCCGGGCTGGAAGGTGGCCTCATCAGAGAAAGTTCACCAGCAACTCAGGGAGATCATCCATCAGGAAGCGTGGGTGTTGGATGGCAATTTTGACGACGAGCGCGAATCGGTCTGGTGTCGAGCGGATTGCATCATTTGGCTCGACTATTCTTTGCTGACCATTTGTCGCCGCAGTGTCTTCCGCAATTTTCACTGGGTGATAACCCGGCAGCCGACCTGGTCAGGCAATCGGATGACGCTCGAAAGAGCCCTTTCGGGCCTACGCCATGCGGTCAAATCTTATCGCGTCAAAAGGCGAAACTATCCGCAATGGCTGGCTGAATTATCCGGCGTTCCGAGGTATCGATTTTGTACCAGCCGTGAAGCAGAAGCCTGGCTTCAAAGTCTGAAGCAACAGGCGACATGAAATTTGCAAACGATGTTTACGGTTTCATCTATGCGGTTTATCAGGCGCCCAACAAGGCGTTGCCGCAGAGGCCGTGCGGCGCAATCATCATTGCTCATTGTGGCAAAGGCAGGCCACGCTGTCTCGTTAGCGCGGGGTGGCCTGCCTATTTTTATTGTTCATTGTAAATGTATGGCGAACGGTTGCCATTTCTGTTCTTCTCGCCGGAAAGGTCCACTCGGATGAGCGGGTGAACTCGGGCAGAAGCCCGAAGCGATAGCTGATAGAGTTCATCCAGGCTTGCCTGGCTCATGCTTTTCTTGTATCGTGTCCGCCGTCACGCTGAAATATGATGGCTGCCGTTGGCCCGCAGGCAGTAGATGAGGCAGGAGTTAGGCTCCGTTAGCAAGACCGCAGGCTACCCATTGTAATAAGCGGTTTGTCATGAGGATTCCCTTGCCGGGTAAAATCGCCGCTGCTCTATTCGTGGTTGCTTTCTATGCTCTCAGTGCGGTTGAGGCGAATGCCGCCATCAGGAGAGTTTCAGAACTTAGGGGGTTACCATCCAAGGCGGGGATGCCAGGTGAAGCGGTTGTCCGCGCCCACTGAACGGTGGCGTCAGGTGTTATTGAGTGGTCACTGAAACATTCACAATTCATTCTCAGGTTGAGGAAAACGACAATGGAAACTCCTGATTCAAAGACACCACCTTCTTATGGTCCTTCCATATCGGCTGACGCAAACGGGTCGAGGAACCAACCGTCGAATACGGAGTTGATGCCAGCCGAGGTACGCGACCGTGTCTTCCGCTCAGCCAATTGGTTCTTTTGGATTGCGGGGCTGTCGCTGATCAACTCGATTGCCACGCATCTAGGCGGCAACTGGCACTTCTTTTTAGGGCTTGGGATCACGGCAGTCGCTGACGCCGTGGCGCAGCAAATTGGCGGGATAGGTCCAGGTTTAGCCCTGGTATTCGACCTGATCGGGGCAGGCATATTCGTTGGCATCGGGCTACTGGCACGGCGAATGATGCTATGGGCGTTTGTGGTCGGGATGGTGGCGTACGGGCTGGATGGGGTGGTGCTGTTGATGCTCGGCGAGTATCTCAGCGCCGGGTTCCACGGCTATGTACTTTATAGTATTTATCTCGGAGTGAATGCCCTGCGCCAGCAGCGCATGGCGGCAGGATAGAAGGCCGTGACCGGAAGGCGCCTCACAATGAATCCAAATCAGTAAAAGAGGATGAGGTTAAACCGTTGAAAGCAAAACACGAGCAACCGGTTAAACCAAACTTATTATTGACTTGGTTCGGGGTCAGAACTAAACTGGCCGTGTTTACGCATGCCCCTGCGTTCGTTGTGTCATGAGCCAACCCCGAAGCGAGATCGCGCATGAGATTCTTTGCCGTCCTGATGCTCGGCTGTGCATTAGGATTGATCGCCGACACCGCGCGCGCCCAGGAAGCGCGCCTCGCGAGCAACGCCGACATTATGAGTGAAGCGCAGGCCACGCCGCGCACGCCAACGCTCGTCCTTGTCAACGAAACCGTCAAGCCCGCCGCCGACGCCAAAGCCGGCACGGCGCTGAAAACTTCGGCGGTAAAAGGAACGACTACGAAAGCCGCGACTTCGACCACGCCGACTATGGTAGCGGCGCAGCCCATCGTCATATCGGGCGCGGTCACTGCGCCGAGCGTCGAAACAGTAGCCGAGACTACAGGCAATCCAAAATACGATGAATATGTCAAACAGTCGGCGGCGCGCAACGGCGTAGACCCGAACTTAATCATCTCGGTCATGCGCCAGGAATCGGGCTTCAACCTGCGAGCGCGCTCGTACAAAGGCGCGAGCGGGTTGATGCAATTGATGCCCGGCACCGCGGCGCGTTTCGGGGTCACCAACATTTATGACCCGCAGCAGAATATCGAAGGCGGCACGCGCTATTTGCGCTTCCTGCTCGACCAGTTTAACGGCGACATCAGCCTGGTGCTGGCCGGTTATAACGCCGGCGAAAATGCGGTGGTCAATTCCGGCTACCGCGTACCGCGTTATCGCGAGACGCAGGCGTACGTAAAGAGCATCTCGGCGCGCTATGACCGCGTGAAGGGCAAGGTCGCGCACACCAAAGCGGCGACCGCTGGCCCGCTTGCGCCGGCTGCCGAAACCTTCGCCGGCGGACGGCTGTCGAATAATTATTAGAAGCAGGAACCAGGAAGCAGAAGGCAGGAAGCAGGAAGCAGTTGGTGACTTGCTGCTCATCATTGTGCTGCGCAGAGCTTTTGAGATCGAATAGCTGTCTCCTGCCTTCTGCTTCCTGCCTCCTTCCCCACGTGGGGCAGGAAAAAATTTCTTGACTTAAAACCCGGCCCTGACTACAACGTCTCCAGTGATTCAAAGTCTTATGTTCAGGCGAGCACGACACAAGTTGATCGCGGATGTGGTGATCTGTGCGGTCGTCTTCTGCCTGACGGCGCGGCCCATCCTCAACGCCGCCAACCCTGAGCGCCCGGCGCGCAAGACCGGGACGCTCGCCGAAAGCCTTTTCGATTACGCCGACCAGTTGAGCCGCGCCCTGCACGAGCGCCCGCTCGAAGCGCGCAGCCTCGGCGATTACCGGCGCGCGCTCGATGCTTACTCACAGGTCGTCCGCCTGAACGCCGATAACTTTTATTCGGCTGAATCGCTGGCAGCGCGCGCCGAGTTGCAGCGCGAAATGGCCGACGTCAGCGGCGACGCGGCGCTCTATCAACAAGCCATCGAAAGCTATCGCCGTCTGGTCAACGAACACCCGCACAGCGCTTTTGTCGGCCAGGCGCTTGTCAACGCGGCGCAGATTTATGAAGAGAACCTGCAAGACCTGGACGGCGCGGCGGGCGCTTATCGAGAATTGATCAGCCATTTTCCCGATTCGATCCTGGCGCGCGAAGCCCGCGCCGTGCTGGCGCGCTTCGAGGCACAACTGGCGCATCGTCCGGTTGACGTGACAATGGCCGGCGAACGCCGCAGCGATGGCACGGATGAGCTGACAGGGCCGCCACGGCTGATGAACGTCCGCAGCTTCGCGGGGCCGGATTACGCGCGCATCGTCATCGATCTGTCGAACGAAGTCGGCTTTGAGCAACAGCGCGCCGGCAATCATTTAACGATTCGGCTGGCGAGCGCGCTGGTCGCTTCGGCGCTTTATGGCAGACGGTTCATCGTCAGCGACTCTTCCTTGTTGAAGCGCATCACGGTCGCCGAGAGCAGCGCGGCAAACACCGCCTCGCCGACAAACACAGCAGCCGGCGCAAGGGTTCAGGTGGATATCGAAGTCGGCTCGCTGATGGATTACTCGGCCTTCCGGCTGTCGCAACCCGACCGCATCGTCGTTGACCTGCACGCCGCGGGCGCGGCCAGTACATCGGCGCGCGACACGGCACGAGACGTTGACGCCGCCCGGCACAAAGAAGCAGCAAGCGCCAGGGCTGTAAGCGAAACCGCAACCGCAACCGTACGGACCGCCACGCGCAGCGCGGAAACGGTTCGACCGCGCGCGAATACGGCTGACCGCAACGCCATCTTTAGCTTGCCGGAAATCAACGAGCCGATTCTGCCGATGAGTTCCGTTGCCGCGACGAAACCGACCGACGCGCCGGCAGCGGCAGCGCAGGAGTTGGGCACAAAGGTGGACGCGAAAGCCGCGGAAGCGCCCATCAAGCGCATCGTCATCGATCCGGGGCACGGCGGCCACGACACCGGCACGATCAGCCCCAGTGGCATGCGCGAAAAAGACCTGGTGTTGGACGTGGCGCGTCGGCTACAGGCTTACATCAAGCATCGGTACGCGGATGTCGAAGTGATTTTGACACGCGACAGCGACCGCTTCGTCGCGCTCGAAGAACGCACGGCGATTGCGAACTCACGCCGTGCCGACCTCTTCATCTCGATTCACGCCAACGCCAGCCCGGCGCGCGTCGCTTCGGGCGTCGAAACCTATTTCCTCAGTCCAGATCGGGCGCCACAAGAAGACGCCGACACTGCGGCGCGCGAAAACGCCCGTGTTGCTGCGGAAACGCCGGCGGACAAAGCCCGTCCGGTTGTCGCCAGCGTCACGGTCGGCAACCGCGTCGCCGAATCGCGCGAGCTGGCGCGCTACATTCAATCGGGATTGGTGCGCGGCATCGGCGCGGCATCGCCGCGCACGGCGATGAATCGCGGCGTCAAGCACGCGGCTTTCGTTGTGCTGCTGGGCGCAGCCATGCCGAGCGTGCTCGCGGAAGTCTCTTTCCTATCAAATCCCCAGGACGACGTTTTGTTACAAACATCACAGTTCCGCGACCGCGTCGCGGCGTCGCTTTTTGCGGGATTGAATGCCTACCTGAAACGCAACCGCCCGACAGAAAAGAAATGACGCGGCGACGCGGCGACGCGGGGAAGGACAGCCGAGGGAAAAGAAGGCAAGCCGCTGGTCTCTCGTTCTTTCCCTCGCCGCGTCGCCTCGGTTCCCGCGTCTCTCTTTCACCGCGTCGCCGCCAGATCGTTCAGACTAACGTAGCCGGCGATGTAGCCGTTGGCGTCCAGCACGATGGCGCGGCCAATGCCGTTGCTCTGCAACAGCGAATGTACCTGCGCCAGCGGCGTGTTGATGTTCATGAACATAGCGTCGTTGACCGGGCGCATCACGTCGCGCGCCAGCAACTGCGGCCATTGCGCTTTGGGGACGCTCTTTAATTCATCGAGCAGCAGCAGACCGTGGAGCCGTCGGTTATCTACCACAGGGAAGCTGGTGTAATGATTGTTGCTCAGAACCTTGTTGACGAAGTCCGAGACCTTCATGGTTGGCGGCACCTGCACAACGTCGCGCTTCATCACGTCTTCGACCGTGCCGCGCTTGACGCGCCACGAGCCGAAATTACGCCCTTCGGTGGTGCCGAGCATCAGCGCGATGATCAACCCAACCGTCAGCAGCCAGATGCCAGTGATGCCGTAATCGGGCGCTTTCAAAAAGTAATATATGCCGGTGAGGATCAACGTCAGCGCGATCATCAACCCCGAGCGCACGGCCAGTTGCGTCGCGGCGCGAAAGTTCTTATTCATCTTCCACAGCAGCGCGCGGAAGACCCGTCCGCCATCAAGCGGCAGCCCCGGCAGGATGTTGAAGCCGGCAAGAAACCAGTTGACGAAACCGAGGTGGCGAAAGACCTGACCGACCGCGCGGTGCGTCGTCCCTTGAATGAACAGGTCAACGATCAGGTAAGCGATCATGCCGATCAGGAAGCTCGCCGCCGGGCCGACAATGGCGATCTTGAATTCCGACATCGGCTGCGCCGGCTGGCCGTTTAATGACGCCAGGCCGCCGAACATATAAAGCGTGATCTCGCCTGTGCCC